>CAZKQQ010000276.1:0-7493 GCA_964554945.1 uncultured Solibacteraceae bacterium | reverse complement strand
CCGGGCGGTGGAGTCGCATCGTTGAGGATGCGGCCAAACGTATTTGGTGAACTCAAGGTTATCGCGGGATCGCCGGGCCGAAGGCTGTTGGTGGGATTGAAACATTCCACTCGCAGCTCCACACTTTGCTGCTCGTGAATCTTGAATTGTCTCGATATCGCTTCATCCCATTCCCAGAACCCTGGTCCCCGCACGCTGTTAATGCCCATGTTTCCAAATGTGCCTAAGGGAGGAGCTTGGAATGCCGCCGGATTCAGCCATTGCAGACAGAACGAACCGGGAGACCCACACGATTGGTTTTGAGTGGGAGAGTAGACGTTGGCCAGGACCTGGTTGGGCCGTTGCGTGCCTGGAGGGTTGCCTCCGAAACCAGTGGCGATATCTGGAGCCGCGCCGGTAACGATTCCCCCGATGCCTCCCGTACCGCTAGTTGTCAGGGGATCGCCTGTGCGTGCGACCACGGTCGAGGCAAGGGTCCATCGCGACCCTATAAGACGTGTGAATCGGTTCTCGAATCTGGGGGTTTGGGCCACGATAGTGACATTGGCGACCTGTCGCCGATCCTGGAGGCAATCGCCTACATCCAGGTTGCGATCGGCGGGACCGATGTTCTGATACGCCTGATGGATATAATTCGCGCCAGGGTTCAATAAAGTGATCAGCGGCAGCCCGATGCAATGCGACCACGTGTAGTTGAAATTCAGATTGACGCTGCTACCCAAACGCCAATTGGTGGCCAGGAGCAGACCGTTGTATCCCTGCGTGCCTCCATCGTCATATTGCGAAACGTATCCGAGCTGAGTTCCGGGAACATTCAGATTCAGAAGCCGGCGCTGATTCACGTTCGACGAAGTCGTGCACGGCCCGGGTGCGGTGAGCCCGTATTGCCCGGCTACGCAATTTCCCTGGATATACTGAGCAGGATTCAGCTCGACCGCATTCCACACGTGAATAATGTGGGTCCCTAAATAGGTGGCTGATACGAACCAGCTCGGTTTGATCTGCCGTTGTACACCGAAGTTCCAGGAATACTGTTCGGGGGTTCTCAAATCGGGCGGCACGGGAAGATATGTCCCATATGGCGCGAACACGGGATTGCTCTTGTTGTAGTTATAAGGAAAAGGATCTCCACCCGGATAAGTCGCGTAGGGATTGTCTAGCTTCACACCCAGACTGATGACAGTCAAGCGGAATGGAGACGCGGATTCATTATTGATTACCTGGTTATGGCTTACGAAGTCGTGCGCGATGCCGGCGCCGGCCCGAATGGCTGTTTTGCCGTCGCCAAACGGATCCCACGCGATTCCCACGCGAGGATCGGCATTGCCCCAGTGGGAATTGATGCCGGAATTCCCCTGAAATCCGGCATCGCCCGGATAAGTAAAGCCGGGCGGCGCGTTCGGGATTACGGTGCTTCGCTGGCCTGCATAAAACCGAGCGAGGCTGAAGTTATAAGTATCACCCTGTGGAAACGCCGCGGGAAAGAACGGCGCCCAGTTAATGCCATAATTGAGCGTCAGTCTGGAATTGATCTTCCACGTATCTTGCGCGTAGAGCGAGAAGAAGTTCTGCCTCACGTTCAGGGGATTGGGATTGGCTTGCCGCAACTGCGAAACATTGCCTAGCAGGAAGTCGGCCATGCTGGACCCTGTCGCACCGGGAGCAACCGTATAGGCCCCATCGGCAAAGGCCTGGGCCAGAAGCCAATCGATCGAGCGCATGTAGTATCCGCCAAAAGCGAACAGATGCGATCCGTGGGTTACGGTGAAATCATCATTGACGCCGAAGGCGGTTTGGTACGAAAAAGCGTTTTTCGTCGTGCTTCCTATGGAGAATTGGCCAACGACATTCAGCGAAAAGTAATGCGGGTCGTAGCTGAACGCGTTGACGCCAACATCGGAAGCGCCGAACATGTTGGCGCCGGGCTTCAAGGCCGCGATGCGATTCACTGAGAACCGCACGGAATTTACCATACTCGGGCTCACCACGTATGTATCGCCGATGGTCCCCGATTGAGCCTGATCGTTGAAGCCGGGGGTGCCCTCGGTTAAGGGGTCGGGTGTCAGCGAGTAGGGAACCGTGAATTCCTGTCTGGTAAGCATGTAGCGCGCGAACAGCGTGTGCTTGGCATTCACCTGATAGTCCACCCGGGTCACGCTTTGATTGTCGTTTTCGTGATTGACAATCCCGGTAAGAACGCGTCCACAACCGTTCAGGGCTTGCGGCAGACGCTTGGCGATGTTCACGGCTGCCGGGCTCAGAAGCGAGGCGCTGATCTGGTTGCCGGCGAAGGGTCCTCTCAACGTTAATGGCTGGCCATTCTGGCAAGCTGCGGACGCGAATGTCGTGAAGTTCCCCTGCAGCATATCGGGTGTAGGCACAAATTCCTGGGTAGCGATCGGAGTCTGGCGCACGAGCGTTCCCTGGTAACCCGCGAAGAAGAACAGCTTGTCTTTCTTGATCGGTCCGCCCACCGTGCCGCCAAACTGGTTTCTTTTAAGGCCGTCCGGGCCGGTAGCGAAGAAGTCGCGCGCGTTGACGTCGTAGTTGCGCAAAAACTCGAACAGATCCCCGTGAAAGGCGTTGGACCCGGACTTGGTCACCGAGTTCACGGTGGCGCCGGAATGTCCGCTATTGGAGGCGTCCTGCACACTGGTTGAAACCTTGAATTCTTGAAGCGCATCCGGGAACGGCAGCGGCATGCCGCTTCCATCGAGTGTGTTAATGTGCGGGGCGCCGTCGAAATTGTACTGCACGCCTTCGATGCTTGAACCAGCCACCGAGATCAGCGCGCCGGTCCGCATACCATACCCCGGTGATACGCCGGTCTGTACGGACGATCCGCCAAGCGTGATCAGATCCGTCGGCTGGCGCCCGTTCAGCGGCAGATCGAGAATTCTCTGGGTCTCAATGACGCTGCCGACGCCGATACTACGGGTTTCAACCTGGCTTACGTTTGCTTCCACCTGAACGGTTTCACTCACCTGCCCAAGCGCCATCGTGATGGGGATCTCGGGCGCCGTGCCCACTTGCAAGGTGATTCCCGTCTGCACGTAACTGCGGAATCCCATCTTGGTCGCTTCCAATCGATACGGCCCGAGCGGCAGATTGGTGAGGACATAATTACCCGCATCATCGCTGATCGCGGTTCGTTTAAAGTCTGTGTCCGTTTCAGTGGCTGTGATTTGCACGCCTGCCATAACGGCGCCGGAATTATCCTTTACGGTGCCACTGATTTGTGAGACAGCCTGGCCAAAGGCAGCGTGGGGAACAATGCTAATCACCCAGAGTATTCCGGTGACGCGAGTAGCACGGGTTAAGACCGTCCAAGCATTCGAAAACGTCATGCAATACTCCTCCTCTGGCTACTGGATTATGACTGTGGACTAGCCCGTCGGCCGGACGCCGGCACCCGCGATTTTTCAGACGACATTCGGGTTAGATTATTGCAGGTATCGGCGAAAGTCAACCTGTCGATTCCATAAGTTGAATCAGGTCCTAAAGCGTCGTTTTGCGCCACCGAGTTTGCGATAGCGGGGTCCCAGCCCGTTCCGCCGCCCATAGGCTGAGCCAGGCTGCAGCACCCCGTTCCCGCTATTGGTGCGGCTCCCAAGTCACGAATATTTCGGCAAAATTCTTAGGGCGTTTTCGCGGTTTATGGCTCGGAGTTCCTGTCTGCTGAGCCCGCACGACTCCAGAGCCTCTCCGATCGCCGCGGACGTCCCGAACGGAACGTCGGTGCCAAAAACGATCTGGGACGCCCCGGCGAGTGTCTTCAGGCCCTGCATCGCAATCGGATTCGCCGATCCAGCGGTGTCGTAATAGAAGCGGCGTATATGGTACAGCTTCGAGTTCGGTTTGGGTGTGCCCGCCAGATCCGCCGCGCTCACCGTGCCGACCACACGGCTGACCACGCCGAGTAGCGCGCCCCCTGCATGTGACCAGATGAACTTGATATTCCCATAACGCGTGGCCGCACTCGTTTCTTTGGGCGGACCGCCCATCGTGGTGCCGGTTTCATTCAATACGCTGTTAATGCTCCTTGCCGTATCCACAAACCACTCCACCGTCGCCGGGTTGGCATTCGCGAGGCTGTGACAGCAAGCGGCATCGGTGGGATGCGTATACACGATCGCGCCGCGGCGGTTCAACTCATCGAATACGGGTTGCAGCCGCTTTTCTCCGAGCCAGACATCGCCGTAGCTGGTCAACAGGCCTACGCCATCGGCTTTGAGGGTGTCAAACGCATATTCGATTTCCTTGAGGCTCGCATCGATATCCGGCAACGGCAAGACGGCAAATAGCCCAAAGCGGCCTTTGTGATCGGTCACCATTCGGGCGCCGTATTCGTTCATGTCGCGCGAGAGGCTGATCGCTTCCTGGCGCTCTTTTGAGAAATCGTCTCCAAACCAGACGCCCGGTTCGGTACAAGAAAGGAGCGCCGTCCGGGTGCCGCCCTGGTCCATACTCTCGAGTGCACGCGCCGGAGTGTAATCCCGGAATCGCTCCCACCCTTGGCGCTTAGCCTCCACAACCCGCTTAATCCAACGAGGCGAGCCGAAATGATGATGTAGATCGATGCGACGGGGATTGGTGTCGCCCGTACTTTGAGCAGAAACCATTTCACGCGTGACTGCTGCACTGACGGCAGCCCCCGCCAAGCCGCGGAAAAGACGTCTACGGGAAAATGCCGGTTGCGTACTCGTCATCATTCGCCCCTTAACGGCGCTCCTTGTTTTCGAGCAGAAGCGCGCGGCGGTCCGGCAACTTCGGGGTTTATTGGCCGTCGCCGTTGTCTTCCCACTTGCCGACAACGTGTCCGTCTTCAAACTTAGCCGCCTGGAAAGCTGCTACCGGAGCGCCACCCTTAACCGGACGAACTTTAAAGGTCACCTTGGCGCCTTCAGGAAACGTGCTCGGGCGGATACCTTGCCGGCCCAATTGATTCGGGCTGCCCCATTCGAGGCTCCATTCCACAAGCTTCCCGGCTTCATCGGTAACGTTCACCTGAATCCAGGAATGGGGGTTCAGGAACTGGAACTGTTTCACGGTGCCGGTGATGACTTTGGTTTCCGTGCTGAAACCGGCGCCCGCGTGATGCGCCAGAACCGGCATGGCTGCCAATGCGGCAAACAAGACAACGCAAACTGGCTTCATTTTCGAAATTCTCCTTGAGCTTCAGAATTATTTAACGGGTTTGCCATCGGCGCCCAGTGTCAATGTCTCGCCCGTGGCGGTATTCACCGGATTCCTATTGTTCTCCGCACAACCATAGTCATACATGAATGATCCAGGCTTTTGTTTCCTGAATTGCTTGGTAACGACCCACGGTTTCGTCAAAGCCTTGGAATCCTCGATGGTGACCACTGCCTGGAGCGTGTTGTCATTGATCTTTCGCATCCGCGTGGTAATGTGCGCGGCATCGCTCAGAACCAGTCCCGTCCGGTCCAGGATCGAATCATTATCCCGGTCCCCCTTCAACCCGATCGTTTCAAACACCAGCGTATCGCCCTCCCAATGGCCGACCGAGACGCCCGTATAGGTCCCCCAAGTATCTTCCTTTTTGGGGAGCGGGCGGCCATCCGTGTACACGCGCATCGTGTTCGGGCCGTTTTCAGTGATGATATAAAACTCATCCGGCCGCACCATGAACTCATACGCATCCGGAAGATTCAAAATTCGCGGGTAGCCAACGGGAACTCCGCAGTTGGTGATCACGTCGGGAAATCGGTCCGCATCGCGCCGGGCAAGATGCTCTTCGTATTTCTTCTCATAGACGTCGGTATACGGGGGATGCTCCCTCAAGCCGTGCGTTAGCACTCCGCCCTTGCCGGTCTGAGTCGCGGTGTCAAAAACCGTGCCGCCCATCATCATCCACAATCCGCTCCAATCCGGGAGTCTATCGAAGGGCGTGAGTGCGGTCGACTCTGCGTGGCTCGAACCCGGCGCGAGCACCAACCCGGCACTCAGCGCCGCCCATGTCGCCAGTCTTGTTCCGTTCATCGATAATGCCTCCCTGCCGTGCCACGTTCCTCCGGGCAGGAGCGCCGGGTCGTGGCGGTTTGCGCGAATATGCTTGCGATCAATTATATATTGGATGGAACATGAGAACCATTCTCAAAGGTAGTGCCTTCGGTACTGCCGGTGCTTCAATCCTGTGCCTGGCTTATTTGAGTCCCATATTTGCTCAGACCACGTCAAGCCGGACGAAACCGGTGCAGGCCCCGTCACCTGCCGACCGCGCCGCAGCGGCCGAGGCATCCGGAAAGAAAATTCTGATGGCGGAGGATGTCTTTTCCAACGTTCAGGCCTTGAAAGGGATCCCGGTCAACGAATTCATGGAGACCATGGGAATGTTTGCCGCCTCCCTGGCTTTGAACTGCTCGGACTGTCACTCAGCCGAAGCCCTGAGCGACTGGTCACGATACGCCGACGATGTGCCGCGGAAACGGACGGCGCGGCGCATGATTCAGATGGTGAAGGCGATCAACCAGACCAACTTCGGCGGACGAAACGTTGTCACATGCTATACCTGCCATCACAACTCCGTAGTTCCGAGGGCGATTCCCAGCTTGGCCGAGCAATATGCCACTCCGCCGCCGCCGGATGCCAATGATGTCGAAGTGATCCCGGGCGCTCCTTCGCCGGGACCCTCCGCGGATCAGATTCTGGATCGCTACATCCAGGCCGCAGGCGGAGCGGACAAGCTTGCCGCTCTAACCAGCTACACGGCCAGGGGCACCTACCAGGGATTTGACACCGACATGATCCCGGTCCCCGTGGATCTCTATGCCAAAGCGCCTTCCCTGCGGTCGCTGGTGGTTCACACGGCTTACGGCGACAGCTCGACAAATTTCGATGGCCGGGACGGCTGGTATGCAGGAAACGAGCGGGCGCTGAAAGTGTTGCAACTGCCGGCGGGGCCGGATCTGGACTCGCTTAAGCTGGACGCCGACCTGAGCTTCCCCGCACGCATCCGGCAGGCCCTCACCGATGTGCACGGAGGTTTTCCGCCGGCCACGATCGACGATCGCGACGTCTACACGGTTGAAGGTATGACTGCTTCGAGAACTCGCGTGAAATTGTTCTTCGATCAGCAGAGCGGGTTGCTGGTGCGGAACGTGCGGTTTATACCTACGCCGGTAGGCACGGTTCCTATTCAAGTGGATTACGGCGATTATCGTGATATCGCCGGCGTGATGCTCCCTTATCAATGGACTATGACTTGGACGAATGGCCGGTCCGTTGCTAAATTCACGGAAATCCAAACGAACGTGTCCATAGACAATACCCGGTTCGCCCGGCCAATTCCGGCCGCGGCGCCCGCCCGGTAGCTGGCCAGTAAGCCATCGCTCAACGCCAGAGCGCCGATTCGGTTGCTCGTCGAACTACGCTGCCACAGCGCCCTCGCTCTCTATTGCGTGCATCCCTGAGTGCGTTCATTACCCAACCCTCTTTACTCTGGTCCAGCAGAGTCGAGATCCATGTCGAAA
>CAZKQQ010000275.1:0-7524 GCA_964554945.1 uncultured Solibacteraceae bacterium | reverse complement strand
ATCGCCTGGCCGGCTGCACCTTTAACGAGGTTGTCTATGGCGCTTACGACCACGGCGCGGCCGGTCTTGGGGTCGAGCGTCACGCCAAGATCGCAGAAGTTGGTCCGCGCCACGCTCCGCAGGTCGGGCATGTGGCCGGCGTTGAAGATGCGGATGAACGGCTCGCCGGCATAGCGCTTTTCATAAATATCAAGGAGCGCGCCGGCGCTGTCCGCGTGCACAGCGCGGAAATAAATAGTTTCGAGAATGCCGCGATCTATGGGAAGAAGTTGGGCGGTAAAGCTGAACTCGCGCTCCTCGAGACCGGAAGTCTGGAGCACTTCGGGGACGTGCCGGTGCTTGAGAATCGAATACGCGGAAAAGTTCGCGGTGACTTCGCAGAAGCTGGTTTCGAGCGACGGCTTGCGCCCCGCGCCGCTGACGCCCGATTTCGCGTCGCAGATGATCCCCGCCGCGCGGTCCATCACTCCGGCCTCCAGCAGAGGACGGATGGCCAGATTCGCAGGAGTGGGGTAGCAGCCGGGATTGGAAACCAGCCGGGCCTGCGGAATGCGATCACGGCAGAATTCCGGCAGACCGTATGCGGCCTCGGCGAGAAGGGCCGGCTGCGTGTGCGGCTTCTTGTACCAGGCGGCATAATTTTCCGGCGTGCGCAAGCGGAAAGCGCCGCTGAGATCCACCACGCGGGCGCCAGCCTGGAGCATCGCCGGCGCCAGATCCATAGAGACTTCCGGGGGGGTGGCCAGGAAAACGAGCGCGATGGCTTCGCTTTTCACCGCCTCGGGTGTGCAGGGAAGTTGGGCCGGCGACTTCCGATTGCGAATGACGGTGCCGCTTGGCTGGTCTTCCCGATGCTCAAGCAAAACCGGCTCAACATATTGATGATGAGCAAGCAGATGGACCAATTCCGCCCCGCTATATCCGCGGTGCCCGACGATTCCGATGCGACGCGCCTTCATTGGATAATTATTCTTATCAATGAATAAATATACCACACTGTGGGCTAGGTCGTGTCCCAAAAGTGCGGTGTATTTTATTCATTCCGACGAATCCATGCCCAATTCCAGGTTACCCGAAGTGAGGAAGCCAGGTACGCGGCATCGTATAACTGTACGATATCTCCCTCTGTCGAAATCCTGTATCATCAAGCATGTCGCCATCATCTGCTGTTTGCCCTGAGCAGCAGCGGCTCTTTGATGCATTCAAGGCAGCAAATCAACTATTGAATCAAATCCACGAAATGGAACTGCAAGCATTACTCCGCGATGATCTGGCGACAATCGAAGGCCTTGAGCCGCAACTGTTGAGGGCCAGGGAAAGCCGTGATATCGTCGCAGCAAACCTGCAGCGGCACATGCGAGAGCACGGCTGCTGACCACCGATCCAAGCGCTTTTCCGAGGAGATTACGGGCTTACGGCAAGTGCATGTCGCAACGCATTTGCGATCCATTCGGCGGGTGCATGTGTTGAGGTCTATTGGTTGAATATTCAATCTCCGATCTCTTGACCAATCCGCTCCCTCCCGGGCGCGATTGGAACCGCGAGCGCAGCAAGCGATGTCAACATTGGTCAGAGAATTCGAAGTCACCGCACTACAAAGCGAATAATACGAATAATAGACGATGACTGTGCGGCCTTCGGCGAGCACGAAAAACCGTGACGTCGCTTATTTAGGGCTCGATTGCTCTCCACGACGCGCTAGGCCAATTCAAGTGCCGGGCGCTTTCGTCGAACGGCTTCCCGGAGTTTCGTCGAGAGCCTTCTCAAATGAGCGGGTTACGACGGTGGAGACGGACCATATTCCGACGAGTCCGTTTGATTGTCAATCCTGGCCCAAAACGCCGTGGCACTGAGCTTGCACAGTCAAGCAAGCGAATGGAAGGTCTCTGGCACAAAAATGCGATCGTGTACACGATTGATGTCCAATCTTTTGCGGATGGAAACGGCGATGGCATCGGGGATTTTCTTGGCCTCTCCGGCAAGCTCGATTACCTTTCGGGTTTGAACATCAACTGCATCTGGCTGCAGCCGTTCTATCCGTCACCCTATCGGGACCACGGCTACGACATCACCGATTACTACAGCATCGATCCACGCTTCGGCACATTGGGGGAGTTCGTTGAGTTTTCGCAGGCGGCGCATGAACGGGGCATTCGCATTATTACGGATCTCGTGGTCAACCACACTTCGATCGACCACCCGTGGTTTCAGCAGGCACGGCGGGACAAAGACTCAAAATACCGGAACTGGTACGTGTGGTCAAAGGAGAAACCACCAGACGCGGAGCAGGGAATGGCATTTCCCGGCGTGCAGAAGAGCACGTGGACTTACGACGAGGTGGCGGGAGAGTATTACTATCATCGCTTTTACGATCATCAGCCCGACTTGAACACGGGCAATCCCGCGGTCCGCGCGGAGATTGCACGAATCATCAAGGCTTGGATACAGTTGGGCGTCAGCGGGTTCCGGGTCGATGCGCTGCCATTCGTGATCTCCACCAAAGGTCCAGGCAGCACGGCCTTCGCCGATCGTCCGGAATACCTCATTGATCTGCGCCAGGTGCTCTCGTGGCAGCGGGGCGACGCCGTGTTCATGGCCGAGGCGAATCTGCCGCCGGATCAGGTATCAATGTATTTCGGCGAGGGCGACCGCACGCACGTGATCTTCAACTTTTACGTGAACCAGCATCTGTGGCTGGCGCTGGCCCGGGAGCAGGCGCAGCCGATTCTCGATGCGTATGCCGCACTACCGCAGATTCCGAAGTATTGCCAGTGGGCGAATTTTCTTCGCACGCACGACGAACTGGACCTCGGGCGGTTGAATGACGAGGAACGCGCGGAAGTGTTCCGCGCCTTTGGTCCGGACGCGAACATGCAACTGTACAACCGGGGGATCCGAAGGCGCGCCGCGCCGATGCTCGGTAATGATCGCGCGCGCCTGGAGCTGGCGTACAGCCTCAATCTGACGCTACCCGGAACCCCGGTAATGCGGTACGGCGATGAGATCGGGATGGGTGACGACCTGTCGCTGAAGGAGCGCGACAGTGTTCGCACACCGATGCAATGGGCCAATACGCGCAACGCAGGATTTTCGAACGCGGACCGGCTCGCGCTGCCTGTCATCCAGAATGGCGAGTTTGGTTATGAACGCGTGAATGTAGCGGCGCAGCAGCGGGATCCGGATTCGCTTCTGAACTGGGTAGAGCGGATGACGCGATTACGCCTGCGATCCCCCGAGTTTGGCAACAGCGTCTGCCAGTGGCTGGAGGTCAGCGATCCGGCCGTTCTGGCGCACTGCTGCGCCGGAGAGCAATCCTGTGTGTTTGCGGTCCACAATCTCAGTAGACGCGAACTCGATGTGACGGTGAAATTGGGCCGGCATGCCCAGGGTCTGTTTGACGTGCTGAAAGACTGTGATTTCCCGGCCGACGGCGATGGCTGCCAGCGAATTCATCTGAAGCCGTATGGATATCTCTGGCTGCGGGACGGCCACGGCTGCGAATGCGGGGGCGCGGCCAAGTAATCAGGCCGCGAGCCGCGCGACCACGCGCAGGCGGCGGTAATCGACAGACCACTGCCCGGCCCGGAACAAATGGGGCGCGGCATAGTGCTCGAGCAAGCGAAGAAATTCGGGATACTGATCTTGTTGTAATGGGGCCGTCAACCGTGCGCCGAACATTCTGATCCAGTCGGCGAGGCCGCGGGCGCCGCCTTCGAGCCGTGTCGGGCGGTCGAACAATGCCGCGAATGTGATCTCGAGGCGGTGACGCTCCAGCACGGGCGCGTACTCGCCGATGCTGGGAAAGAACCATGGAATCCGGCGGGCATTCTCCGGCACTCCCAAATCCGCGAGGGCGTGAAAGGCCGCCTCGAGCACGGCCCGGTTGTTGCCTTTTCCTCCAAGTTCCGCGACGAAACGGCCGCACGGCTTCAGCGCGCGGGAAATGCCAGCGGCCGCGGCATCTGCGTCCGGCACCCAGTGCAGTGCCGCGTTCGAAAACACCGCGTCGAATTCGCGATGAAACGGCAGCGACCGAGCATCGGCCAGCTCAAAACGCAGGTTCGGGAAATTGCGCCGCGCCTGTTCGATCATGCTCTCCGAATTATCGACGCCAGTGACTTGGGCACCGGTGCGCGCGATCTCGGCGGTCAGCTGGCCGGTGCCGCAGCCGACGTCGAGAATCTGTTCTCCGGGCTGTGGCGCGAGTAACTGCAGCAGGTCGCGGCCGTACTCCCACACGAAGGCGTGGCTGTTCTGATAGAGTGCGGCGTTCCACTGAGAAGCCATAGTCGATTGTAGGCTGGCTGGTTGCGTCATGAAGACGGCGCTGGCAAAATAGGCTGATCGATGCCGACCAAGGTCAAATGCCCGTCCTGCGGCCGGGAAAGCGCGAGCGTCAATTTTTGCGGGTGGTGCGCGGCCCGGCTGGATGCCACATCCGTTGAGACGGCGCTCGTGACCGCGGTGCCTTCAGCGCCACATCTGAATTCGTCAACCAGCGTGGATGAGGGCCGCTTCCTTCCCGGCACCATGCTGGCCGGCCGTTACCGCATTGCCGGGCTGCTCGGGCGCGGCGGCATGGGCGAGGTATATCGCGCGACTGATCTGACGCTCGGCCAAGCCGTGGCTCTGAAATTCCTGCCAGAAGTTTTGGCCCGCGATGAACGCGCTCTGGCACGCTTCTACAACGAAGTGCGGATCGCCCGCCAGGTGACGCATCCCAACGTCTGCCGCGTTTACGACATCGGACAGGTGGAGGGCCAGCATTACATCTCCATGGAGTACGTGGACGGGGAAGATCTCGCGTCTCTGCTGCGGCGGATTGGACGGCTGCCGGTGGACAAAGCGGTCGAAACCGCGCGCAAAGTATGCGCCGGGCTGGCGGCAGCCCACGAGCGCGGCGTCCTCCATCGCGACCTCAAGCCGGCAAACGTAATGCTGGACCGCCGAGGCCAGGTCATCATTATGGATTTCGGGCTGGCCGGCCTCAGTGACCAGTTGCAGGGGGATATCCGCAGCGGCACGCCAGCCTATATGTCACCGGAACAGCTTGCCGGGACGGAGGTCACGCTCAAGAGCGATATTTACGCGCTGGGGCTGGTGCTGTATGAGTTATTTACCGGCAAGCGCGCGTTCGAAGCCGCCACCATGGCCGAGCTCGTAGACCTGCAGCAGCGAGGTTCGCCTGTCAGTATTACCAGCCTTGTGAAGGAGCTGGATCCGGCGGTCGAGCGCGTGATCCTGCGCTGCCTGGCTCCCGACCCGAAACAGCGGCCTGCGTCGGCGCTTTCGATTGCCGCGGCATTGCCGGGAGGCGATCCGCTGGCAGCGGCGCTGGCCGCCGGCGAGACACCTTCGCCGGAGCTGATCGCAGCCGCAGGAGAAACTGAAGGCCTGCAGCCGAAGATTGCCGTGGCGTGGCTGGCTGCCGCGCTGGGGGGCCTTATCGCCGCGGCCGTGCTTGCGCCGTCCCAGCAGATCACCGAGGCCCTTCATCTGGAGAACCCGCCCCAAGCTCTGGCCCACGACGCGCGCTCACTGTTGGAGAGCCTGGGATACACGGCTCGGCCTGAGGACCGGTACTGGGGCTACGCTTACGATAGCGAGTACCGCAATTACTTAGGGCAGCACCCAAACGAGGCGGCGGCGCGGTGGAAGAATCCTGCTTCGGGCGAGCCTCCCCTCGTGACGTTCTGGTATCGCGAGAGTCCTTCTCCTCTAGTCGCCCAACGCGTGTTCAACGTTCAGCCGTCTTTTGATGATCCTCCATCTGAAATTCCCCGGATGGTCCGGCTGCGATTGAATCCGGAAGGGAAGTTGCGGCAATTGGAAGCGATCCCGCCGCAAGTAGAGCCGCCCGCGCCGCCAGGATCATTCGATTGGAGCAAGCTCTTTGACGCGGCAGGGCTGGACATGAACCGATTCCGATCGGCTGAGCCGCAATGGACACCGGTAGCCAACTGGGATCAGCGCGCTGCCTGGACGGCGGATCCGCTGCGCGTCGAAGCGGCGGCGTGGCGCGGTCGCCCGGTTTCGTTCCGGATCATCGGGCCGTGGACGAGGCCTGTGAGCGGCAGCCCGCCGGCTACAACCGGACAGGTGATTAAGCTTGCCGTCATTTACGCGTTGTTCGCCGCCGCGTGTATCGGAGCGTGGTTGAATTTCCGGGCCCACAAGGCGGATCTTCGGGGCGCTACCAAGATGGCGTTTTGGTGTTGGGCAGCTTTTTCGGGCGCATATTTCCTGCGCGCTCATCATGTTGCTTCGACAGTTGAGGTCACGACGTTTTGGCGCGTTGTCACGAACAACGGTGCGGTGAATGGTTTCCTGGTTTGGGTGCTTTACCTCGCTTTAGAGCCATGGGTCAGGCGCCGCTGGCCGCAAACCATGATTTCCTGGAGCCGGTACACAGTTAAGGGCTGGCGCGATCCGTTGGTCGGCCGCGATCTGCTCTACGCGGTGGGCATCGGCGCGTTCTTATATATGCTGGACCTGCTGCAATCCGCGGTGCGTGGCCCGTCGTTGCCACCCATGTTCCCGGGAGCGTTATTTGCGTTGACGGGAGTCGCGTCGTCGGCCAGCAGTATGTTGTTTGCGTTTGGCGGCGAGGTCACCGACTCGCTGCTGATTTTTTTCGTTCTCTTCATTTCCCGCGTGGTGATGCGCAAAGAGTGGCTTGCGGTGCTCGCGACCATCGCGATGGTCGCCGGTATCGATTTTGCCCAAGGCGGGCTACAAGTTTCCGACCTGCCGTTCGAAATCGCGCTGGTCGCGATCCTAACGATCGTGATGCTGCGCTTCGGCCTGATTGCAGCGATTTTCGGCTATGCGACAAAAGAAATTCTCCATTTACCGCACACGGTGGATCTGACGGCGTGGTATGCGGGTGCCGCATCCGTTCCGGTGATACTACTTGCCCTGCTGGCAATATACGGATTCCGAACGGCGCTCGGCGGGCGGCGGCTTATCCAATTGCCTGATTGAGATCCTCAATCAGGTCGTCGGGGTGCTCGAGCCCCACCGAGAGGCGCAGCAGATTTTGCGGCGTGCGGGTGCGCGGGCCTTCGACGGAGGCGCGGTGTTCGATGAAGCTGTGCGGACCGCCTAAACTCGTGGCGCGGAGAAACAGGCGGCAGCGCGCCGCAACGCCGGTGGCGGCAGCGCCGTCGCCGCGGACCTGGAACGAAAGCATGCCGCTGAAGCCGGTCATCTGGCGCGCCGCTATCTTCTGTCCCGGATGATCGGGCAGGCCGGGGTAATGCACTGCTTGCACTTTGGGATGACGCCGGAGGTGTTCCGCAATCCGCTGCGCATTTTCCGAATGCGCGCGCATGCGATAGGGCAGCGTCTCGATACCGCGCAGCGTCAGCCAGCAATCGAACGGGGAGGGAACGGAGCCTCCGTATTTTTGTGCCCGCCGCGCGCGCTCGAACAAATAATTATCGTGCCGGCGGTCCAGTACGCCTCCCACCACGTCACGGGGCCCGCCGATGTTCTTGGTGGTGGAGTGGGTCACCATGTCGA
>CAZKQQ010000274.1:0-7615 GCA_964554945.1 uncultured Solibacteraceae bacterium | reverse complement strand
CTCGCCCGCTCGTAACAGTCTCTTGACCGATGTTTAACATGCTCTTGCTGCGCGCTGCGACCGGGAGATTGAATCCGCAGGCTAGCCGATTCCAAGCCTGTTTTTGACCTCGGCAATCGGCAGGTCATTCCAGTGGCGATTCAGGTTTTCCGCATTCGTAAAAGAGCGGGTATGCATGCGGTCGAGATACATGGTGCCGCAGAGATGATCGATTTCGTGCTGCAGAATGCGGGCATACCAGCCATCGGCCGCAATCGACCGCGGCTCACCTTTTTCATCGAGGCACTCGATGCGGACTTGCGGCGCGCGCGGCACCAACCCGAAAAAGCCGGGCGCGCTTAAGCACCCTTCGAAAAATTCAACCGGAGCGCCCTCCAGGGAAAGCAACGGGTTTACGATGACATGGAACGGAACCGGCCGGCGGGCGCGCTCCGCCAGCTTTTCCGGAGGCATCGCGCGCTGCAGTTCGGCCGGGTCCTCGACCACCGCCAATTGCAAGGAGAGGCCGACCTGGGGAGCGGCAAGGCCAACCCCCGGCGCATCCCGCATGGTCTCACGCATCCACTCGATGAGCTGCTGAATCTCGGCGCTGCGGATTTCTTCCGCCGAAAGCGTGCGCGCCGGCTGGCGGAGCACAGGTTCACCAACCTGCACGATTTTGAGGCGCATGGCTAGTCCTTGATCTCCACGATAGTCGCGCCCGCGCCGCCTTCCTGCTGCGGGGCGGGATAGAAGCGCGCTACATGCGGATGACGGCTGAGCAGTTCCTGGATTGTCTTGCGAAGAATCCCCATGCCATGTCCGTGCACAATACGCACGCGGCTGGCTGTCGCCATTACAGCACGGTCCAGAAATTCATCCACGGCATCGCGGGCCTCTTCGGCGTGCCGGCCGATCAGATTGATTTCCTGATGCACGGGCGCCAACTCCGGAGCCGGTTTGTAGCTGACGTTGGGAGGCAGCCGTCCGGCCGTAACTCCTCCGGTTTCCGGAAGAACTTCCACGACATCATCAATCGAGACCTGCATTTTGAGAAACCCGGCCTCGACTTCGAGCCGGTCGCCGCTGAGCTTGCGGCGGACGCGCGCCGGCTCGCGGATATCCTTGAGACGCACACGAGCGCCTTCTTCAATGCGCAACGGCTGGATCGCGCCCCGGCGCGCATCGTCCTCGGTGGAAAGCACAGTGGTCTGGAAATCTTCGCGCAGTTCGCGCTTAGCCTTAGAAACACGGCGCTGCGCGTCCTGCTCCGCCTTGCGGCGATCCCCGCTCTGGAGGATCTTATCGAGCGTCTCCTGCGCCTGGCCTTCAAACCGCGCCAGCGCCAGCTCTGTGCGGCGTTCCAGTTCCTTTAGCTTGGCCGTTTCCTTCTTTTCCCACTCGTTCGCCAGCTCCTTTTCCCGCTTTTCGGTAGCCGCGATCTTCTCTTGCAGGCTTCGTTCGAGAACCTGCGTCTCCTCGATGCGGCGGTGCAACTCGGCGACGAACCGGGTGACGTCGCGATCGCGATCGCCCAGCGATTGGCGCGCGCGGCGCATGATATCTTCCGGCATGCCGAGGCGTGTGGCGATCTCCAGGCCCGCGGACTTGCCCGGCATCCCCGCGCGGAACTGGTAAGTGGGCTCAAAGGTTTCTTCGTCAACTCCCATGGAGCCGTTGACTACACCCTCGGTCCCCGCGCCGTAGACTTTCAACGCCATCAGGTGTGTGGAAACAAGGGTATACGCGCCGGCTGCCCGGAAGTGCTCGACGATCGCCACGCCCAACGCCCCGCCTTCCTCGGGATCGGTGGCCGCTCCGAGTTCATCCAGCAGAACCAACGAATCGGGCGTCACGTCGAGAGCCATTTCGCGGATGTTAGAGACATGCGCCGAAAAGGTGCTGAGATTTTCCTGGATCGATTGATAATCGCCGATATCAGCCAGTACCTGCTCAAACAGCGGGAATTCCGCTTCCGTGGCAGGCACGGGCAGCGCCGACTGCGCCATCAGACTCATCAGCCCGACCGTCTTGAGGGTCACCGTCTTGCCGCCCGTATTGGGACCGCTGATCAGTAGCGTGCGGCTCTCGCGAGTGAGCTCGAGCGTCACCGGGACGGCGGTTTTACGGCGGCGGCGCAGGACATCTTCCAGCAGCGGGTGGCGCGCCTCGCGGAGCAGCAGCCGCCCGCCAAAGCGCGGAATCACGCAATTGAACTCGACGGCAAAACGGGCTTTGGCGAAAATCAGTTCCATCTCGGCCATTGTGACGAGCGTCTGCCGGATCCATTCGCCGTATCCGCGCAGGCGATCGGTCATCTCGAGCAGGATGCGGTGAACCTCGCGCGCCTCTTCCTCCGACAGGCGCACCAGCTCGTTATTGAGATCGATGGTTTCGAGCGGCTCGATAAAAAGCGTGTGGCCGCTGGAGCTTGCGCCGTGAATCACGCCGTCAAGCTTGCGTTTCTGGCCGGCGATCACCGGCACCACAAAACGTTCGTTGCGGATGGTGACGAATTCCTCCTGCAGCACGCCTTCCTCGCGGTGCGCGCGGAGGAACCGCTCGAGCGACTCCTGAATCGCCTTCTTCTGGCGCTCGACGTCGCGGCGAAGCCGGCCCAGCGCGACACTCGCATGGTCAGAAACCGTGCCATCGGGAAGGATCTTGCCGTCGAGATCGTGCAGGAGAGCGCGAAAATCGCCGATGACCTGCGCGCGCCGTCCGAGACGCGGGAAGCGCTCCGCCGCGGCCGTGAGCACCGATTTGGCGTCCGCGGCGCGGTCTAACAGAATCAGCACATCAAAGATTTCTTTGGGCTCGAGGCTGGCGCCTTCGATGCGCAGCTTGTGGACCGGCGCCTCGAGATCCGGCAAGCCGCCGAAATCAACGCGGATCGCCGCGCCTCGCGCCGCCGGTTGGGGGCGACTGGCAAGCCGCAAATATTCGATCGCTTCCCCGGTCTCGGCTAAGTCTTCAGTCAGACGCGGCAAGTCGGTGTGCGGCTGGATTTTTTCCAGCTCGCGCCGGCCGAGCGGGCTGGAGACGAACCGCCCCACCAGTTCGCGTAGCGGCTCGAATTCCAAGACTTCAGCGCTGGTTCTCAAAGAGGTTCACCGGTCACTTGTATTTTCGGCGGTCCCGAAAGCCTTTTTCAATCACCGCGAGTGTGCCTTCGGTAATTTGCAGCTGTTTCAGGTCAGGGCGGCGCACCCATTCGGCGCGGCTCACGTCATCGCCGGCACGCAATGTGCCACCGCGTACGCGGCAAATGTAATCAATCAGAACGTAGTGATACTCGAGGGCCCCCTGCGGATCGCGCATCAAACGTTCGAAGATTTGGAGCATGCCCGCGGGCCGCACGTCCAGCCCCGTCTCCTCGCGCACCTCCCGGCAGATCGCGTCTTCCAGCAATTCCCCAGTCTCCACCAGACCGCCCGGAATCGACCAAAAGCCCTTGAGCGGTTCCCCGCCCCGCTCCACCATTAGGATACGGTCGCGGTCGAAAATGAGCGCGCCCACGCCCAGCAGCGGCCGCTTGGGATAGCGCCGGTCGTCTTTCACTGCTCCGCCGGATGGATGCTGTACACAGTGCCGCGGGAAGTCACGAAAATGTGGAGCATGTCTGTTTCAAGCACGGCGCAATTCGACGCTGGATTCTGCATTTCGATGGTGTGCAGCAAGCGGCCTTGCTGATTGTAAATCGCGATGCCCTTGGCCGCCACATAGAGATTGCCCTTTTCATCCACGGAGATCCCGCCGGGCACGCTTCCGACATCGGCAACCAGCACCCGCTCGTTGGAAGCCTCGCCGTTGCGGCCGACCTCGTACGCACGGATGTTATGCTCATCCGCGTTCCCCACATACAACGTGCGGCCATTCGGCGAAAGGGCGATGCCATGCGGACGGCCGACGGGCCGGGCAATCAGTTCCATCGCACCTTTGGGCGGAATGTGATACACGCCGTAGAAATCCAGCTCGCGATGGTCGGACTGATAGCCGAACGCAGGATCGGTGAAATATACGTGTCCGGACTTGCTCACAACAATGCCATTTGGCCCGTTGAGGCGCTTGCCTTCCCAACGCTCGGCAAGCACTTCCATCGCGCCGTTCTTCTCGGTCCGCGTCACGCGCCGGGCGCGCGTTTCCGAGGTGTAGAGCCGCCCCTGCGCATCGAAGGCGTTGCCGCTGGGGCCGTTAGCGTGTTCGCGTAGCACTTCCGCATTACGTCCCGGAACCCACTTGAGAATCTGGTCGTTTGGAGTGTCGCTGAAGACCAGATATCCATCTTTCGACCAGGCAGGCCCCTCGGTAAAGCGGTATCCCGCGGCGAGCCGCTCGTTAACATACTGGGCGGAGTCCTGCCCAAATAGCGTCAAGACGAGAACAAGCGGAGCCGTGATGCGGCCGAATCTCATTGGCCGGCGTTTTTCGAACGAAGGGTGATGTTGTTGATGACCTGCTTGACGCCCTTGATGCCCTTGGCCAGCTTCGCCGCGCGGTCCTTCTGCTTTTCCACCTCGACCGATCCGCCGATCGTTACAACGCCGTCTTTGACGTCCACCTGCAGCGCCCCGCCCTTGACGACGGCGTCGCTCGCGAGCTTGATTCTGACGTTGTTGTAAATCATATCATCGGTGACCGCATCTTTCGCCAGGCAAACTCCGGCTAGCATAAGGGCCATCAGCAGGCACGCGCAGATTTTAGATTTCATCTTTCCCGGCCATTGTACGCCAGTCGAGCGTGTCGAGGAAGGCCGGCTTTTCCCGCCAGCCGGGCTGCAGGCGCACATGAAGATTGAGATAGATCTTGAATCCGAACAACCGTTCCATCTCCTGGCGGGCCAGGGTACCGATTTTTTTCAACGTCGCGCCTTGCGCGCCGATCACGATTGCCTTTTGGCCGGGTCGTTCCACTCGGATTGTGGCGAAAATGCGCGTGAGCCGGGGCGTTTCATTCCATTCGTCCACCGTCGCCGTAACCGAATGCGGAACCTCCTGCCGTGTCACGAGCAGCACTTTTTCCCGGATCAACTCGGCGGCCAAAAAGCGCTCCGGCTGATCGGTGACGTGGTCCTCGGGAAAGTACGCAGGACCTTCCGGAAGCCGCTCCAGGATCACCTTCCGCAGTTCCTCCAGTCCCGTGCCCTTAACGGCGGAAATCGGCACATAATCGGCAAACTCATGCGCCGCCTTGTACTGATCGATCAAGGGGAGCAGCGCGCGCTTATCTTTCAGAAGATCCACCTTGGTGAGGACTGCGATCACGGGCGTGCTGGTTCGGCTTACCACCTGGATTGCGCGCCGGTCGGCTTGCCCGAAGGGGCGGGTCGCATCGGCCAGAAACAGCAGCAGATCGCGCTCTTCAAGCGCGGCGTGTACGGTGTCCATCATGCGCTTGTTGATCGGCGAATCAGGCTCGTGAATGCCGGGAGTATCAACGAAGACGATCTGTGCCTGTTCGGGCAGAGTCAGTACGCCCTGAATCGAAGTGCGGGTGGTCTGCGGTTTATCGGCGACAATCGCCACCTTCTGCCCGACCAGGGCGTTCAACAGAGTCGATTTACCGGCGTTGGGCCGGCCGACCAGCGACACGAACCCCGAATGAAATCCTTTACTCATGGGCGACGGCCTGCGACTTGCCGATGCGGACCTGGCCGACGCGCAATTCGTCGCTCGCCAGCACGTCCACCCGGATGCCGTCCCGCTCCACGAATTCCCCCGGTTTGGGTACGTGTCCGAGCCACTCGGTGATCAGGCCGCCGACCGTGGTGGATTCGATATCTTCTTCGCGATGGAACGAGTCAAAGAGGTCGCCCACGCGGTCGAGGTCGAAATTACCCGATACGATATAGCCGCCATTGCCGTCTTCAACGATATCGCTGTCGGGTTCGTGCTCGTCGCGGATCTCGCCAATGATCACTTCGAGCAGGTCCTCCATCGTAGCCAGGCCGGCAGTGTTGCCGTATTCGTCCACCACGATGACCATGTGTGTATTTTCCTGCTGCATCTGGCGCATCAGATCGTTCACCGGCTTGGTTTCCGGAACAAACAGAATCGGCCGCAGCAGTTCGCGCACTGTACGTCTTTCGCGCTCTTCTTCTTCCAATTCGAACATGTCGCGGACATGAACGAAGCCGATAATCTGATCGATATTCTGCTCATATGCCGGAATTCGGGAATACTGCTCCGTTATGACCAACTGCCGCAGCTGTTCGAGCGTGGAGTCGGCTGAAGTGGAGACGATGTTTGGGCGCGGGGTCATGACTTCACGAACCACTTTGTCGCCGAACTCGACCACGGACTGGATCAGTTCGCGGTCCTCCTCCTCGATCAGCCCTTCTTCAGTACCCGCGGAAATTAACGCCTCGATGTTTTCGGCCGGTGTTGGCGGCTCCTCAGCGGTCTCGGTATCCGTCCCGAGATCGACCAGGGATTGGAAGAATGAAAGCACCGCCTGGCAAGGGCGGGCGATCCAACCCATGGCGCGCAGCAGCGGCAGCAACGGCAGGAGCCAGGTGGCCTTCGTGCGCCGGTAAAGCAGTTGCGGCAGGGCATAGGTCAAGGTCACCATGGTCAGCCACGCCGCCAAGGCGGCTTGCCAGAACACGCCCCACCGCCAGGGCTGGCCATCCGCGAACCAGCCAAAGAAGCCCATCGCGAGCAGGACCAGAAGCGAATGCTTGATCAGCGAGAAAACGCCCGAGCCCTGCTCGGTGGTCATCCCCAATTTGTCTTCGAGCGTTTCCCGGAAGAATTTTATCGAAGGCAGGTCTCGTGTCCGCAGCCGCATACTTTCCAGATACAGCACCTGGACGAAAGAGACGACGGCCAGTAGCGGAATCGCCGCCAGAGTCAGTAATGTGACTGCCAGCATCATGGCCGCACCCGCTCAATCAACCCGTTCGGCAGCCCGAGGCTGGCGCGCCAGCGTTTTTCGGCGCGCGCCATTCGGCCGCTGTCCGTTTCATGATCCAACCCCATCAGGTGCAGGACGCCGTGGAGCATCAGGATTTGGATCTCCTGCTCGAGCGAATGTCCAAACGCCCGAGCCTGCTCCCGTGCGCGTCCTACGGAGACAGCGACATCCCCCAAAAAAATGGGGGCAGAGGCATTTTCCCGCTTCCCGTGAAAATGCCTCTGTCCCTTTTCGGCCGGGAACGATAGCACATCGGTTGCCGCGTCTTGTCCGCGAAACTCGCGGTTTAGCTTGCGCAACTCGGAATCCGTGGTAATCAGACAATCGAACGCCCGGCCCTTGGCGACGTCCGACTGCAGTTTTCGGGCGAACTGCTCGACCCTGCGGCGGCGCAAACTCCCCGGCGCACGTCGGAAGATCACAGTACCGCCATCGGAAGACATGGAAATGGCGCTCAGGCTTGCGGAGCGGTTTCGCCGGCCACGGTTTCGCCGTTGCCGTTCTCGGCTCCGGGTTCGGCCAATTTTAGAGCGAGTTGGCGTCCGGCCCCCACCGTCTCGTTATATCGCTCATATGCCTTGACGATCCGCTGCACGAGTTGGTGGCGCACCACGTCCCGCTCGTCGAACTGCACGAAGCTGATGCCCTGCACGCCTTTCAGCACGTCTAGCGCGTCAATCAAGCCGCTGCGGCGGGCGTTCGGCAAATCGATCTGCGTGAT
>CAZKQQ010000273.1:1512-7685 GCA_964554945.1 uncultured Solibacteraceae bacterium | reverse complement strand
CCCAGGGGCCGAAACGTTCCCTCCGCGTTGCGAATCGGTAACCGGCGCCACCGCCATTGATATAATTCGACCGGATTCAGGACGGCCCACCATGCGCAACAATGACCAGCCACCAACCATGCACGTACAGGAAATGGATCGCCGGAGCTTTTTGCGCCGGTCCCCGTTCGCAGCCGCAGGTCTCGCCGCGCTCCCCTTTGCCATCACCTCTCGGGCTCAACAACCGGACGCTCACGGCAGCGCTTCCCACGCCCCATCCATGAGCCGGCAATTTGCGCGTTGGGTGGCCGGATTGCGTTACGAGGATCTACCGCCCGCCGTGGTCGATCGCGCCAAAGGCCTCACTCTGCATGCGTTGGCCTCCGCGCTGCAAGGCTATCAACTGCCCGGCGGGCAGGAGGCGCTGAAACTGGTTTCCGAAGAAGCCGGCGGCGCGCGGAATGGCGCTACCATCCTGGTTGAGGGAATGAAGTTCCCGAAGGGTGACGCGGCCTTTGCCAATGCCGAGATGATCCTTGCCGGTGGAAAGTGGGATACCTTCCGCATGCTCACCCATCCCAGCACCAGCATTCTACCCGCCGCCCTTGCCGCTGCGGAAACCGAACGCGCATCGGGCCGGGAGTTCCTGGTTGGCCTGGCCGCAGGCTACGAAGTCATGGAGCGCATGGCGGGCGATTTCATTCCAACCGTCATGGCGCGCGGCTTCCACGCCGGGCCGGTCTTCGGCATTTTTGGCGCGGCGGTGGCCGCCGCGAAAATCATGCGCTTCACCGAGGATCAGGTGAACAATGCGGTTGCCTTGTGCGTCAACCTGGCGGCTGGAAATCTGGAAAGTCTCGGGCTGCGCGAAGGGCCGGCCGCGCGCAACGCCATGCTCGCCGTCGCGCTCGCCAAACTCGGACACCGCGGCGGAGAAACCGCCCTTGAGGGCCGGGCCGGCCTGTATCAGGCATATGCCGGCAACAACGAAGGACATCTCACCTACAGCTTTACCGGCGATACCCGCACCAGTCTCGCCAAGATCACCGCGAATCTCGGCAGGGATTGGATGTTCCTCGAAACCCTCTATCGCATCTACTCGATTACCGGCTACAACCTGGCGCACGTCGACGTCACCGCCAGCCTTTGCGAAGAACACAACATTCGCTACCAGGACGTGGACCGCGTCGAAGCCGTGGTGAACTGGCTCGAGACCCAATATCCCAGTCCCGCTTTTCCGAGCCGGCGGGAAGACATCGGAGAACCCGATCGCGGCAGCACCCGCTACTATGCTGCGTACGGGGTGGTGAAACGGAGCTTCCCGATGGTGCCCGGAACCCCCGATCCTCCGGAGGTCCTCGAGCTGATGAAACGGGTGACCATCATCCCCTCGCACGACATGACTCTGTTCGGCCCGCGGATCACGGTCTTCACTAAGGACGGCCGCAGTTATACGAAGCAGGCCACCGGTCGCGAATTCATCTGGAATTTCGACGAAGAAGCGCGGCGTATCCGTGGCGTGATCCCCGGAATCCCAATCCCGGCGGCTCAGTTTGAACAGCTGATCGCGGCCTGCCGCGACCTCAACCAGCAGGCCGGCGTTACCCCCCTGATCGAGTTGACGCTGAAGAAGCGCTGACTAAGTCGGTCACCGATCGATAAAATTTCTCCGATCCCTCGCTCCGCGACCTCAGATCAACCCACGATGAATATCAGGTGTACAGGGACGCGGAGATGGACAAGCTCGCCGACCTCTACATCACGCGGGACTGTTCCGACCGCCGCATTGACAGCGCTGAACTGACCGTGGTCGCGTCCATACCGAGAGCGAGTGACTGACAGCAGCCAATGTGAAAGCGGGCGCTCGCGATGCCGGCTTCACAGGAGCAATTGGCCAAGTTCCGGATCGCCGACGATCCAAGACCTAAGAATGAGGTGCACAGATCCGTCGGTTTTGGGGACCGAATTATGAGGCAAAACCCGGTGCGAGAAGCCAGCCATGAAAGGGCCGGCTCGATCGCACAGAGGTCGTGCAAGTTGTGAAACCGGGAAGTCTCCCGTTCTACTCCCAGCGGAGTGCTTCGAGCGGATCGGAATACGCACCGCGCCGCGCGGGGCCAAGCATTGCCACAAGGGCGGCGGTCGCCAGCGCCAGGGCCGCTGCACAGTAGAGCAGGGGCTCGCTGTTATCCAGCCGGACCGGCGAGTTCGTGAGGCTCTCGCGCAGTCCGACGGCAGTGGGTACCGCCAGCCAGAGTCCGACGATCAGGCCGTGGGCCACGGGACGCCCGCCTGCAATGAAAACCTCGCCGATGATGTGCAAGCGGGTGGCCCCGAGGGCGACCCGGATGCCCAATTCTCGCGTGCGCTGGTTGACGGCAAACGAAACCGCGCCGTATATACCAATTGCCGCCAGCAAGGTGGCCACTCCAGCCAGCACCACGATGAGCGAAGCCAAATTCCAGAGGTTCGCCCTTACGCGGTCGATCCAGCTCTGCAGCAGCCACGGCATCATGAACGCATCCGGCTCGGTTTGCCGCAAGAGCGCGCGAATCGCGACCGCGCCCGCGGCCGGGTTGCTCTCGAAGCGTGCCGCCATCACGTTCTGCAGCGGGTCGATGTGCCGCATCTTATAGACCACCGGATTATCCGAACCACCCTCCCGCATCGGTTCGACATCCCGGGCCACTCCGACCACCGGGACCGCGCCGCCGGGCAGACTCAGCGTCCGGCCCACCGCCTCCTGCCTGGGCCAAAACGCCCTCGCCAAGCTCTCCGAGACGATCACCCCGGCGGCATCCGATTCCTGAAACTCGCGGCCACGCAGGATAGGAATGCCCATGGTTCGGAAAAAATCGCTGGATGCGGTGTAGACATCCACTTGCTGGCTGGCGTCGTGCCGGCCCGGCGGACGCAACTCGTCGGTCTCCGGACGCCACAAAGGCGGCTCGTCGGAAAATGTGACGGAGCGGACGCCGGGCAGCGCCTGCACGTGCTGCGCGATTGCCTGGACGCGGGCCCGCACCGCCTCGGCGCTGGTTTTCTCCGGGAAGCGCAGCCAGGTCACCACCACGTTCTGCGGTGTGTAGCCGGGATCGGCGCGCAGCATGCGATCTTCGGAGCGGGCGAACAAACCGGCCTCTACGAGCAGCACCATGCTCAATGCGACCTGCGTGCTCACGAGAAGTCCGCGCAGACTCGCGCTTCCGAACACGCCGCGCACTCCTTTCAGCGCCGCCGTTACATCCACTTTCAGCGACTCCAGAGCCGGAGCCAGACCAGCCAGTATCCCGGTTACCAGCACCACGCTCGCTATATAGGCGAAGGTGTGCCAGTCGGGAGGCATCGCAAGATCGTTCTGGCGCGACGCCAGATAGTGGTAAAGAGGTCTGGGAACTCGTGATGCCAGGAAGATGCTGGCTAAACCCGCGCCGGCAGCCAGCAGCACGCTCTCCGTCACCAGCATGCGCAGCAGCCGGATGCGGGGCGCTCCCAACGACAGCCGGACTGCAATTTCCCGCCGCCGCGCCGCGGCTCGCGACAACAGCAGCGTGGCCACGTTTGCGCAAGCTATGAACAGCACCAGGTTGAAAGTGCCGAACAAGAAGCCCATCAGCATCACCGCCTGTGCCGAGGCGTAGAGCGACCATTGAGATGCCAGCGAACCATTGGTGGTCTCCACCGACGTCCGCCGGCCCGGATGCTCCTGGTCGAGACGTTGTTCCAGAACCTGCATTTCCGTTTGGGCCTGCCCGCGCGTGAAGCCGGGCGCGAGCCGGCCCGCCAGGTTGAAGACCAGCAGGTCGTCGCGATGCATCACGTCGCGCCCGGGCTCAAAGTAGTTAAGGGAGGTGACCGGCAGCCAGATATCGACGGGAAGCGTATCCATCCAAGCCGATGCCCCGGCGCGCACCACGCCCATCACGATCACGGGCCGGTTGTTGACGCGCACGGTCTGTCCAATGACGCGGGGATCGGAATGGAACCGGCGCCGCCATACCGATTCGGCGATTACCGCCGCCGGTATCTGGCGCGCCGCCTGGCAATCGTCTGCCACAAAGAGCCTGCCCAGCAAGGGGCGATCCAGCCCTTCCGCGGAGAAGAAGTTGCACGAGACCGCCAAGCCCGTGGATTCGTCCAGTTCGTCATCACCGAAGGCGACTCCGAGGACGGAGATCGCGGTGAGGTGGCGGACCGTGCGAGATTCATCGCGCAACGCCACATATTCCGGATAAGAGACCGCGCGCGGGGCGCCCTGCAGCCTGGCCATAGGGAAAATGCGGAGGAACCGCTCCGGGTCGCGGTCGATATGAGGCCGCAGCGCCACGGCATTCACTATCGTGAAAACGCTGGCGTTGATTCCGATCCCGACGGTGAGCGTCAGGATGACGGCGGCCGAGAGCAGGGGGTTCCGCCGGATCAGCCGGACGGCGAAGCGGACGTCCTCCCACGTCGTTGCAAGAAGCAGACCGGGGTGGCGGCGCTCCTCACGGATTTCTTCCCGCCAACCAGGAGGCAACAGGCCGCCCGATCCCAGCAGCGTCGGCTGGTATTGAGCCTCGGCAGGGGCCGCCGCCGGCTGTGTGTGCGACGGCACTTCGCCGAGCGGTTGCTTGAGATCTAACGCCATGATCGCCGCCTCAGGAGCCTCCTCGTAGTCGAGCGTGCACTCCGCCCACGCTCTCCTTCGCGCCGACCGCAATTTCCACCACATCGCCATGAGAAACGTGAGGAGGGCGGCGAAGGCTGTCGGCTCGGTCGAACTGTACAGGATCAGATTGCCGAATGGCGCCAGCAGCGAAGCCGCGACGGCGTAGCGCACGAGTGTGAGCCATACCGGCTGTTTTCCTGGGAGGTAGGAACAGGTGAAAGGCAGCTTGCGCCACTTCCGGAAGAGGATTTCAAACCAGAGCAGCGCGGCGCTAAAGCTCAGAACCGTGACGGCCGCGGCCCGCGTCGACCCGAGAATGGCTACTGCCGCGGGAAGCGCGATTGCAAATACCGGCGCAATCCCGCAGCACACCACGAATCGTGTAACGGCGGTGAGCCACGGCTGGCTACCCGCCCGGTCGGTGATCTGAAACATCCAGTTGGCGCGGAGAGATTCGGGAAGCGAGAACAGATATCGCAATCCGACGGTAATGAGCAGCGCCAGCCCCAGCGGCGCCAGCACAACCACCAAGCCGTGCAAGCCCTCGTTCCGCAGAGACGGACGCGGCATATCAACGGCACCCTTGATGACGGCGCCGAGCGCGATTCCGGCATAGGCCAGCAGAAGCAGCCGGTGGGTGCGGCTGCGGGACAGTGTTTTCCAGATGAAGGCAAACGCTCCCTGCTGCCGCGGATCGGGCAGCCACTTCTCGAGCAGCCAGGAGCAGGCGCGCGCGCCGAACCCGGTCTCGGCGGAAGCCGCCGGTCCAGTCTCTCCTTCGAGCAGCAGCCGCCGGTAACGGTGATAGCTGAGGAGGTAGGCGAGAATCGAAATAAGCGCCGGGACGGCTATCGCCAGCAGCGCGTGGCCTGCAGGGCGGGTCCCCTGGATCATAGCCTCCCACAGATCGAGGAACCAGACTGGAGGCCACCAGGCGGCGGCCGGGTGGCGATCAAAGAGAGGTAAGGCGCCCATTGTGGCGATAAAGACCGCCGACTGCACTACCAGCGAGACGCGCGCAAAAACCCGGACGGGGAGGAGATTCAGGAGGATCCCCTGGACCGCAAGGAGGGTGAAGAAAACGAAAGCGCAGCCTCCACCCATAGCCGCGAAGTTGGCTGTGGCGACTCGTATCCCCGCAGGGTCGAACTGCCAGTGGCCGGCGGTGGCCGTGGCGAACTCCACCGCCCACGGCAGATTCATGGCTAGCACGAACGCTGCAAATACCAGGAGCAACGCGCCGAACTTCGACAGAAAGACCTGGCGCGCGCTGACGGGCAAGCTCGCGAGCGCCAGGCAATCGCGGCGGCTGGGAAACAACGCCTGCCACTGAAGCGCGGTCAACAGCGCGGTAACCGCCATGGCGACGGCGATGAAGGTCAGCTCGTCGGCACGGATCTCGGAGAAGATTCGCGCCCGGGAAAGCCCAGCGGCCTCCATGAGATTAAAGCTGCCGGAGTATGTGGTCAGCCCCAGGATCCCCGCCGAGAGCAACACGGCGACGACTCCGGCCGCCACCTTCGTCCATGAGTCCGGCATCGAC
>CAZKQQ010000273.1:1091-1502 GCA_964554945.1 uncultured Solibacteraceae bacterium | reverse complement strand
CAGCGCTTCGCTATCGAAGAACCCGCTCAGAAAATGCCGGACCAGCTCGAAGTTGTTGCTGTGCGTTTCCTCCAGCCAGGCTCGGAAACGGGTTCTCATGACGACACCACGTCGAGGATGCGCTGCGCAACGACGTCAGAATCCTCGGTCTGGGTGACCTGAGCGAAGACACCTTCGAGCGACGATTCCGACATCAGCGCGCGCAGGCGGGCCACTGTATCGTGGGCCACTACCTTACCCTTGCGCAGAATTAACACCGTGTGGCAGACTTTCTCAACGACTTCCAGAACGTGGGAGCTGTAGAGAATCATCTTGCGGCGTTCAGCCAGCGACCGGAGGAGACTGCGCAGCACCATTGCTGCGTTCACATCGAGCCCGGAAAACGGCTCGTCCAGGATCAGCAACTCGGGG
>CAZKQQ010000273.1:0-1081 GCA_964554945.1 uncultured Solibacteraceae bacterium | reverse complement strand
GTGCAGTAAGGAGGCCAGCAACAGGATCTTTTGCCGCATTCCCTTTGAGTAGGACGCTAGCGGGGAGAGGCGATCTTCCCACAATCCGACCAGGCGCAGCAGCGCGTCTATTCTGGGCTCCAGCACGGGACGCGGCAGACCGCGAATGCGGCCCACGAGTTGCAGATACTCGCGGCCGCTCAGGTGTGGATACAGATGCGCCTCCTCGGGCACGTATCCGATCCGCCGCTGGAAGGCCTTCATCTCCGGGCGGACGTCGCGGCCGAAAAAGAGGATTTCTCCCGAGGTGGGCTCGATCAGCCCTGTAAGCATTTTTACAGTGGTGCTCTTGCCGGCGCCGTTCGGTCCCAGATATCCAAGGATCTCGCCGGGCCGGATTTCGAAATGGACACGGTCGACGACCGGGATGCCGGCGTAGCACTTCGTGAGCTGACGAATCTCGAGCATGGCGCATTAGACACCGGCCCGGCATAACCGGTTCCAGTTGCCATTTGCGCAAGCGGTCCGGTGGACGCCAAAGAAGATCCTGCGCCTACTTCGCGCAATCGCGTGACTAACGATATAGACTATTAACGGGCAGATCAACGCGTCGCACGTTTTCCGTCAAGTTAACCCACGAGCAACCACAAACCCCGATAGTGGGTCGTTCAGGACTGATCCGCCGGAGCAAGCTTCAGTCAGCCCCTTCACGGAGGAGCAAACGCAGGCTCCATCGCGCTGTTCAGATACAACAGACCATTCCTGGCGCACGTCGATTCGGCGGCCGATTTGTCGGCCTCGATCTTATCTCAATCCGGCCAAACTCGCGTAACGGAACAGCAGACCTGACGTGGTGAACAACGGTACGAAGACACCATGCCCGATGGCCATCCTGAGCGCTACGTCGGACGGCGCACCGGAAGGTAGCACGACGGAGATGAGCCCTGGAAGCCGATCGGGTAATCCGCCGTGTCGGCAAACTGTCTCGTGTTGTACGCTAAAACGGAATTCCTGTGCGAATAAAACTGGTTTCGTTGGCAATGATCTTTTTGGTGTCGTCGGTGGCCGTCGCGGCGGAGATCCATGGGCGCGTACTGAACGC
>CAZKQQ010000272.1:0-7707 GCA_964554945.1 uncultured Solibacteraceae bacterium | reverse complement strand
CCATCTCGGAGTAGGGGAGCCGATCGACGGCGACGGCATTTACAACGGGGCCATGGATAACGCCTCCGGCGTTGCGACGCTGCTCGACCTGGCGGCAACGCTACACGAGACCCAGGCGCGGCCCAGGCGGTCACTACTGTTTGTGGTGGTTACCGGGGAAGAGAAGGGATTGCAGGGGTCTCGTTATTTCGCGGCGCATCCCACGGTGGACGCGAAGAGCCTGGTGGCCGATATCAACGTGGACATGTTCCTGCCGATCTATCCGTTTCACCTGGCGACCGTGCACGGGTTGAAGGAATCGGATCTGGGGGACGCGGCTCGCAAGGCTGGGGGTGCGATTGGCGTCGAGGTACAGGACGATCCGGCTCCGGAGCGGAATGTCTTCATCCGCAGTGACCAGTACAATTTCATTCGCAAGGGAATTCCGGCGCTGAAGATCGATAACGGGTACAGGAAAGGGTCCAAGGAAGAACAGATTGAAAAGGCGTGGCTGACGCAGCGGTATCACGCACCATCGGACGATCTGAAGCAGCCGGTGGATTTACAGGCGGCGGCTGCGTACAACCGGCTGATCCTCGAACTGGCGATGGCGGTGGCGAACGATAACGCGCGGCCACGGTGGACGAGTGACAGCTTCTTCAGGCGGTTTGCGCAGTAAAGCGCGCTCAGCCCGTTGTACTACAGAGAGTTTTTGCTACTGAACCGCGACGGTCACGCCTGCGGGGGCCGATACGCCGGCGACCTGGAGGGTTACCGGGACGGCAGCGCCGGGTTGGATGCCGGCCGGGATCTGTACCGTGACCTGCATCATTCCTGCGACCTGGCCGGCCACTCCGGTTGCGGAAACGAAGGGCGCCGCTTGGCCGCCAATCGTCACGACGGGCTGAGCGGCAGATGACGGCAGCGGGGCGCTGCCGAGTAAGCCATCCGTTCCTGCGGGCACCGTTTGTCCCAAGCCGGTGGCGAGTAGGGTTAACTGAGTTCCTCGCGGCGTCGGATTTGTGGCGCTATTGGGTTGCTGGTTCTGGTCGAATGCAACGGCTTGTCCTTTGCCAGAGTAATCGACCGTGAAAACACCTGGCGCCGCGACCGCAGCGGGGAAGGTTTTGACGGGAGCCGACTGACCGAAGTATTTCGCCGAGACCTGCACGCTGGTGCCGGTGATACCGAAAGGCACCACCGCGCTCACCTGATTGGGCGAGGTATAGAGGATAGGAGCAGCGGTGCCGTTAAAGGTCACTGAGGTGCCGCCGAGAGCGGTAGGCATTTTTCCGTCGGGACCAGGAACGCCGATCGTAAGTTGGGCCGGACCCAAGCCGGAACCGTACAGAACCACGATCTCGCCGGGCGCGATGGATCCGGCCTGGTTACTGGCTGCGTTGGTCACAGCAGACAGCGTGATGGTTGCGGAAGATGCAGACGGCTGCAGGAGACGAACAGCGTTATTTGCGGTATCGGCTACGTAGAGATTGCCGGCGGGGTCAAGGGCGATTCCCGATGGACCATTGAACGCCGCCAGGGTAGCGATTCCGCCGTCGCCGAAGTAGCCGGAGGCGCCATTACCGGCGATGGTCGTAATGACGGAAGCCGGGAAAATTTTGCGAATCCGCATACTGGCATCGGAGACGTACAGGTTGCCCGCGGCATCCAGAGCAATTGCGGAGGGTGCGGCGATTTGCGCAGCGGTCGGCGGGCCGCCATCGCCTGCGAACCCGGGAACGCCGGTTCCGGCGACGGTGTGGATGACGGCATTGCTAGTGATTTCGCGGATCAGGTGATTGTTCGTATCGGCGATGTACACATTGCCCGCTGCGTCGACGGCTACGCCGAGCGGACCGTTGAGGCCGGCGAGGGTGGCCGCGGCGTTATCGCCGGAATAGGTTTGCGTGCCGTTGCCCGCGATGGTTGCGATGTTTCCATCGATGGTCACTTTGCGGATGCGATTGTTGGCGAAGTCGGCGATGTAGAGGTTGCCGGCGCGGTCAACGGCGAGTCCGGCAGGGCTGTTCAGTTGGGCGCTTGCCGCGGGGCCGCCATCGCCGGCAAAGCCGGCGCTGCCATTGCCGGCGACGGTGACCACACCGCCATCGGTGCCAATCCGTTTAACGCGATTATCCAGGGAATCGGAGACATAGATGTTTCCGGCTGAATCGGAGGCAACGCCGCGCGGAAGAATCAAAGACGTTCCCGGAACCGTGGCGATGGTGTGATCTGGCGCGATCTTGCGGACCACGCCGTTCCGCGAATCGGCAATGTAGAGGTTGCCTGCCGGATCAAGCGCGATTCCCTGCGGCCCGTTGAACTGCGCGCGTGTGGCGGGACCGCCGTCACCGGAATAGCTAAAGCCGCCGTTACCCGCGATAGTGGCAATGTTGTTGGAGGACACCTTACGGACGCGAAGGTTCCACTGGTCGGCGATGTAGACGCCGCCGGACGAGTCGACCGCTACGCCACTAGGCAAAGTGAGAGTGGCCTTAGTAGCGGTGCTGCCGTCGCCGCTAAAGCCGGGGAAGCCCGTGCCTGCGACAGTGTTGATATTGCCTTTCGTATCGACTTCCCGAATGCGAAGATTGCCGAGATCCGCAATGAAGATGTCGCCCTGCGAATCGACGACGACGCCGTAGGGTTGAGATAAAGCAGCGCTGGTGGCGGCGCCGCCATCGCCAGAGAAGCCGAGACCGCCGCTTCCCGCAACGGTGTTGATGATGCCATCGGCTCCCACCGTGCGGATACGCGCGTTGCCCGTATCGGCGATGTAGACGACGCCTTTGCTATCGACAGCCACGTCCTGCGGCCCGTGCAGATTCCCGAGCAGGGCCAATCCGGTGTCGCCCGAGAAACCCGGGTAGGCGACTCCGGCGAAGAAATTGAGGTTCCCGTCGGGCGTGACAACGCGGATCAAATGGTTGCCGGAATCTGCGATATATAAATTGCCGTTGTAGAAGGCAACACCGCCAGGGGAGTGGAGCGCAACTTGAGTGGCCGGGCCCGCGAGCGGATAAAGTCCAGCCTGACCAGTGCCGGCAAACGTGTGGATGATGCCGTCGGAAGTAACCTCGCGAATGACGTGGTTATTTGTGTCGGCGATGAACATATCGCCGGAGCCGTCGAAAGCCAGACCTTGAGGTCCATTGAGCTGTGCTTGCGTCGCGGGGCTGCCATCGCCGCTAAAACCAGAACGTGAATTGCCGGCGATGAGCGTTATGGTGCCGGCCGCATCGAGCCGGAAGACCGAATTCAGGCTGGTGAAATAGAGATTGCCGGCGCTATCTCTCGCGAGCCGCTGAGGCGGACCGATCGGGATGCTGGCCGCAGCGGCGGGGGTGGTTGGCGGTGCGCCACCGGCGACGGTTGAAATGGTGTACTGTTGCGCGAAAACTACAGAGTGGCCGGCGAGCAACAGGCCCGCAGCGAATGCCGCGCGGGAACACGCACGGCCCCTCAGACTGGAATCTCTCATTAACGAATTAGCCCTGAATGGGACTATGGTAGCAAGACAGCGCCGCAACAGGGTAAGAGAGGGATACCGGAAATTTTTGGCCACAAGGATGACCGCGGCTATTGCATTTTAGTGTCCAATAGAGAGCATGTACAGAACGTGTGCTTTGGCCGCGCTGGTTCTGTTTCTTCAGGGGCCCGCGAAGGCGCAGTTGTCGGGGCGGATTTCGGGTTCGGTGGTGGATGCGAGCGGGGCCTCGGTACCCGGAGCGGCCGTGCGGCTGTATCTCACCGGCGGCAAGAAGCCGCTGCTCTCCACCAAGACGTCGAACGAAGGTTTGTACAACCTGATCGGTGTGCGGCCCACGGATTACGACCTCGAGGTCGAAGCATCGGGGTTTGTCAGGACCACACTGCGCGGAATCGTGGTGGACGCGGCGCGGGAAACGCCAGTTCCGCAGATCAAGCTGGAACTCGCGTCTGTGACGCAAGCGGTGGAAGTATCGGCCGGAACGCAGGGAGTCGAGATCAACAACGCCGAGATCTCGGACACGATTTCGACAGACGACATTCGCAATCTGCCGGTGCTCGACCGCGATCCGCTGGCGCTGATGCAGACTCAACCGGGCGTCATTTCGAACGGGAACACCGCGACTGTAATCAATGGCCTGCGCACGTCGTTTTCCAACATGACGCTGGACGGGATCAATATCCAGGATAATTACATCCGGGACAACGCGCTGGATTTCACGCCGAATAAGCTGCTGCTCGGACAGGTCCGGCAGATGACATTAGTGACCGCGAATGCGAACTCAGCGGCATCCGGCGGAGCGACACAGGCGGCATTAGCTACTCCGAGCGGAACGAACGGGTTTCACGGAGAGGGACTGTGGGACAACCGCAACAGCCATTTCGCGTCGAATGACTGGTTCAGCAATCAATCCGGAACGCCGCTCCCGCACTTAAATCAGAATCAGTTCGGCGGCTCGCTCGGTGGGCCCATCAAGAAAGACAAACTTTTCTTCTATCTGAATTATGAGGGGGTGCGCGTTAACGCGCAGACCGCATCGAACACGACGATTCTGACCAGCGATGCGCGCAAGGGCATCTTCACTTACCAGGACACCGGCGGCACGATTCGCCGAGTGAACCTGCTGACCTTGCGCGGGATCACCACGCTCGATCCGGTCATTCAGAATCTGCTGAGCCAGGTTCCGGGCGCGGAGAAGATTAATAATTACGAAACAGGCGACAGCACGAAGGCTTTGCTGAAGAACACGGCCGGGTACCGGTTCAACCAGCGGGATAACAACCTGCGCGACAACATCACAGGCAAACTCGACTACAACTTTTCGACTCGTCACGCGCTCTCGGCGACGTATGCATGGAATCGCGATAATGTAGACCGTCCGGACGCGGAAAACGATTTTGCATTGATTCCGAAAGTGACAAATCCGAACCACTCGAACCTAATGGCGCTCGGGTGGCGGTGGACACCGACCGGAAGCCTGACGAATGAAGTCCGCGGGGGCTTTAACCTCACTTGGGGGTATTTCGGGACGTCGCAGCAGTTCGGGCCCTACCTGCTGACAGGAACACTTTTCTCGAACCCGGTGAACGAATTCTTGCCGCAGGGGAGAACAACAAACACCTACAATCTCTCCGATGACGCGGCGTATCAGCACGGCCGGCACTACATTCAGTTCGGCTACTGGATGCAGCAGGTGCGGGTAACCTCATCGGATTCGGCCGGGACGGTTCCCACGTATAACCTGGCGATGGGCACAGGCCAACCGGCGATCCAGCGCAGAGAGTTGCCAGGCCTCAGCAGTCAAACCGACCTGGATACAGCAGACGCGCTGCTGGCGACGCTGGGAGGTTACATCGACAGTTACAACCGGACGTTCCAGGTGACGAGCCGGAGTTCGGGATTCATTCCGGGCGCGCCGTACCTGCGGCATTTTCTGCTGAACAATTACGCGCTCTATGTTCAGGACAAATGGAAAGCATCGCGAACCGTTTCGCTTACGCTGGGACTGCGTTATGAACTGCCTGGTGTCCTGGATGAGCAAAACTCACTCGAGTTGCAGCCGGCGGTTGTGGGGAACGCGGCGCAGACGCTGCTTTCCAACGCGACACTGAATTTTGCGGGTGGGTCTATCGGGAGTCCGTACTATCACCGGGACTACAAGGAATTCGCTCCGAATATCGGCCTGGCATGGGACATATTCGGAAACGGGCGAACGGCCTTTCGGGCCGCATACTCCATTAGCTATGTGAACGACCAGGCGATTGTCGCGCCGGAGTCAATGCTCGAGGCGAACTCCGGGCTTTCGCAGATCTCATCGGACTCAGGCTTGTCGAATCGTGTTTCTAATCTGCCGCCCATTCCTGTGCCGTCCTATAAGATTCCACTGCAGCTATCTGACAACTACGCCCTCAATCCGTTCAACACGGTCGGCCTGGTCGATCCTAACTTGCGGCGGCCGCGTGTGCAGCAGTGGTCCGCTGGAATTCAGCATCAGTTCAAGCAAACGGTGTTCGAGGCGCGATACGTGGGGAACCACATGACCGGCGGATACCGCGCATTTGATTTCAATCAGGTAGTGATCCGGCAAAACGGGTTTCTGCCTGATTTCCTGCGGGCGCAGAATAACGGTTTTCTGGCGCTGGCGCGCAACGGGGTGTTCAGTCCCGGTTACAATCCGGCGATCCCGGGCAGCCAGCCACTGACGGTTTTCCCAAAGCTGGTAGCCAGCGGGTTGTTAACGGACCCGACCATTCAGAACCTGATTCAGACCGGGCAGGTGGGAGAGCTCGCCAGTCTGTATCAGACGAACCAACTGAATGGCTCAGTCGGTTTTTTCCAAAACTCGTATACGCTAGGCGCCGACATGCTAACGAACTTTTCGAGCTCGAGTTACAACTCATTCCAATTGGTGGCGCGGCACCGGTTGCAGTCGGGTCTGAGCTTGGAAGGCAATTATACTTTTTCGAAGGTTCTGAGCGACGCCGATGGAGACAGCCAGTCGCGAATCCAGCACTTTCTCGATTTCAACAATCCAGGAATCGAGCGGTCGCGCGCCAACTTCGATCTCACCCACATGATCAAGGCAAATGGAATTTACGAGTTGCCGTTCGGCAATGGGCACCGATTCCACGTACGCGCGGGGGCATGGAATCGCGTGATCGAGGGATGGAAGGTAAGCGCGAACATGACCTGGCAATCGGGCGCACCATTTTCGGTTTTGTCGGGCCGGGGGACCCTCAACCGGGCCAGTAATTTCCGATCGCAGTACAATACGGCGGACACGGGTCTCACTAAGTCACAGCTCGACAACGTAGTGAATTTTCAAATGACCGGCAACGGGCCGTTCATCATTTCGCAGTCGGCGATCAATCCGAACAATGGCACGGGCGTGAACGACGACGGGTCGCAGGCATTCAATGGGCAGGTGTTCTTTAATCCCGCGGCGGGGACGCTGGGGGTGCTGCAGCGGCGGTTGTTTGACGGGCCTTGGTTCTTCGGATTGGATGCCAGCATTCTCAAGACAGTGGTGATCCGGGAACAGCAGACGCTCGAGCTGCGGATGGACGCGTTCAATTTGCCGAACCACCCGTCGTTTTTCGCCGGTGATCAGAACATCAACAGCACAACATTTGGTGTGGTTCCGGCGACGTTTGGGGCGCGGCTAGTGCAGTTCGGAGTGCATTACCGCTTCTAGGACGGTGCGGCACCGACACGGGACAGACAGAACTGTCCACGCGGCGCAAACGGCGTGCCTTTAGGACAGTCTAGTCTGTCCCTGATAGTGCGAATGCGAGGATGCCCTGGCCGGTTGCAATCGCGACAAATTGCTGGTTGTCAAACATGTAGGTCATCGGTGAAGCGCGCGCGGGCTGGTTCGTGTGAAATTCCCAAAGAGGACGGCCGGTGGCGGCGTCGGCGGCCATGAAAGAACCGCCGTTCTCGCCGAAGAAGACAAGGCCGCTGGCAGTCGAGAGCAAGCCAGCCGACGCGGTAGCGGCTGCGGGGGCTTGCGGGAGATCCCAGACAACCTCCCCGGTTTGGATATTGAGGGCGCGCACTGATTTCACGAACGTTTCGCCGGGGGCGGGACGGGCAGCGCCACCCATGTAGCCCTTGCCGGCTTCCCAGTCGGCGTGGCGCTTGGTAAAGATGTTGCAGCGCTCCAGAGCCTGGAAATAGTAGAGGCCGGTGGCGGGGTTGAACGAAGTCGAATACCAGTTGGCGCCCCCTTGGAATCC
>CAZKQQ010000271.1:0-7857 GCA_964554945.1 uncultured Solibacteraceae bacterium | reverse complement strand
CCATTTTCATGTTGTCGATGGGCGCAATCTTGACCTGATCCACGAGGCCCAGTAAGAAACTCGCGTATGAGAATCCCACCGTGCCGCCGGCGAGACTCGAGGATTGCAAATACGGCAACCCGACTTCGTTAGGGCTGAAGGTAAACTGGCCGTCGGTGGAAGCATACAGAGTGGACGAGTTGCTCTCGATGCGCAGTTCGGCGCCCGCCTTGTAGGTATGATTCCCGTGGACCCAAGTCACGCTGGTATTCGCGGTAGGCTTCTCATAGAGGAGGGGATGCCGGTTAGTAGTTGGTCCCATAACTTTCATACCGCCCTGGCCGCTGCAGGTGCTGGTGACGGTGCCGTTGCTGGTGCCCGGCGGGCATAAGCCGGTCATGAACGGAAATAAACGGTTGACGGGAATGCCGTTCAACCCCAGCGCCTGGGCCGGATTGAAATTAGTCGTGACCGCGTCGTCGGTAAAGTAATCGGTCTGATAGCCGATGCCGAAGTGGAACAGCACTGTCGGTGTCACGGTGTAGTCGAAATTGCCGCGCTGGACGCGGCCGGTGATGAAAGTTCCGATCTCGCCCGAAATCGGTTCGGGTAGGCCGTCGGCGCCACCGAGAGTCGGCGAATACTGGCTGTCCGTTTTAGTCTCCGACCAATAATAGGAAAATTTCATTCTGGAGCTGGCCGAGTGATCGATCTTGAAGGCCGGGATCGATGTGATGCGGGTGCTGGGGAATGGAAAGATCGCGTTGTTGATGACGCCGGTCCCCTGGTTCGGATTGGGAATCAGCGACTGAATTCTCAGCGCGACCGGGTCGAGCTGGTCGAACGGAATCCTATTATTGGTGAACTGATCGCGGATGATCCGCCCGTCCGGAGCCGGGCGCTGGCTCTTCGGATCGTAAATACCGCCTTCGGGAATCGGCCGCCCCAGCGGATCGGTGCTCAGGATTTTGCCCGTCAGCGCCTGCGAAAAATCGCCGATCCGATAGAGCGCGGTCGGAACCGTATCGAGAATGTTGTTGATGATTTCGGTTTCGCGGTACTGCTCCCAGTTGAAAAAGAAGAACGTCTTGTCGTGCCCGTTATACAGCTTCGGAAGCACCACGGGGCCGCCCACCGTAAACCCATAGTCATTGCGCCGCGCGGTCGGTTTGGCGTTCACCCAGGGCGTATTGGAATTAAGCACCTCATTCACGAAGTAATCGTAAGCGCTGCCGTGAAGCTGGTTGGTGCCCGATTTCATCGTGTAATTGAAGAATCCGCCGCCGACCTGGCCGTACTCCGCGGCGAAGTTGCTGGTCTGGATGGTGACCTCCTGGATGGCGTCAACACTCGGCTGCACCTGGGCCTGCGTCGCCGGCACCTGGCCGTTGCTGGCATCCTGGCCTTCCAGTCGATAGGAGGCCGTATTGCCCGGAGCCCCGTTCACGCGCATCTGCGCGTTGGGCGCAACATAGGCGCCGGGCAGCAGATAAGCCACCGCCTGCGGATTACGCACGGCGGAACTGCCCGCCATCGATGAGCCGATGCCGAGAATCGGCAGGTTGTCCACGGTGTCGGTGGAAACGTTGTGGCTCAGCTCGCCGCTCTCGGTTTTGAGCAGCGGCGCGGCTTCCGAGACGGTCACCGATTCTGTCGCCGCGCCGACTTCCAGCGATATATCGATACGCAACACCTGGGCCACCTGCAGCGCCAGGTTCTGGCGGATGAATTTCTTGAACCCGGGCACTGTGACGGAGAGCTCGTACGAGCCTGCCGGCAATTGACTGACCGTATAGTTGCCGGTGTTGGTGCTGACCGCCTGATAGACGACGCCGGTTTCAATCTCGCGGGCCTGGATGGCGGCTTCCGCGACCACGGCGCCGGCCGGGTCGCTCACTGTGCCAGTGAGGGTGCCGCGATCGCCCTGAGCGACGGCGAAGCCCACTGCAAAAAACAGACAGACAGAAATCCGTATCAGGCGCATAACCTCTCCCTGGTGACTCTCAGATAGTCACATTTCCAGCGGACGCGAGACGCCCGCCGCCGACCCACTTCAGCAGATATTGGGCGAAGTATATGCCACTTTTTTCGCGGCTGTCAAGGCGAGCTTCGCGGAATGTCAATTACTTCAGACTCACCGCCGGGAAGTACTGGCCTTCTTCCTGGCGGCGCCACCACGGCCGCTCGCCGAAGTGCGTGAAGTGGTAGAGAAAGATCCGCGCACGGATGAACTTCGGCGGCGCGGCGGGGAACGGATTGTATTGCAGAAGGCGCTGCACGCTTGGTTCTCCCTGTAAGAGCCGGAGCATGAAATTGGAGAACCAGCGGTTCTCCTGATACGTTCCCAGAGCGGCGAACCACATCTGCCAATCGAGCCTCGGTTGGTAGGGCGCCACCACCGGCGGCGCGCGCATGACATCGCCGGGCTTGAACGGGAATTCATAGGCCAGCCAGTGTTCGCCGTCGTTCGAACCTTCCACCTGGATTTCCGGGCGATTGACCGTCATCACCGTGAACAGACCGTACGTATTCACGATCCGCAGCGGAGCGACTTTGTGCAGAAGCGCGCCACCACCAGGCGGCAGAGTGACGGAGAATAAATCCAGCACCAGCATCGCGGAGGTGACGCCCACAAACGTTGCCACGGCAATGCTGACGATCCGGTGCACAAGGCTGCGGGGGGCCGGCTTGGTTTCCACAAACAAGAACAGCGCCAGGACGATGGTTAGAAGATTAAAGAAGGTGTAATTGCCGGTGATCAGGATCAGCAATTGGAGCAGAATCGTGATCCAGGCGCCGACCTGCCGGATTCGCCGCGGCGCAAAGAATAGGAACGGAACAAGCACCTCAGCCAGCAGGACAAACGCGGTGGAGACCTTGTGGAACGCCATCGGCAATTGGTACATGTACCAGGCAACCGGCGTCGGCAGCGGCTGCGTTTCGTAGTGGTAGTGCAGCGCCGTCAGGCCGCGCCATGCGGGATCGCCGCTCAGCAACTTACCGGCGCCGGAGAAAAACATCAGCCGGAAGACGAGCCAGCGGAAGAGCCACAGGCGCACTGGAGACTCATCCGCGAAGATGGCGAGAAAGCCGGCTTCGAGCAGCAGCACGTCCCACTGGAAGGAGAGAAAGTCCTGGCCGACGGCGCACAGAGAAAGCCAAAGCACGAGGCAGGCAGCCAGCGCGATGCGCTGCCGATATCCCGCGACTGCCACGAGCGCGCAGACCGCGCCGAGCACCCACACCGTGGTCAACGCGCCATCGCGCCAACTGAGCCAGAGGACGCTCGGAACGTCCCAATAAGCCGACGCGCCGAGCGACGCCTGTGCCGCGCGCAAATAGTCTTCAAAAGGGAGAATGCCGCGCGAGCCGATCAAACCAGCTGCCTGCACGCCGAACGAGATGAACGCGATGAAATAGACGAGACCGAGGGCGCGCAGCAGCGTACGGATCATTCCACCCAATCATGTCACGCCGGGTCGAGGTCTTAACCGCGCGCGAGCGCCAGAATGGTCAGGTCGTCATTCAGGGGGCTGCCTGCCATAAATGAAGACAGATCGGCCAGGCAGTTCGCCACCAGGTCGCGAGGAGCTTGTCTTGCGGAGCGCGCCAGCACTTTCCTGAGCCGCTGGTTGCCGTACTCATTGTCACGAGCGTCCACCGCCTCGGTCAGACCATCGGTATAGAGGACCAGGGCGTCGCCCTCATGCAGGACCACCGTCTCCGTGCGGTACCGGCGGGTATCTCCGGAATCCACGTCGAGACCGAGCGGCAAGCCCGAGGATTCCAAGGCTTCGACGGTTCCGTTGGCGCGAACCAAGATTGGGGCGCAATGCGCGGCATTCACGATCTCGACCTCGCCCGAGGCATTCGCGCGACCGCACACCAAAGTAGCGTAGTGCGAATCGAGAGTGCTTTGCGCCAGCAGGCGATGGGCTTCGCCGAGCGTTTCCTCCGGCGCCAGGCCGCTGCGCGCAAACCCACGCAGCAGCGCGTTGAGATGGGACATCAGCAGCGACGCTGCCACTCCTTTACCCGATACGTCGCCGAGCATGAAATACAAACCAGCGCCGGATGCGCGAGGCACCAGGTCGCAATAATCGCCGCTGACAGGACCATGCGGCAGGTAGCGATAATGGGTCTGCCATCCCGCCGCAGACAGCCCGAGGGGCGGGAGCAAAGCTGCCTGGACATGCCAGGCAAGATCGAGGTCGCGCTCCAGAGCCCGCTGCCGCTCCGGCGTCAGTTGGCAGAGACAATATGAGGCCATGGGATTAGCCTCGAGATCGCTTTCTTCCACCTTGAGATCGCAAACCACACAGGTGCCGTAGCGGTCACCGTCGAGGCGGCTGAGCGCGGAATCGACCTCTGCCAGCAGCCGCCGCAGATCTTCGGGCTGGTCCAACTCGGCAATGGTCGATTCGAGCCGCGCCCGGCGGTCGGCCAACTGGCCTCTCAATTTCGACTGCACTGTGGGAGCATAGGCGGGGTTCATAGCGCCTCCTGCCCAGTGTAACTCCGGGCGGCTGGTGCGGCCAGAACACCGCCTGCTAACGATGCACCAACTGGGGTTTCAACCGTTTGACCCAGTTGGATTGTTCGAGTGTGAGCCGGGCATCCTGCTTCTCGATCAACATCCGGGCCTCTTCTTGCCCTTGGTCCGCAGCCAGCTGCAGCCACGCCACGGCCTGAATGTATTCGCGCTCCTGCCGGCTCGGCAAACCCAGGAGCAGTTTGGCTAATCGAACTTGACAGACAGTCTGTCCGGCCGCAGCGCACAAGTTAAAGTAGCGCCGCGCGCGACTCAGGTCGACTGGAGTATCCACACCTCGTTCGTCACGATCACCGAGGAATAACTGCGCTTCATAGCTACCCAGGGTCGCAGCGTCGCGGATCATACGCAGCCCGTTATTGGTTTCCGCCGGCCCCGATTTGCCCTCATATAAGGCGATCCCCACATCGAATAGGGCCGGTCCGTAGTTCTTGTCCGCGGCCTTGTGGATCAGGGCCTCCCCTTCCGCTGGGTCTTTCGGCACACCGTCACCGGCTTGCATCAGTTTGCCCACGACGTACATAGCCGGCGGAAATTTCCTTTTTGCGAGCTCCTGCATGGTTTTGATGGCTTTCTCGCGGCGCGCCCCACCCGGCTGCCTCAACTCGCGGAGCATGATGTTGAATCGCGTCCGGCGCTCTTCGGTCCCATGGTCGTATGTACGGCCCGCCAGGTTGAAGTTCACTTCGATGGTTGCCAGGATGTTAACTGGTTTGTTGTCCTTGCGTCCCGGCTCAAAGCGCCAGGTTTCGATGGCCGCTTGCGCCCTCTCGTCCAAGCCGAATCCCAGGGGACTGATCACAGAAATGTTCACCGGCTTGCCACTTTCGCTAACTACTACTTCAAAGACGACAGTGCCCTGGATGCCTGCGCTGAGCGCTTCGCCTGAATACTCCGGTTCTTGCTTATGCAACAACCGGGGCGGAGTGACACCGGGACCGACTCGTGTGATCGGAGTGGAGGCGGGCAGATTGTCAGCGCAAGCCGGGGCGGCTATAACCCAGAGCGAAGCGGCGAAATGCCAGAAGAAAGGAATGCGCATGGTTGTCTACTGGAAGCCGATTACCACGTCGATGGTGTCCGTGCCGGGACGCACGTTTAATGCTCAGTATAAGAATTCTAGTTTGAAAACCAATAGTGAATACAGGTAGCCGCCTGGGTTGGTGGGCGGTTGCGGCGACCGAGGACGGCGGCTTACGGCAACCGCGGTCTCTGAATCAGCGGTAAAAGGGAGGCAAAGGGGTCGGAGTGTCCGGATTGTAACGGTTTCAATATCTTGGCAGGGCATTTGTCCAGGCGGCAGGGCGATTCCGGCAGCCCGCTCAACCCCTCGAATCCCCCGTTCCACAGGGAAACACGCCATTCGATGGAATCCTATTTATTTCAATCGGTTAAACGGGCAAGATGGCCGTAAATCTGGAGTTTTGACACTATGAGCACTCAGCCTGTCCAACCGAAGCCGATGGCACCCGCCAGCTTAGTTCAGATCGGGTCATCCGTCGAAGAGATTATTCAGCAACGGCTTGCCGAAGAGCGTGCGCGGCTGGAGCAGGAAGCCGGAGTGGTGAAGCGCGAAGTCCACCATTTCAAGCGGCCGACCGAGAAACCGTTTACCAAGGAGCAGCGCGGCCATACGACCCTGCTGTTCGGCGGTCTGACGTGGAAACACGAGAAGCTGGTGCATGGCGCGCTCGAAGGGCTGGGCTACCGCGCCGAAGCCGTGCCGACTCCGAACGTGAAGGCCTTCCAGACCGGTAAGGAATACGGCAACAACGGACAGTGCAACCCGACGTATTTCACCGTCGGCAACCTCGTTCAATACCTGCAGACCCTGGAAGAGCAAGGGCTGAGCAAGCAGGAAATTATCGACCGCTACGTGTTCTTCACGGCCGGCGCCTGCGGGCCGTGCCGGTTCGGCATGTACGAAGCCGAGTACCGGCTTGCGCTGCGCAACGCCGGCTTCGACGGCTTCCGCGTGCTGCTGTTCCAGCAGTCGGGCGGGCTGAGCCAGTCCGACGCCGAGGCCGGTCTCGAGATGAATATCGATTTCTTCCTCGGGATCCTCAACGCGTTGAACTGCGGCGATGTCATGAACGAAGTAGCGTACGCGCTGCGGCCGTACGAAGTGAACGCGGGCGAGACGGATCGCATTCTCGACGAGACCATGGATTACCTGCACGAGGTCTTCCGCAAGAAGCAGCCGTGGAAGCTCGAAGGCAATCTGACCAAGTACCTGGGGGGCTTCTCCGATACGGCCGAGTACATCGGCAAGTTCGTCAAGCAGCTCAAAGGCGACGAGTACGTGCCGTCACTGGAGCGCTGCCGCGACAAGTTCAACGAGGTCGAGATCGATCGGCTGCGCGTGAAGCCGATCGTCAAAATCACCGGCGAGTTCTGGGCGCAGACCACCGAGGGCGACGGCAACTTTAACATGTTCAACTTCCTGCAGCGCGAAGGCGCACAGGTGTTGGTGGAGCCGATCGGAACCTGGATCATGTACATGATCCACCAGGTGATTCAGAAGTACAAAGACTTCAAAGGACTCGATGAAGGCGCAGTGCTGCCTCCAATCTGGAAAGTCGGGACACGCGCCAAAATCGAATGGGATTTCCGCCAGAAGGTAGCCAAGCTGAAGCTCGCGGAAGCGATTTTCAAGAGCGAATACCACAAAATCGTGAACGCATTGGGCGGAATTGCGCATCATCTCGCAGATCAGTACGAGTTGCAGCGCCTCGGCCACCCCTTCTACAATTCGCGCGCCGGCGGCGGCGAAGGACACCTGGAAGTCGCGAAAAATATTTACTATTCGAACAAAGACCTGGCGCATATGGTGCTGTCGCTGAAGCCGTTCGGATGCATGCCGTCGACGCAGTCGGATGGCGCGCAGTCGGCCGTGGTTTCGAATTATAAAGACATGATCTACCTGCCCATCGAGACGTCGGGTGAAGGCGAGATCAACGCGCACAGCCGCGTACAGATGGCTCTGGGCGAAGCCAAGAACAAGGCCAAGAAAGAATTCGCGGAAACTCTGGAGCGCGCGGGCCTGACGCTGGAGCAGTGCCGCGCTTGGGTGGAAGCGCATCCGGAAACCAAGCGGCCTATGTACGACGTGCCGCATACCAAGGGCGTAGTGGGCCTGGCCGCGAATTTCGTAATGCACATCGCGGACCGGATGAAGGCGGAAAAGAACTGAAGCCGCGGGCTACTGAGATCCCCAAAATGGATAAACATTTCCTCATCGGCATGGATGTCGGCTCAACCACGGTGAAAGCCGTGGTGATTGATGCAGCGACCGACCAGATTCTCTGGCATGATTACCAGCGGCA
>CAZKQQ010000270.1:0-7861 GCA_964554945.1 uncultured Solibacteraceae bacterium | reverse complement strand
AAGAAGCCGTCCGATCCCGGTACGCCAATGCGGCGAAGCAGCTGGCGGTGGTGCTGGACAAGCTCGAAACAATCCGAAAGCAATTCGGCAAAAAGGTGTCGCTTGCGGACATGATCGTCCTCGGAGGCGGCGCTGCCATCGAAAAGGCCGCAAAGGACGGCGGGGTCGAAGTGAAGGTGCCCTTCACGCCCGGCCGCATGGACGCGTCGCAGGAACAAACCGACGTGGCGTCTTTCGCCCCTCTGGAGCCGCGGGCCGACGGCTTCCGCAACTACCTTGCCCGCAGGACCCAATTCATGATGCCGGAAGAGGCCTTGGTGGATCGCGCGCAGTTGCTGAGGTTGACCGGCCCGGAAATGACCGTCCTGGTCGGCGGCCTGCGCGTACTCGGCGCGAATGCAGGGGGTTCCCGGCACGGCGTCTTCACGACGAAACCCGGGACGTTGACGAACGACTTCTTCGTGAACCTGTTGGATATGGGCACGCAATGGCAACCAGCCGACGGGCAAGACGGTGTCTACGAAGGCCGCGACCGCAAAACGAACGCTCTCAAGTGGACCGGCACGCGCGTCGACCTGATCTTCGGTTCGCACTCGCAACTGCGCGCTTTCGCGGAGGTCTATGCCTGCGCGGGATCAAAGCAGAAGTTCGTGAAAGACTTCGTGGCGGCCTGGACCAAGGTAATGAACCTCGATCGCTTCGACCTTAGCTGATTGGGCTTCCGCAGTATCCAGCCCAAGCCGCGACGCTTAGGGTGGATTACGCCACTCGGAAGTAATCCACTCTCACGTAAAGGCCCGAAGCGCCGAAATGCGTTCGCGGGCGGCTGGGGACCGATCGTCGATGCGGACGCCACAAGGTCCCAGTGCTTACTGACTGGGACGGGAGATCCAGTCCGGACCACCTGTAAGAATTGAACTTTAGCCACGTCTGATCGTATAAGTATCCATGGCGACGCTCGGCATATTCCCGATTGAAAGGGACCACCTCCCGGCGCCGTCATTCGAGAGTCCGGGCCTGCAGTGGCTGGAGGACGGTACGCACCCGCTGGACTGGAACGGCCCGACCAGCCGGACTTTCACCAGGTTCCGCGACGAAGATCTGGACGTGCCGATCATTCATTTGTTGGAGGGCGTGGCGCGCCGGAATCGAAACCGGATCGCGGTGTCGGATGCAGACACATCTCTCTCGTATGCGGAATTGTGGGAGGGCGTGAGCGGGCTCGCCGAAACCATCGCGGCCGAAACGAAACCGGGAGACCTGATCGGCATCGTACTGCCCACGTGTTCGATGTTTCCGGTTGCCATGCTGGCTTGCCTGGCGGCGGGACGAGCCTTTGTCGCCCTGGATCCTCACTATCCCGGCAACTGGTTGGGCCAGGTGTTGGAGGATGCGCGGCCAGCCTTGATCATCGGCCGAGAGGATGTCGTGGGTAGCGAGACCGCCGCGGCGACGGCTCGGGTGATCCCTCTGAGCCGTTTGCCTCAAGCGGCGCGCAAGAGTTGGCGTCCGGCCGAACTCGGTTTGGACGAGCCCGCGTGCGTGGTGTATACCTCCGGGAGCACCGGGCGGCCGAAGGGCATCGTCAATAGCCAGCGAAATCTTCTGCAGCGCGTCGCCCAATCAATCAATGCCGCGCATATCAATGCCGAGGACCGGTTTCTGACCCTGGCCTCGCTTTGCACGATCGTCGGCGTGCGTGACACCATGACCGCGCTGCTCGCGGGCGCCAGCGTTCACTTCATCAATCCGCAACGGGCCGGCGCGCGCGAGATCTTGCAGGTGATCCGTGCGGAGGGCATCACGATCCTGTTCGCGTTTCCGGCTCTGTTGCGGTCGGTGATCCCGCAGGGTGGGGAGCGGGCGCGCGACACGCTTCGACTGGTCCGAGTGGGTGGAGACACCACACTGTGGAGCGACATCGATCTGCTCCGCGGGTGGCTCGCGCCGGAGTCGGCAATCCAGTTGATTTATGCCGCGACGGAAGCGCCGATGATGCAGTGGTTCGTGGATGTTTCCCAACGGAGGGACGATCCGCGAATTCCGATTGGCTATCCGCTCCCAGGCAACCGACTGGCGTTGATGGACGAGCAGGGACGCAACACGCCGCGGGGGGAGATCGGAGAGCTGATCGTGGAGAGCCCTTACGTTGCGTTGGGACTATGGGTGGATGGCCGTTGCGCCGCCGATAGCATCAAAAACGGCGCACCGTGTCGGCGACGTTTCCGGACGGGAGATTTGGTGCGCGAAGGGCGCGACGGGCTGCTGGAGCGAATCGGGCGCAAGGACAGGCAGGTCAAAATTCGGGGCACCCGCGTCGATCTCGACGGCGTGGAAGCCTTGCTTCGCCGGCATCCCCTGGTGCGCGACGCCGGCGTCGTGGCGCGGCCTACGAGCCAAACGAGCGGCGCGGATGGGGGAGTGACGCTCGTCGCCTACTTAAGCGCTCCCGACGGAGCGCACGATGGGCTGCTCGACGATTTGAGGGAAATGATGCGCTCGGCGCCGACGCCGATGCGGCCCGGGCGGCTGTATCTGGTGCACAGGATTCCGCGGCTGCCCTGTTCGAAGCTGGACCTACGCGCGCTCACGGCCCTGGATGAGGTCAACGTCCAAAGCGAACGCGCCCCTCTGGCCGCTGCAGCCGAACCCGGCCCGGAGGATGGTGATGGCATCGCGCAAACGGTGAAGCGAGTCTGGCAGGAAGTCCTGCAGACGCCCGTTCGCGGCCCGGAGGACGACTTCTTCGATGCGGGCGGCGATTCGCTCAAAGCAATCACGTTCATGATGACCCTCGAGCGGGCTCTGGGCCTGGAGCTTTCCTTGACGCTGATCATGGAGGCGCCGAAGTTCGCCGGACTGTGCGAGGTCCTGAGAGAACATCGCACAAGCCATTACGTCCCGCTCGTTCAGATGAAACCGGGCGCCGGGTTACCGCCGGTCTTCCTGATCCCGGGCCTCGGCGGTACGGTCGCCGGATTCTTCCCGATGACCCGGCGCATGACGTATCCGGGAGCGGTTATCGGCATTCAAGCGCGTGGTCTGGACGGCCAGCAACCGCCGCACGCGACCGTGGAAGCGATGGCGGCTGACTATTTGAGAGAGGTAAAGGCGCGGCAACCCGACGGACCCTACTACTTGTGCGGCTATTCCTTCGGAGGGCTGGTTGCGTTTGAAATGGCGCGGCGGCTTTGCGAGTCGGGGGACGAAGTAGCTCTGGTGGGACTTTTCGACACGATGATGAGCCCGTTCCGATGGCCGTTGCGTTCGTGGCTCTCTCTTGTGCGGCGGCGCATTGTGCAGTACGCCAGCGGCGCGATCGCCGCGCCCCTCGATAGCTGGCCGGCGGCGGTCCGGAAAACGGGCCGCGGAGTCTGTGACAGTCTGCGAGGTTTTTGGAAATCCGCGCACATCAGTGTTCTCAAGGTCGCGGCAAGCGAGATGGTCGCATCGGCGCGGTACCGGGCCGGGTTTTATCCGGGGGAACTGACGCTGTTCCGTGCGGTGGGGCGGGAACCCGGCCTCCCGTCTCTCGAGGCGACCTGGCGCGAACACGCCTGCAATCTAACGATTTTGGAGACGGCCGGAGGGCACTCGACGATGTTCTCCGCAACCCATGCCGCGTCGGCCGCCGCATCCTTGACGCGCCGTCTTCTCGAGTGCGGCGAGAGAACCGCTCGCCCGGCCGCTGCCTCGCTGCATCACGGGTGACGGATCCTGGGCGGCTTGCGGATGCCGTCGCCGGTCGCAGGCGCGGAGAGCGGTCCACTGCTTTTGGCTCAGGTTGATGCTGCGGCCCGGCCGAGGTAGAAGATATTCCAGCCCCGCCGGGGCGGCGCGCTGCAGCGCTTTGCGGCTCACGAGTGTTACCTCACGCGTATCATATAGGAGGTTTGAGAGGGGTGCGTGCTTTCCGATGGTCCCGGCGATTATCGACGAGGATCGCTTCGGCGAGCCATGCTTCCCTGTTGGAGGGGATTACTTATGACGGTACGTGATGCGGCCCCTCGTCAAGTCATACGGCGACATTTCCACTGAGACCCTGTCGCCGTTCATGATTTTGATCCGGTTTCGCCGAAGTCTTCCGGCCATTGTCGCGAGAACGGTTTTTCCTACATCGAGCTCGATGGAGAACATTCCCGCTTTGAACTTCTCGACCACCTTACCCATTACTTCGATCGCATCTTCTTTTGGCAATTTTTTCCTTTATGAGGGAACAAGGACCGGGCGCGGCAAGTCTTTGTACCGCGCCCCGTTTCTAATTCCAGGCTTACCAGCGGTTTTGCCGCGAGCCGCCGCCGCCGCGATATCCGCCGCCGCCCGCTGCGCGTTCGCCCTTCGGCCGAGCTTCGTTGACGTTCAACGTTCTGCCATCGACGTCTTTGCCGTTGAGGCCGCTGATTGCGGCGTTCCCTTCGGCGTCGACGCTCATTTCGACAAACGCGAAACCCCTGGGCTGTCCTGTATCGCGGTCAGTAACGATGTTCACACGGTCAACCGATCCGTATGACGCAAACATGGAACGCAGCGTATCCTCGGTGGTTCCGAAACTGAGATTACCTACAAAAATGTTCTTCAATTTGATTTCTTTCTGAATTTGCAGAGCAGCGAACGGGCAAGATCAAACAGGGGCGGTGTTTTGAACCGAGCGATGTGGGAGCGTGCGCAATAAGCAGAACTGGCAAAGACATCCGTATAGTAGCACAGGTCGACGCAGCGCCGCTGGGACGCCCATTTCCATCGCACGGCATTCCGGGCAGCGCCTGAGGCGTGGGCTTCCACCGCATGGTTCGAATTCGAGAACTCATTCACTCTCGGGAAACTCCACATTTTCTGCAACGAACAATGTCACTTCGATCTTGCCGGATTCCAGCACTTTATATTGCACCGGAGCGGCAACTCCCCGCACCTGACTACTGCGAAGCGGCACCCTCACTTTGCCCGCCCGGAGCGCTACCTGTTGCAACGCAAAGCTTGCCGCCTCGCCCGGAATGGTTGCCGCGCCGGCTTGGCCCACCTGCCCTGATGCCACGTCGCCCGTCCTGGCCAGCACTTTCCCGCGCAGTGTCAAATCCTGCGCTAGCACAAAGGTGACGGTTTGTCCGGCTGTTGCTCCGTTTGCGCCGAGACCGTTCACGGCAATCAGCGTAACCGGCGTGCCCTCTCGCAACACAGGGATGTCCTCGGATGCCGGGACGAGCGGCGCATGGTGGGTCAATTCCTTCAAGACCAGCTCCTGGAAGAGGTTCAGACCCACTAAACCGGCGAAGCGAAACATCAGGTTTCTGCCCAGCAGCGTATACTGTGTGCGCGAACCAGGGAGGTAGGCTTGCGAGATTTCCGCCGCGGCAATCGACCCGATCAGACCGGAGTAAGGCGGCTGCCACTTTCCATTGTCGCCCTTCGCGCGAAATGCAGCTTTAATCGCGTACAACGCGCGCTGCGCCACCGTCCCCCGACCGCTGTAGAAATACCGTGGATCCTGATGCAGGACCGAGTTCGCCACCACTGACGTGATCACAACATTGGAAGCGGCTTTCGCGTACGCCGCTCCAAAACGCTTCGCGAAGCCTTCCGCACCTTGGCCGTACTCGGGGTAGCTGTTCTTCTCCTGCTGAATCCCTGCAGCAATCCCCACGGCGGCAACGCTGGCGGGATCCAGCAGCGTACTCAACCCCAAATGCAATTTCTGCTTGGGCGACAACGGAGCAGGATGGCGTTCATAAGTGACATAGTAATTTGGGAATACTCCCAGCGCCCGCTGCTCCAGTTCCCGATTCAGCTGTTCGGCCGCCACTTTCTCCTGCCCCACCCCAACTGTGACGGTTGTTACCTGCGGGGGCACCTGCAAAACTACGCGCAATGGGTTCGTTTCCGGACTGGCTGAGGCAGGCACATTCGGTGCGGTCCAGTCGGACAAACCGGCGGCGGAAATCTTCACGCTGTAATTGCCAAGGGCCAAAGACGAGATCCGGAAAGCGCCTTGGACGTCGGTGACTGTCGTGTGAAAGCTCTCATCGGCACCTTGGACTGTTACGACCGCACCCAATATCGGGCCACCCGAGGAATCGGTCACACTGCCCTGAATTGAACCGGTGGCCTGCGCCATTGCCCCGCGCCCGACAAGCCACAGAGACACCACGATAGTCAGAACGATATTTTTCTTCAAGAAGATGAGAATATTCGACCGCTTGATGGACCCGGCTGTTTCACAATAGGAAATATTCAACTTTGTTGGGAAGGCACGTTGCATGCCGCCGAATGGATGCAATTGTCAGGAAATATACCGGCCAATTTCCTCACGGGCCCAGCCGGATCAGCGGCTGGAAACACATGCGCGCTACAGAGTCAGGAGGTGCCGCCCCTTGCCCGACTAGTGCCGGATCTGGGAGCTGATGTTCTTGGTTTCGTAGACTTCGCAGTTGCCTCGCTCGGGCAGAAGTCCGGCGTCGGGATTCGGGTTGAGCGTCAGGGTTCGCGGCGTCATCACCCACGGCTCCACCAGGACCTCGGGGTCATCGACTGTGACTTCGTAGCGAATCTGATTGCCTTGACGCGTGAACCGTTCCACGACGTGCATCTGATCGGAATGGAAGAAACCGCCGCGCGCCAGCCAAGTGGAATCGACGAATGAAATGGAGTCGAGCACGAGGGTGTCGTCCTCCCATCGCCCCACGGTATACCCCATATAGGTGGCCTCAATCGCCTTCTGCGGGTTGTGTTTGCGTCCGTCGGTCGGGATAATGCGATATTCCCCGGCGCCTCCGCCGCCATCGGCATACTGACCGTAGAAGAAGATCACGTCGTTCGCCGACTGGACAATGCGTCGCGGCGGTCCGTGCCGCGGAATGCCCAATGGTTGGCAGGTCATGACGGGGTCTTCCTTGTTGGTCCACATATCGAGCTGCTGCACCTTATCCCAGAACTCGGGTTTGTAGAGTGGACGATTTGGGCCGAAACGCGAGGGGGCTTCGAACTCGAAATCCATCGTCTGATTGAGTGCCCGGCTGCAGCCTTCCTGCTGAGTCGGATCGCAGCGGCGGTTTCCGTAGCGCCAGTTCATGGCGGCGAAATTCCAATTGCCGGTCAAGTCCGGGTGGCCGTTGGCCAAACGCGGCGTGGGCTGCTGTGCTGCTGCCAATTCAGTTTTCAGGACCGCGGACTTCGGCTGGGCGTGGATCGCGGCTTTCACGCTGGCCGGCACAGGCATGACCACATACACGCTGCCGGTTTCCGTCTGAAGCGTTGTCAGATCGCGGACCACGCCGCCGTTCTTCCGCTCGGCCATCTTGCCCGCGTACAGCGCATCGATTTTATTCAGTGGATTGTTCCAATCCTGGTAGTCGGCGTAGGTGAACTCAGTAATGCTCGATCCCTGCTTGACCACTACGCGTTCCGCCATGTACTTCGCATTCAGTGTGGCAGTCGCAATCGCTCCCGGGACGCCGGGAATCGGGTAGGTCACGACGGGCTTACCGTCCTGCCACGCGAGGGAGGTTTCGCCCGCTTTCATGACACCGTCCGGAACGCGTGTACCTGGGTTCGGTCCCAACTCAGTGCTCGGCCCGACACCCTCCAGCGCGGCCTTGGGCGCTCCCTGGGGACTGGCCCAGAGGCGGATGAGCCGCTCCTGCACGGCACCCGGCATCGGCGTTGCCTTCCCTTTCGCCGGAATGATCTCCGAGCCCGGTATGTCTTCGTTCCACGCGTACGGCCCGCTGACCACCTCGATGCCGGAAACTGCTTGTCCATTGGCCCGCGTGCACGTGTACTGGACCCGCTGCCCCGGCGTTTGATAGCTGGTGCTCACGCGATATTTCGTGAGCGTGCACGGCTCTCCGTCCACCTGGATACTGCCCTT
>CAZKQQ010000269.1:0-7951 GCA_964554945.1 uncultured Solibacteraceae bacterium | reverse complement strand
CGACCGTGCCGCCCGGCGCGGTCACCGCGTCCTGCTTCCCCGTGAATTGGCGCAGCGGGGTCGGAATCAAAACTTTGGCCATATTAGTAGATCAACTCCTCTTTGGCTGCCTCGGTCTGTTCGAAGTTGGGCAGCCAGCTATTGGCGTGGTGAAATTCGCCCTTCTGGATGGACAGCACCACGAACGAATACCACGGACAGGAATTCTGTAAATCCGTTTTCGAAAAATACGCGTCGCAATCGGGATGCGAGTGATAGATGCCGATCAAATCCATCTTCCGCTCTCGAGCCGCTTTATCGGCAGCCAGCAGATCCTCCGGCCGCAGCTCGTAGCGCGCCGCCTGCGCGCCGGAGAAAGCGTTTTCCAGCGGCATGGCTACGCGCACCAGCTTGGTTGCGTCATCCGCCGAGCCCAACATCGCGCCGCAACATTCGTTAGGGTAGGTCTTCCGGGCGTGCGCGACCATCTCCGCCCAGGGTTCCGCTTCGATCCGAATCATTCCTCGTCCCAAAAGTGCTCGCTCAAGTATTTCTCCGCGCTGTCGCACAGAAACGTCACGATCGTGGCGGCCTCGCCGCGCGCCGCCAGTTCGCCGGCCAGCTTCGTCGCGGCATGCACATTGCACCCGGAAGAAATACCCACCAGCAGCCCTTCTTCCCGCGCCAGCCGCCGCACCATCGCGTACGCATCCTCTGTCTCGATCCAGTAGTTGCCGTCCGCGATTTTATCGTCGTAGATCGCCGGCACGATCGCCGTCGGCATGTGCTTCAGTCCTTCCAGCCCGTGAAACCCGCTCGACGGCTGTGCGGAATAGACTTTCACGTGCGGCAGGTCGCGCCGCAGCCGCCGGCTCACTCCCACAAACGTCCCGCTCGTCCCCATCGCCGTGATGAAGTGCGTTATCCGCCCGCCGGTCTGCTGGATGATCTCCGCTCCGGTGTGCTCGAAGTGCGCTTTCCAGTTCGCCGGATTGCTGTACTGATCGGGATAAAAATAGATGTCCGGATCGGCGTTGTAAATCTCACGGCATACCCGGATGGCGCCGTCGGACCCTTCCCCGGCATCGCTGAAAATCATCTCGGCCCCGTAGGCCTTCAGAATCCGTTTCCGCTCCATCGACGCGTTCGCCGGCAGCACCAGCTTGACCTTATACCCCCGTATCGCGCCGATCATCGCATACGCGATGCCGGTGTTCCCGCTGGTCGAGTCCAGAAGAATGCGGTTGTGGTTCAGCTTTCCCGAACGCTCGCCGTCCAGGATCATGTTGAGCGCCGCGCGATCTTTCACCGATCCGCCCGGATTGAAAAATTCGGCCTTTCCCAGAATCTGGATCCCAGGGTACGCGCGCGATATTTTTTCCAGGCGCACCAATGGCGTGTTGCCGATGGTCGCCAGCAGCGGCTCGGCGTCCGGCCGGCGCGGATTGGGAACAGGAAGCACCTGCGCCATGAGTACCTTTTTGGATTCACTCCCCCGCCGCAGCGATGCAAACTTCGCATGTCCCTGCAACTAAAGGAATTACTGTGTCGTTGAGTGCCTTCTCATTCTACCATTCCATAGTCCGGTGTCAATTCGGCCCGGCTTCGATGGTATTCTCGTTCGCTGGGACGGTTCGTGGCTTCTATGGTTTCTAGACGTACACTTCTCGGCAGTCTGGCAGCGGGATCCGCCGCCTTTTTTTCCCGTCGTGCTCTGCGCGCGCAGGCTGCCGCCGCTGGACCACGCATCATCGATGTCCACCACCACTTCGTCTCCCCGGCTTTCCTCAAGGCGCTGACCGCCAAACAAGGCCACAAAACCCCCGGCTTCACCAGCTACTTCCCCCTGGGTCTGTGGCAGAACTATTCCCCTGCGCGCGACATCGAGCTCATGGACAAGCAAGGCGTCGCCACCGCCATGATCTCCGTAACCTCACCGGGCGTATATTTCGGCGACCGCGACGAAGCGCGGGGTCTCGCCCGCGAAATGAACGAGTACGGCGCAAAAATGGCAGCCGATTACAAAGGCCGCTTCGGTCTGTTCGCTCTGCTGCCGCTTCCGTTGATCGACGAAAGCCTCCGCGAAATCGAGTACGCCTTCGACACCCTGAAAGCGGACGGCGTTGGCATCCTGACCAGCTACGGCAATCATTGGCTGGGTGATCCGATGTTCCAACCGGTGCTCGACGAGCTGAACCGCCGCAAAGCCGTGGTCTACACTCACCCGATCGATGCCCCTTGCTGCCAGGATCTCTGGCCCGACGTGAATCCCACCACCCTCGAATTTCCTACCGACACCGCCCGCTCCATTTTGAGCCTGCTCACGACCAATGCAGCTGCTCGTCATGCGGATGTGCGCTTCATCTTTTCGCACGGCGGCGGCACCATGCCGGCCGTCATCGGCCGCTTAGGCATCGGCGGCGCCGACACCTTGAATAATGTTCTGAGCCGTCCCGCCGACCCCAATTCCCGCCTCTTTCAACTCCGCCGCTTCTATTACGACACCGCCATGTCTACGAACGTGGTGCAGATGCAGGCCCTGAAAACCATCGCTGGCGTCTCGCAAATCGTTTTCGGCACCGACTACCCCTTCGGCGGCGACGCCGCCAAGCACCGCCAGGGCTTGGAGAGCTCCGGCCTGACTCCCGACGATTTACTAGCCATCGAGCGCAACAACGCCGCGAAATTCCTACCGAAATACGCCTGACCCGTCTGAGCGGCTACCTGCGCTCTCCTACTCTCCCCTCTCCCCTTGACAGCTTAGGAGAACCGGGCTACACTCCTTACTGTCTTAGGAGAGCCGACATGCCCGACCAGGCGCAGCTTCTTCCCGGAACCCTCGACCTTCTGATCCTGAAAGCCGTCTCTCTCGGGCCTCTGCACGGCTACGGCATCCTTCTGCGTATCGGGCAGATCTCCGAACAGGCGCTACTTATTGAGCAGGGCGCGCTTTATCCCGCCTTGTTCCGTCTCGTGCATCAGAATCTCCTGAAAGCGAGCTGGGGCACCTCGGATAACAATCGCCGCGCCAAGTTCTACGAGCTCACCACTGCCGGCCGCAAGCGTCTCCGTGCGGAAACGGACGGCTGGAATCGCCTTGCCACGGCCATTGCTTCCGCCCTGGCCGCCGAACCGGAGGAAATATGAAACTGCTAGCCTCCTTTCGTTCCCTTCCCGCCAGATTCTTCCATCGTTCTCACATCGAGAATGACATCCAGGACGAGCTTCGCTCCCATCTCCAACACCGCGCCGACGATCTGGAACACTCCGGCCTGCACCGCGCCGAAGCGGAACGCCGCGCGCGCATTGAATTCGGCGGCCAGACGCGATTTCAGGAGGAATGCCGCGAGACCCTCGCCGGTAATTTGATCGAGACGTTCATCCAGGATGTCCGCTTTAGCCTCCGTCTGTTGCGCAAGTCTCCGGGATTCACATTCGCCGCCATTTCCACGCTGGCGCTCGCCATCGGCGCCAATGCCGTAGTTTTCGGCGTGTTGAATGCCCTGATCCTGCGCCCGCTCAACGTGCCTCACGCCCAGAGCCTCTATGCCATCCAGCTGGGAAAAGATAATTCCTCGTGGCAGTCCTATCCCGACTACCTCGACCTCCGCGACCGCAATCGCAGCTTCGATGATCTCGCAGCTTGTAACATCGGTACAGTAGGACTCGACACCGGCGAAAGCCCTTCCCGCGCCTGGGCCTATGAAACCAGCGGGAACTACTTCGATGTATTAGGAATTCATCCCTATCTGGGCCGTTTCTTTAAGGCCGCCGATGAGCATGGCCCCAATAGCGCTCCCTATGTCGTCCTGACCTACGGCTATTGGCATACTCATTTTCAGAACGATCCCGGCGTGGTCGGCCGCACCATCCGGTTGAATAAACATCCTTTCACCATCCTCGGTGTGGCGCCGCCTGAGTTTCACGGAACTTTGCTGTTTTTCTCTCCCGATGTCTTCGTGCCGATCGTAAACCACGATCAGGTGGCCGGAGTGAGCGCCGTCGGCGCCAATGTCCTCAACGCCCGTGCCAGCCGATGGATCTTTATGACCATCGGGCATCTGAAACCGGGAGTCACTCCCGCGCAGGCGGTTGCCGATCTGAACTCGATCGGATCCTGGCTCGAACAGAATTATCCCAAAGAAGCGGGGCAAATGGTTTTTACGTTGGGACAGCCAAGTCTCGCCGGTGATTTTCTGGGCCGTCCGGCGCGCGCGTTCGTTGCGGGATTGATGCTGCTGTCGGGATTGATTCTTCTGGCGGCTTGCGCCAACCTGGGAAGCCTCTTTGCCGCGCGCGCCGCCGACCGGTCCCGCGAGGTCGCCCTGCGGCTCGCATTGGGAGCTGCGCGCAACCGCATCCTGCGCCAACTTTTCACCGAAGCCATCTTGATTTCCTTGGCCGGCGGCGCCCTCGGGCTATGGGCTAGCGTCCTGCTGTTGGGCCGCCTGAGCGCATGGCAGCCATTTCCCGTCTTTCCGATTCATGTGCCTGTGAATCCCGACGCCAACGTCTATATCGTTGCTTTGCTTCTGGCCCTGGTGAGCGGCATCCTGTTTGGCCTCGTCCCCGTGCGGCAGGTGCTTCAAGCCAATCCCTACCAGATCGTCAAAGCGGGAACAACCCGCACGCTGGGGCGCCGTTTGACCGTCCGGGATCTGTTGCTCGTCGGCCAGATTGCGATCTGTGCCGTGCTGGTGGCCTCTTCGATGGTCGCCGTGCGCGGTTTGGTACGCTCCCTGACCGGCAACTTCGGTTTCGACCCGCGCCATGCCATGCTGGTCAATACCGATCTGAACATGGCCGCCTACAGCCCCGACACCGCCCCCGCCATGCAGCGGCGCATGCTCGACGCGATGCGGACCATTCCCGGTGTAGACTCGGTGGGTCTGATCGATCAGCCGCCATTAACCATGGGCGGCACCACTACCCTCGTCTTCACCGACCAGACCGCGGATCCGAGGCCCTCCAATGCCGCCGCGCATCCTTATATGTTCAACATCTCTCCGGCATACTTCCAGGCGGCCGGGACCGCGTTGCTCGCGGGCCGGGATCTCTCCTGGCACGACGATCAAAACGCCCCCCGTGCCGCCGTCGTCAACCGGCAGTTTGCCAACACCGTCTTCGGCTCCGTGACCAAAGCCGTCGGCGGATATTTCAAACGGCGGAGCGGCCTGCGCTTCCAGGTAGTGGGTGTGGTCGAAGACGGAAAGTATCTGAGCCTCACCGAAGAACAGAAGCCGGCCATGTTTTTCCCGATCCTGCAAGCGCCGTCCAGCGCGACCGCGCTCGTAGTACGCTCCGGCCGGGATCCGCAGCAACTCGCGGCAGCCGTTAGGAACACGCTGCGAGACCTGGATGCCGGTCTGCCTTCTTTCATCCAAACCTGGAACCAGTCGCTGGACGGAGCGTTGTTCCCCTCGCGCGTTGCGACCGTCGCGCTCGGTGTGCTCGGCATCATGGGCGCGATGCTATCGATCACCGGCATCTTTGGAATGGCCGCGTACTCGGTCAGCAAGCGCTTGCGCGAGTTGGGAATTCGCATCGCTCTCGGCGCGCAGCCCCAGGAGGTATTACAGGCCGCCTTGGGACGCGCATTCAAATTGCTCGCAATTGGCTCCGCCGCCGGATTGCTCCTCGGCATTCTGGCGAGCAAAGTGTTGGCCTTCATCGTCTATCAAGCCACTCCCCGCGATCCGCTGGTCTTGACGGGTGTTGTAGTAGCGATGACGTTACTCGGCTTGCTGGCCACCTGGATCCCCGCGCAGCGCGCGCTCTCGGTCGACCCCTCGTCCCTCCTCCGCGAACAGTAGCGCCGGCCATCGTTTTTTGTGGCCTGCACGAGGAGCGGACCCCCGAGCCCCCCAACGGCATATAATGTCCGTTTGCCACGAGAGGGAAAATGCTGATCCGTTCGACTCTGATGCTGGCGCTAGCGGTAGTGCCCATTGCCGTTGCGCAGAACGACTGGCCGGCGTATGGCCGCGATCCCGGGGCGCAGCGCTTCTCGCCGCTCAAACAGATCAACCCAGCCAACGTCTCCAAATTGATTCAGGCCTGGACCTACCAGACGAAACCGGCTTCGGACACGGGCGGCCGCCGGACTTCCGGCACTACCGCCTTGATGGTGAACAACGTCCTCTATTTTGCGACGCCCTATCAGAGTCTCGTCGCCGTCGAGCCGGAAACCGGCAAAACCATCTGGACCTTCGATCACCAGCACGCGGCGCGCACCTCGCGAGGTATCGCGTACTGGCCGGGCGACCGCAACAGCCCCCCGTCCATTTACTTCGGCACCGAAGACGGATTCCTGATCGCGGTCAACGCCCACACCGGCAAGTTAGTGCCCGGCTTTGCCAAGGAAGGCGAGCTCGATCTGAAGCCCGGGATGAAGGACGAGTCCCTTTCGAATGCCCCGTACGGATTGAATGGCGCGCCGGCCGTGTACAAGAACTTGATCTTCACCGGATCGCATCTGCAAGACTACGGGTCCTATGGCGGCCGCGGCGACATTCGCGCATGGGAGGCAGGCACCGGAAAACTGGTTTGGACCTTCCACACGGTTCCACAGCCGGGGGAACCCGGCCATGAGACGTGGCTCGATGACGGGTGGAAGAACCGGTCTGGCGTTAACGTGTGGAACACCTTTACGGTGGACGCGGAGACCGGCACGCTGCTCCTGCCGATTGGCTCGCCGAGCGACGACCGTTATGGCGGCGACCGCCCCGGCGCGAATCTGTACGGCAATTCTCTGGTCGCCGTGGACGCGATGACCGGCAAGGTGAAGTGGTTCTTCCAAACCGTACATCACGATCTCTGGGATTACGATCTGCCGCCGCAGCCGACGCTGGTCGATATCCGCAAAGACGGCCAGAAAATTCCGGCTCTGATTCAGGCCGCCAAGACGGGCCTGATCTTCATTCTCGACCGGCGGACAGGAAAACCCGTTTTCGGCGTCGAGGAGCGTCCGGTGCCCAAGGGCGATGTGCCCGGCGAGTGGTATTCACCCACGCAGCCGTTCCCGCTGAAGCCGCCGCAGCTCGCGCGCGCCGCCTGGAAGCCCGGCGAGATCTCGAAGTTTACTCCCGAACACCAGAAGTATTGTGAAGACCTTTTCAAGGACGCGCGGAATGACGGTCCCTATGCGCCGGTCCGCCTGACCGATACCGTCGTGTTTCCCGGTCCCGATGGCGGATTCAATTGGGGCGGCGGCAGTTACGATCCCCGGTTGGGTTACTACTTCATCAACTCGCACGACCGCGGCGGCGTGCAGAAGATGGTAGCGCAAGTGCCGGCGAAAGAACGCCCGGCCGGCAAGATCAGCGGTGCCGGCGATGCGAGTCAAATGCCGTTTGTGCGCCGGAACGTTGGCGCGATGATCAATCCGGCAACCGGTTGGCCCTGCCAGGCGTCGCCGTGGGGCGAGTTGTTCGCCATCAATGTGAATACCGGCGAAGTGGCTTGGCGCGTGCCCTTCGGGCGCGTCGAATCGCTCGAGAAAATCGGCGTTATGAACACGGGGTCGTACAACATCGGCGGTTCCGTAGTGACTGCGGCCGGGCTGCTGTTCATCGGAGCCACCGACGACCAGCGCTTCCACGCCTACGATTCCAAAACCGGAAAGCTTCTATGGGAGACCAGGCTCCCCGCAAACGCGTATGCGAACCCGATCACGTATCAGGGCAAAGATGGAAAACAGTACGTAGTCGTCGCTGCCCAGGAGACGATGGTCGCCTTCCGTTTGCCGTAAGCACCCGCGTGCGCCCCCGGGCCAGCCTTGCGAGCCTACCTATCGGCGGTACGCTTGCATCATGCGACCCCTTCGATATTCCATCAACGTCACATTGGACGGGTGCTGCGATCATCGTGTAATCCCACCGGACGAAGACTTGCATCGACACGCGATCGAGAACTTCAACCAGGCCGATGCCCTCCTCTTTGGCCGGGTGACTTACGAAATGATGGAGGCAGC
>CAZKQQ010000268.1:0-8168 GCA_964554945.1 uncultured Solibacteraceae bacterium | reverse complement strand
AGCACGGGCGCGGTACAGCGTTTCATGACAGACGATTGTACTCGGAATGGCGGGGGATTGCAGCGCGGGCAGGTTCGGTGGTCGGGTGTGGTGTCCCAATTCGTCACGATGGGCGGCCGGTTCACGCGCCGCTTGGATTTCTCGCAAAGGGCAAACCTCTAGTCTCCGTCCGGTCGCGCGTTCAGGGTTATTCCAAACGGAGTAAAGGCATCGGGTCGATCCGGGCGGCCCGTCTCACGGGAATCAATGTCGCAGCCACCGTGACACCCACCACGACTGCGAGCGCGGACCCGAGGATCCAGGGATCCGAGGGTCGCACCTCATACAACCAACTGGAGGCTAGCCGGCCAACGACGAGGGCCATTCCCAGGCCAATGGCCGCACCGGCCCCGGCAACGGCGAGCCCCTGCCTCACGAGCAGAGAGAAGATGTTTGCGTGCGTGGCGCCTAGCGCCATCCTGGTGGCGATTTCACTGTACCGGCCGGTGGAGGAGTACGCGATTATGCCGTAAATTCCGATCGCTGCGAGCAGGAGGGCCACGATCCCGAAAACCAGCATCAATCGGGTTCCCAATTTCTGACGCGTCAAAGTCGCCGCAACTACCTCCGTGACCGGTTGAACCGTGAAGGCCAACTGCGGATCCATGTTCTGTACCTGGGCGCGTACCTCCGGAATGACCATGCGCGGGTCGATGAGGTTGGTGGCGACCACGACATGCAGGCGAAACGTAGCCCCGAACTGGTTGTCCACAAAGTAAAATGCCGGGTCGGCGCTGCTCCACAACGAGCCGTACTTCACATCATGAACCACACCGACGATCGCGCGGCTCGTGGCGGGGTCGATGCGGCCAAGGCCGAGGGAAATCTGGGCGGTGAGCGGGTCGCGGCCCTCCAAATAGGTTCGGACAAAACTCTCGTTGACCACTGCCACCGGCTCTGTGGACGGCCGGTCAGAGTCGGTAAACGCGCGGCCGCGCAGGGTCCGGATGCCCATGGCCTCGAAGAACGCCGGCGATACCAGGTGCATAAAGGCTACGACATGTTCGTGCTCGTCCGGCCAGCCATCCAAGCGAAACAGGGTCGTGGCCGCTGATCCGGCGCCATCCGGCAGCAGTGGAAAGTCCGAGGAACCGGCGACTGCGGTGACGCCGTGGATCTGGCGCAGCTTTGCGAATAACGTTTGCTGCCAGGCGCGCTGCACGCCAGGACCCCGGTATTTCTGAAAAGGCAGCAACACGTCAAAGGTCAGGCGGCCGCGGCTGGCGAAGCCGGGATCGTTCCGCTGCAGATTCAGAAAGCTCCGCACCAACAGTCCGGTGCCCGCCACGATCGTAACCGCGACCGCAACTTCAGCCGCCAGCATCATCCGCAAAGCGCGGTAGGTGGATCGCGTGCCGCCGGCCGTGCGCGCGCGCTCGCGCAGCCGCTCTTCGATGTCGGACCCGGCCAGTTGCAGAACTGGCGCCAGCCCCACTCCGAGCGCACAGAGCACGAGCATTGCAATGGCAAACAACAACACCGGGGTATCGAAGGGCACCACGTCGAGGCGCGGCAATCGGGAAGCACCGTAGCGCAACAGCGCTCGTACGGCGGCATAACCCACGGCCAAACCCGACACTGTGCCGATCGTGGCCAGGACGGCCGATTCGGTCAATAGCTGCGTCACGATACGCGTCCGGCTGGCGCCGACCGCGGCACGGATGGCAACTTCGCGGGAGCGGAGCGACGCCCGCGCCAGCAGCAGGTTTGCCACATTGACGCATGCCAGTATGAAGAGTAACGCGGTGGCCGAAAACACGATGATCAAAACCGGCCGCAGATCGCCCACCATTGCCTTCACAAAGGGTTCGATCACAAAGGCGCGATTGCGTTCGGGCCCGGGATAATCGCGTCCCAGGCCCAGTGCCACGGCGCCCAACCGGCTCCGCAGCATCCCGGGCGGCGTGCCGGGAAGCATCCTGAGATAGCCGTCGAGGGTGTGACCGGTATCTTGTGGATTGAGCTGTAGATTGATCCACACGTCTGTCCCTCGCGGAACATCCATTTCCGGCGCGGCAACGCCCAGAATCGGCACATCCCCGGAAGTGAGGCGGAGCGTCTTTCCGGCAATGCCGGGATCGCCGGCGAAAGCGCTGTGCCAGAGCCGGGTCGAAATCACCGCGCCGTTCGGCCCGTTCTTGTGGAAATACTCCGGCTTAAAGCCGCCTCCGACGATCGGGGGAAGACCAAAAAGCGGGAAGAAGCCCTCATCGACACCTGACGCGGCGATCGCCTGCGGCGTGCCCTCGGGCGGCAACAGGGTCAGATTCATACGCGCCGACAGAGCCACGTTCACATTCGGTGAAGTCGCTTCCTTGAGACGGGTTAATTCGACGGGGCTGACCAGCCCGGTGGTCACACGGCCGTCGGTAAACTGGGTGCGGACGGACCAGAGATCTTGCGATCGGGGATATGGTAACGGCCGCAACAACGCCGCATTGACAACGCTGAACAGGGCCGTGGTCGCGCCCATTCCGAGAGCGAGTGTACTGACAGCAGCCAATGTGAAAGCGGGCGCTCGCGAAAGGGAACGCACGGCATAACGGATATCCCGCCGCAGCATGTCGAACCAGAGAAAACCGCGCTGGTCCCGGACGGATTCTTTGATTTGATCGACGCCGCCGAATTGCCTGCGAGCCGCTGCGCGCGCGTCCTCAGGCGGCAAACCACGGCGCTGGTATTCGTCGGCGAGCAATTCCAGATGCCCGGCAATTTCATCGGCGAGCGCTTCTTCGTCGCGCCGCCGGCTGAAGAGCGCACTGGCGCGCGCGATCAGCATTCGAAGACCAGTCATGACTTGACCTCCAGCATTCGCGACATGATCGAGACGGCGCGCTCCCAGATTTCGGTCTCAACGGCAAGCTGGCTTTTTCCTGCCCGCGTGATCTCGTAAAAACGTGCGCGGCGATTATTCTCACTCGTGCCCCACCGGCTCCTGATCCAGCCTTTTTGTTGCAGCCGGAGCAGGGCGGGATAAATCGTGCCCTGATTGAGAGCGAGCATGCCCTGCGCCTGTTGCTCGATCCTTCGGGCAATACCGTATCCATGAAGCGGACCCATTGCGTCCAAGGTTTTTAACACGATCAGATCGAGCGTGCCGTATGGAACATCAGCATCGGGAGTGCGCATGCGAACCTTTATGTAGACAGTCAACAGAAGGTTATCACAGGCTCCTGTTGACCGTCAACAGAAAAAACGCCTGCTTGCTTCAGGCATCTCGGACCGCAAAGAGACCCTCAGGACAGATGTTCAATCTAGCGGGGCTGCTCAAGGGAAAAGCATCCGGGGGGCCGTAGCGAGCCGGAAGTGTGATTTCCCGGCGACTTCACAGGAGCAATTGGCCAAGTTCCGGATCGCCGACCATCTGGGAGCCAGACTTCTCCGGTGGCCGGCCATTCGACGGAAACAGCCGCGTTCGTGACATAATCTTCCTGGGAAAGGCCAGAGACATCATGCCGACATCGGATTTGTCATCATTGGATAGACCTTCGGGGGACGAATCTACCCGCCGTGGATTTTTGGAGATTGCCGCCGGAGCCAGCATTGCGCTGGGCGCCGCACCGAAGTTGAAGGCGCAAACCGCGGCGCCGTTAGCAATCCAGCATCGCCCGGGCGTGAATCCGTTTAAAGATCCCGCCTTCGCCGACGGCGCCAAGATGCGGATGCAGGAGTTCATCGGCCGCGGCGCCGATCCGATGGAAGTGGCGCGCATCTTCAACACGCTGACGTCGCTCGACGCCGAGCCATGGGTGACCGAGTGGACCAAGCTCGCCGTACCGTTCGAGCATCAGGCGGCGGAGCTGGAGGCCAAGGGGCAAATGGCCGACGCGAACAAGGCGTACATGACGGCCGCCATGTATTACGGCATCGCCAAGTTCCCGGTGATCGATCATCCGGCCAAGCAGGCGGCATACAAGAAGGACGTTGAGAACTATCTCAAGGGCGCTCGCTCGCAAGATCCACCGATGGAGCGCGTGAGCATTCCGTATGAAGGCAAGGAGATCATCGGGTACCTGCGCAAGCCCAAGGGCGCGACGCGTCCGCCGGTGGTGATCACCACGGGCGGCGTGGACGTATATAAAGAGGAGCGCGGCACGAACGATATTCTGGGCATCGGTGCGGCGTCGTTCTCCATGGATATGCCGGGGGGAGGCGAGTGCCCACAGTGGAACACGCCCGACGCGGAAAAGCTATACATCGCAACCATCGAATACCTACTTTCGCGCGCCGATCTGGACGGCAAGCGCATGGGCTTCATGGGCCGCAGCTATGCAGGCTATTGGGCCAGCAAGATGGCGTACGTGGAAAGCAAACGGCTGAAAGCCTGCATCAACGGCGGCGGGCCGGTGCACGTCACGTGGCAGAAGCCCTGGCTGACGGGACTATTGAACGAGACGGGATATTTCTGGAACATCCTGGATTCGATGATCTATTCGAATCATGTGAAGGACTACGACGAGCTGGTGAAGACTGCTCCCGCGATGTCGCTTCAGGAGCAGGGATGGCTGGAGAAGCCGAACGCTCCGATGCTTGCCGTCAATGGCGCGAAAGATCCGTGGATCTCGCCCGCCGAGATTCCTCTGCTGCTGGAAACCGGCGATCCCAAAATGGCTCGCATCATCGCCGACGGCGCGCACGTCGGCCGAGGCAGCAAGCAAACGCAGCGTGTCAATCGGGCGTCCATGGAATGGATGCGGTCGATGCTGATGGCGTAATGCCCGGCGGGATCTCCGAGGCTTCGCTTCCCCGTTAGCCGAGCACCCGTCCAAGTGGATGGTTTCCGTTTGCCGACAACTCACCCAGTGCCGGCAGTAACCGCTACGCCGCTTGCTGGCCGGGAAAGCTGACGACCCGCGTGATAATGCAATGGAGGTGGCCCGATGAGATCGAAGATGGCGTTATTGATGGTTACCTGGATTTTGCCGGGCGTTGCTCAAACCGGCGATGTCAGTCACGGGTTCGTTCAGGTCAACGGAATCAGAATGCACTTCGCCGCACAAGGCCAGGGCCCGCTGGTAATTCTGGTGCATGGATTTCCGGAACTCTGGTACAACTGGCGTCACGTATTGCCCGCCCTGGCGGTGGCGGGTTACCGGGCCGTTGCGCCGGATATGCGCGGCTACGGCGAAACTGATGCGCCGGTTGCCATCCCGGCGTATTCACAGGCGGAAGCCGTTGCCGATATGGTGGGCCTGGTTCATGCTTTAGGCTACGAGCAAGCGGTGATTATCGGCCACGATATAGGAGCATCAACGGCCGCCAACTGCGCGATTCTGCGTCCCGATATGTTCCGCGCGGTGGTGCAATTAAGCGTGCCCTATACCGCTCGCGTCAAGGACGCTCCACGGCCCAGCGAGGCCAACCGGCGGCGTGTCAAACCCGGCGAGCAGTTCTACATCACTTACTACCAGCAGCCCGGCGTGGCCGAAAAGGTGATGGATGCCGATCCGAAGCGTACCTTGCGGATGTGGCTCTATTCGTCCTCTGGCGGTACGCGGCCAGAGCACAGGGCGCGCTACACGTTCGGAATAGACGAAACCGCCTTGGCCGGCCGCTCGGAGCCGGAGATGCTGCCGGCGTGGCTGAAACCGGAGGATCTCGACTACTTCGCGACGGAGTTTTCCCGAACCGGCTTTCGAGGGGCTTTGAACTGGTATCGGGCACAGGACACATTTTGGGAGGCAACTCCGTTTCTGGTGGGCCGACAGATATTGCAGCCGGCACTGTTCATAGGCGGCGCAGACGACCCGTGGATAGCGCAGGTTGGCCGAGCGAGTGTCGATAATCTGGAAAAGAGCATTCCGAACCTTTGGAGAAAAGTGCTGCTTCCCGGGATCGGACATTCGGTCGAGCAAGAAGCGCCCACGGAGGTGACCCGGCTCATCCTCGAATTCCTTCGCCAGGTTGACCGGTAGGGCAAGCGTGGGAAAATGCATTGGCGAGTATCATATTGTGGTGGCTATGTGGGTAGTCAGGCATTCTGACCGTTGGTCGCGAGTGAAATACGCGACACTCGCGGCCCTTTGGTTCGCAATCTTGCAGGGCTTAACTCCCCAGGCGCGTGGATACTCGATACTGACCCACGAGGCCATTATCGATACGCTTTGGGTCGACACGGTTCAACCGGTTCTGATGCAGCGTTTTCCCACTGCGACCGAAGAGCAACTCAGAGAAGCCCACGCTTACGCCTACGGTGGCTGCCTCATTCAGGATCTAGGCTACTATCCATTCGGCAGCCATTTCTTCAGCGATCTCACTCACTACGTGCGGAGCGCAGATTTTCTCGCGGCCTTGCTCCGCGAGTCGCGGGATTTGAAAGAGTATGCCTTCGCGCTGGGCGCGGTGGCGCATTATGGGGCCGATGTCGATGGCCACGCCATAGCCGTCAATCGAGCGGTGCCGGTGCTCTATCCTGAATTGCGCCGGAAATTTGGGAGCGAGATTACCTACGCCGACAACCCAGCCGCCCACTTGAAAACGGAGTTCGGTTTTGATGTCTTGCAGGTAGCCCGTGGCCACTACGCACCGGGAGCCTATCACGACTTCATTGGATTTCAGCTTTCCAAGGATCTGTTGGATCGGGCGTTTCATGTCACCTATGGGCTTACGCTGAAGGATCTCTTTCGCACACTGGACCTGGCGCTCGGAACGTATCGCTTTTCTGTCAGCACCATTGTTCCGAAAGTGACAAAGACAGCCTGGTCTATCAAGAGCAAGGAAATCATGACTGCGCAGCCGACCATGTCCAGGAGAGCATTCCTCTACAACGTCAAGCGTGCGAGCTTTGAAAGAGAATGGGGAACAGTTTATGAACATCCTGGTTTCGGCACGCACGTGCTTGCGCTGGTTTTTCGCCTGATGCCGAAGTTTGGCCCGCTGAAAGGTTTACAATTCCGGGTTCCGACAACGGACACTGAGAGGATGTTTGAGGACAGTTTCGACGCGGCCGTGCAGCGCGACCGCCAATCCTTCGCGCAAGCCGAGGCAGGCGGCCTGAGGGTTTCCAACCGTGATCTGGACACCGGAAGACCAGTAAGCCCCGGTGAATACCTGCTTACAGACAGAACCTATGACAAGCTTCTGAGGAAACTTGCGGAGAAGAAATTCGACGGGGTTACGCCCGAGTTGCGCGAAAACGTCATCAGCTTTTACGCCCAAATGAAGATGCCCGACCGGCACGGGATCGGCCCCCAGTTAACCGCCCTGAAAGCGTTGGCAATACCGCGAAACTGAACGAGTGAGCTTGGGCCAGTTAATTGCAGGTCGACGGCGGTTTCGGGCGATTCCAGTGTCATTCCGCGAGAACGGGAACTTCTCGTCTAAACGGATTGCAGGTTCAATTTGCGCGCAACGCAGCAACAGGATCCGCCCACGCGTGGCAGCACGTGCTGGGGGTTTGGCATATTCGAGAGCCAACACCGCCACGAAGGCTTGACGGAGAAGGCGGTGTGGAACGTGGTTCGTGAGCGCGCCCAAAGAGCCGGAATTGAGAGAATGGCGCCTCATGACCTGCGGCGGACGTGTGCCCGGTTGTGCTACGCCTCAGGCGGTGAACTGGAGCAGATCCAATTCCTCCCTGGGGCACGTCTCGATTCAAACGACCGAGCGATACCTCGGCTGCAAGCAGCGTGTTCGGTCTGCTGTCAATGAACGCATTGGTATCGAGCCGCATGGCTGATTCGTACGGCTCGTGGCCCGATTGAAGACGATCCGGGAGCCAGTCGCCTGCGAACACGTCCATAATGAGTTGTCGCTGATTGGCGTCAAAGTTTTAGCGCGAGTTAAACCGAACGCTAAAACCTATCTGATAAATGCAGCTGTGAGCGCTAAGCAAAAATCATTTGTACCGCTGATCTTGATCACTGTACTCCGATAGTGACGCAACGTTTGAACTGCTCATCGCCGTACCCAATCGCCATTCACTTGCTCGATTCTTCCCGGTCAGCACTGCGGACAAATCGTCATTGGAGTCCCGTCGTACTTCGTAAACCGGCCATTCGCCCTCGGTGGAAGCCACAAGCAAGACAATTTGCGACTGATTTCGAAAACCGAGAACCTGCGAAAAGGGAAAAAAGAAACCACGACCAAAAGATTGGTTTTGACTGCCGGCTCGGCGGGCGGACGACCGG
>CAZKQQ010000267.1:0-8250 GCA_964554945.1 uncultured Solibacteraceae bacterium | reverse complement strand
CACGGCGGAAGAGCAGCAGCGAGAGCCGCTTGAGATTGGCGGCAAGGTTCTCTTCTATCCGGACTTCGCATTGCTTACGGCGGGCGGTGACGTAAGTGTGCGCGCTCCATGGACGAGCTATGTCATTCAAGATCGCGAGCTGATCTCAGGTCAGAACCCGTTCTCTGATCAAGCGCTTCTGAACCTTCTTCTACCGGCACTCGACGAGAAGAAAAGTGAGCAGGCAAGAGGGGAGGAAGGACGGACCTTAACCGCACTTCCCAAGGCGCTCTGAACAACAACTTGGTCGCCGGGGAGGTAACAGAAAGGAACATTCCATGAAATATCCGACGCTCTACCGCACCACAAAGATCGATGGGCTCTCCATTTTCTACAGAGACGCCGGTCCGAAGGACGCGCCGACATTGCTTCTGCTGCACGGACTTCCTTCTTCGTCGCGAATGTTTGAGCCGCTCTTCGCAAGGCTCTCCGATAGCTATCGCCTGATAGCGCCTGATTATCCCGGTTTCGGGCACAGCGACTGGCCGGGCCCGAAGAAGTTCGCATACACCTTCGACAACTACGCCGAGATCATGAATCATTTCACCGAAGGGCTTGGGCTCTCGCGCTACACGCTCTACATGCAGGACTACGGTGGCCCTGTAGGCTTTCGCATGGTACTGGCACATCCAGAGCGCATCGAGGCGCTGATCGTGCAGGATGCTGTCGCCCACAACGAAGGTCTGGGAGCAAATTGGAAAACCCGTCGGGCGTTCTGGGCTGATCGCGCCGCCAATGAGAGTGCCCTGCGCACAAATCTCCTGTCGCTTGAGACCACGCGCGCGCGTCATGTGGGAAACGACCCTGACGTGGAGCGCCACGACCCAGACCTCTGGACCGACGAGTTTTATTTTCTTAATCGGCCCGGCCAGGCCGAGATCCAGAGCGATCTTTTCTACGACTACCGAACCAATGTGGACTCCTATCCGAAGTGGCAGGCCTGGATGCGCGAAAGGCAACCGCGGCTACTGGTGATCTGGGGAAAATACGAAGTGTCTTTCGACGCCAGCGAGCCGGAAAGCTATCGCAAAGATGTTCCGAAAGCCGAGGTCCACATTGTTGACGGCGGCCATTTCGCCCTGGACACGGCTGCCGATGCGGTTGCTGTGCTGGTGAGAGGCTTCATGGTATCTTCACACTCGGAGTTGAAGGCTGGGCGCGCCGGTTGACTCCTCAGGCAAATTGTCGTCGGGCATGAATACGAAAGAACCAGAATCAGCATATGAGCACTGTTTATCGGAATTGGAGTCGTCAATGAGCAGCGTACAAATCGAGCAGAAGAGCTATGAGATGCCCCCGCGAGAGGGGATCAGCATCGCGCATTTTCTCACCGTCGCCGACATCGAGCGATCAGCTCGCTACTACGAAAAGGTCTTCGGCGCCCGCATTCTGAGCCTGGGTGACGGCAACGCGCCTGGGTACCTTCAGCTTGCGAATATCTGGATGATTCTGAACGTTGGAGGCGGGCCGACCCCGGATAAGCCGACGGTAACGCTCAGCGTCCCCGACCCGAATCACATCAACAGCTTTATGAATTTCCGCGTTGCGGATATTCAAGCGTGCTATGAATTATGGAAAAGTCGAGGAGCGGAGTTCATCACGGAGCCGATCCCCAAGTACGGCGAGACGCGCTGCTACATCCGCGATCCTGACGGATATATTATCGAGGTCGGACAGAGCACCGACCTCACGTACGGTTGACGCTCGGCCCGGAAAAAGCATTCTAATGGTCCCGGGCGAGTTGTCGGCAACTCGTACAGGGCCTCGGATTAGCAACGAAGAGTCGGCTTCGCGGTGGCAGCGCGGCCAACGAACCGAAAAGCAGAATTTGTCGCGTTCAGTGGGTCGCTCGGGATCTTCGCTGCGGCAGTAGCGACAGGGCCAGGCCAATCATTGTGAGCGCGAAAAGAGCAAAATTGACGTAGGGGCCGGGCGGCGCGCCGGTCCGCACTAGCGGATATAGGAAGAACATCAGCTCTCTGCCGAGGTAATCCAGTGAGAGGACGGCGAACATCAGCGGGACCGCGCTGCGGTAGCGTATCAGAACAAGAATGCAAAGCAGCGAGAGAATCAGGCGGGAGAGCGCGGATATAGCGAACAGCGCAACCACGGACTGGGCGGCCGGGGCGGGGAACGTCTCCACGGGGACTCCGTCCGCGGACTGCAAAATGGAATAGCCGCCGAAGATCACGGATACGCTCTGCAGGAGCTTGACGAACACGACCATTGCGAGGAGCCAGACGCCGGGTTTCGTGCCGCGGTAGACGTTGTCTATAGGCTGAGGCAGAAGCCGGCTGATCATTGAGGATTGCCCTTCAGGCGATTATACGAGGCGATTCCGTTCCGGGTTCCCGCCAGGCCGGGCCGCGCGGTCACAGGCCCGGAGAATTTTTCCGATCCCGCGCTCCACCTATGGCTTACAGCCGAAAAGCCTCCTGCCAAAACCGCGTTTCCACGCACCCGCACGCGATAATGAGGTCATGAGAAGGTCGATGCAGCTCCGCGGCAGGATCGATCCGGGCGCGGCGCCTTCAAACGGGAGCGAAACCCTTCGCTTTGTACAACGCGAAATCTTCGGGCGAACTGCTTTCGTTCCAACCAATGTTGTGCGATTTCCGAAACGATCGTTTCGGAAAGAGGCGAAAGTGCCGCCTTCGCCCCGCCGGAATGCCGAGGGACTGCCGGCTACAGCCAGGATTAGCTCGCCCCACAAGCGCGGCGCTATAGTGAAAGCAGGCAAGGGAGAGTATTTTATGGATACGATTCCCGCTCGATCGCTCAACTTTACGGGCGAGGAACTCACGGTCTTACGCCAGATTCTGGAGGCAGAACAAGCCCGGATGCTGGTCGAGATCCGGCACACCGACCACCGCAGTTTTCGCGACGAATTACGGCGCCGGCTGGAGACGGTAGAGCACCTCGTCGATCAGTGCCGCGCGCAGTAGCGGTCAGACGCTGACCACGGGACAGGGCGACTGCCGGATAATCGCGTAAGCGTTCGTGCGGAGCCTCCCAAAGACACCAGCCGCCGAGCCGCGCGCGATCACCACGAGATCCGCGTTCATCCGGGACGCCACTGAGCTGATGACGTGCGCAGGCTCGCCGCACTCCACCACCACAGCCGCGTTCGCCCCAGTGTCTTTCCGTAAGCCCGTTAACTCCGCTTCCGCATTCTGGCGAATCCGCGCCAGCCACTCGGCGGCCATGGCTTCGGGATCGTCGGAAATGGGCGCGGTGGCGTGGACCAGAGTCAGTTCGGCGCCGAACTCGGTCTGCAGTCCCATTGCCCACTCAACCGTCTTGCGGCTCTGCGGTCCCAGGTCCACCGCGCACACAATGCGGCGCAAACCCTCGTAGGCAGGCGCCGGCGCGTCTTCCATGTGTACACCGGTCCACACCGGGCAGTCCGCGTCGTGCAACACCTTGGCGGTATTCGAGCCCAGAATGAACCGGCGGAACGGGCCGTATCCGTGGGTCGCCATCACAATCAAGCTGGCGTGTTCCTGATGAGCGTACTCCACAATCCGGTGCGCGGCGTCGCCTTCCAGGACTACGCGCCGAACGCTGAGACCAGCCAGTTCCGCAGCCATGAACTGATTGAGTTCTTCCCGAGCTTCGACAGTGCGATTGCGATAGAGTTCGCTCAGCACGGAATCGGGACCCGCGGCATCGCCAAACTCCAGCGGCGGCGGTGTGAACACGTGGAGCAGCGTGAGTTCCGAACGGAAGTGGCGCGCCAATAGTGCGGCGTAACGCACCGCGCCCGCCGATCGCTCCGAGAAATCCACCGGCGCCACCAGTCTCGTCAGAGCTTCCATTAACCCTGCTTTCGCTCTCTTACGTGCGGACCCATATCCACCGGCGGGTTGCCCGGCCGGGAGCCGAAGACCTCCTGCATATACCACCGGCTGCGGCTCAACGCTTCGGTCAGCGAGTATTCTCGCGGCGTTCGCGGATTGGCGGAGAGGTCTACCACCAGGTACCCATCATACGAACTCTGGCGCAGGAAGCGGGCCACGGGCACCATCTCGATATCGCCTTCGCGCAGGGATTCCTGACTGACGCCATTGCGGGGATTCCGTAGCGGCAGACTGCGCAGCCGCGATCCGGCCGTATCCAACAGCGCCAAAGGACGCATACCGGCGCGCACCGCCCAATCCAGATCGAGGCAGCATGACACCAGCCCGCTTTCGGTGTGCGCCACCGTGTAACGCCACTCGCGGGCGTCTTCCTGCATCTCCGTAAGGTGATGGCCCACCATCAGACGGACGCCGGTAGGCTGAAGGTCCTGTCCCATGCGATTCAGTTGGTACGCCTGCGTCTCCAGCTCCTCGGCGGTTTTCGGAGCGCCATCCGGCTTATCGGCGGGATGGAAGTCGATGAAGTGTGTGTCCCAGCGACTCATTAGGCGCGCGGTCTCCAGAATGCGGCCGCGAGTGTCCTCGGCGATTGCCTTTTCCCAGAGCGAGCCGGTATCGGTGATGATGGCCGGCTGCAATTTGTTAGTGTGGAGGGACTCCAGCGTTCGCGCCCGCAACTCCGGCGCGAGGAAATCGGAAGTCAGTTCCACGCGGCCGTAACCGGCGCGCCGGATACCGGTGAACGCTTCGTCCAGAATCGCCCCCAGCCGCACATTGCGCAGCGCGGCCTCCATCAGCCAGAGCGACGTGTGAGCGGCCAATAGCGGGCTATAGATCCGGTTCCGCGGCTGCGTATACGCCAGCGCGGCGCCTGCCATGCCAAACAACATTTGGCGGCGGGTGTGTGAGACCGATGCGTACATCATGCGACCTCCTGACTCACCCTATAGCACACTATAAGACCTGGACGCCTGAAACTCAATGGGACGGGTCAGCGCGATACAGGCAGCAGGCTGCGGAGTTGGCGGAGGCGCTGGTCCGAACCGGTGAATAACTCGCGGGGGAAACGGCAGTACCGGAGCAGATCCTCCAGGATGTAGGAAGCGCTGTTGTTCGCCATGCTGAGGCCGGCCAAATACTGGAGGCGGAGGTCGCGATCGTGATTGATCTGCGCCTTGCGCAGCCAGGCCGCGAGGTCCGGAGCTTGCCCGGCATAGGTCGACAGCAGGTCTACCGCCGAGCGGAAGTTCACTTCGCGAAGCGACTCGCGGACTGCGGCGTAATCGGGGCGCGCCAGGCGCTGCTCCCACCCATCGACATCAATCCGCGCCGGACCGTTCTGGCCCACCAGCACTACGTCATAGCCGTCTCCGGCGATATCGTTGGACCAGATGGTGGCATTGGGAAAGACCTGCGCGAACGTGGCGATTTCGCTGCGAACGGTGTCCACGTCGCTCTGATAAAGCGGCACCCATTGGGTGACGATGCCGCCCGGATTGAGGCGCCGCTTGACCATCTCAAAATATTCCTTGGAATAGAGAGTGGCCGCGCCCTTCACCCAGGGGTGGATCGGGTCTGAGGTGATGATGTCGAAGCGTTCGTGCGAGGTGAGGACGTAATGGCGCGCATCATCGAAGACGAGTTCGGTGCGGCGGTCGCTCAGCACGTTATGATTTTCTTTCGCGAAATGGCGGGCCACTACGCGCGGCACCAGAGGCTCCATCTCGCAGATTAGAATTCTCTGGATTTCCGGGTGTACGACGAACGTGCCGGCGGTAACACCGGCGCCGCATCCCACTACCAGCACCGAGCGCGGGTTCTCATGAAACAGGGCCGGGAGATGGCCGAGCATTCGCTGCAGGCGCATGTCCTGTGGCAGGCTGGAGGCTTCCGTTTTCCCGCTGATGTGGAAATACTGGGATTCGCTGTCCGCCGTGACGGCGACAGTGGCGTTCATGCCCTCGCCCACATAGACCGGATGGCGCTCGTAGTTACTGATCGACAGCTCGCGACCGTAGGCGAACACCTGCCACGGCATCGGCGGGATTTTCCACGCCAGCAGTACGGCGACGCCGGTCAGCGCCACTGCGGTGAGCAACCTGCGGGTTTGCGAGAGCGCCAGCAGCGCCGCTACCGCACAGAGGCCGACAAGCACGCGCTCGGCGTTCTGCGTGCCGATCCACGGAATCAAAATTAAGCTGAAGCCAAGTGCGCCGGCGATCGCCCCCGCGGTGTTGGCGGCATAGACGGACCCCGCCAGCCGGCCCGGGTCCTCATCGGGCCGCGCGGCGGCAGCCAGCGCCAGCGGAAAACTGGCGCCCCACAAGCACGCGGCCGGCAGCACGGCGCAAGCGGAACGGAGCAAATCCGTGCGGAACGTCGGCCACGGATTCACGACCGTCGGCATCGGCCAGTACGGGAGCGATTTGGCCAGCACAATAGCGGCGGCGGTCACCGTCGCTGCCAGCAAGACCTGGCAAATACCCAAGGCCGTGCGCGGGGAGACGCGGGAGCGCGCCAGGTACGATCCAGCGGCGCTACCGATTCCCAAGCCCGCCAGAAAAACAGCCAGGATGATCGAGAAGGCGTACACGGTGGCGCCGAGCATCAGGGAGAGCAGGCGCGTCCAGACAACCTCGGCGCCGAGGGCGCATAGTCCCGACAGCGCGATCACCGCGTAGACAGGCCGGAATTCCGATGCGCGTATTTGAGCCCGCGCGGGATTTACTAACGCAGGCGGCCGGAGTGATGCCGCCACCGCCACAACCGCAACCCCGGTATTGATTGCGCCCGCGACGTACCCGGCTACATACATATCGTGGACGCGCAGCAGGTAGAAGCCGGCAAGCAAGCAGCCGCCGACGGCGCCGAAAGTATTCGCCGCGTAGAGAAATCCGATTCGCGACACGCCGCGCGGTGTGGTTTCCCATTGACGGCAAAGGGCGGGCAGGGAAGCGCCCATCAGCACCGTCGGCGCGAGCAGGCACAGGGCGCACAGTGAGGCCCGGATGAGAATCCCCATCAGGCCGTGTCCCGCATGGGCCGCGTAAAGCCGGTCCAAAACCGGAAGGCCGAACAAAACGGCCATGCCGCAGAGGGAAATGCCCGCTTCAATCAGGGCGTAAATTCGCAGCGCCCGCCGGTTCTCGCCAACCACGCGCGCATAGAGCAGGCTGCCGAGGCACAGTCCGCCCATGTAGGTGGCGAGCAGAACACCGAGCGAAACTCCGGAAGACCCAATGACCAGTTCGAGGAGTTGAAACCAGACAATTTCGTAAATGAGTGCAGCGCAGCCGCTGGCTGCAAAAAGCACCCCGAGCAGCAGAAGCATTTAGGGCATCATACCCTACCGGGACGCGCGCTCAGGACGCGGACCGATTCCAAGCCGGGACCGGTCACCGGCGGCAAAACCGGTTACGCGGTGCGGCCGATATAGGAGCGGAGGCCGCGCTGGACGCGGTACATCGTCCGGTTGCGGCGATAGCTCCAGGTGAGCGGAGACATCAGCGTAACGAACAGGATCGTCGAATAAAGAATGGCGTGTTCCATGGCTCCATTGTGAGTTCGAGGCGCCGTGGCCGCCAGTTCTGGCCGTAACCCGCGGGTCATGGGGCCATGAATTGGTACTAACCGAAGTTAGCATCTCACTCTTGCCGCAGCACTGCGATGGGATCCACCAGCGAAGCGCGGCGCGCGGGGATAAACGCGCCAAGAGCGGCGGCGCCGAGCAGCCCGAAGACCACCAGCAGCACTAAGGGCAAATAAAAGTAAGAAGAACCGATGAGGCTGGTGGCGGGTTTGCCTGCCAGCATGCTGAGCGCCAGGCCGATCACGACGCCGCTGCCTGCCAGAACCATCCCTTGCCGCAACACCATCTTCAACACGCCGCCGGGGTCGGCGCCAATGGCCATGCGGATTCCGATCTCGCGTTGCCGGAGGTCGACGGAATACGACATCAGGCCGTAGAGACCGACCAGCGCCAGCACCAGCCCGAGCAGGCCCATGCCCCCGATGGCGTTGATCAGGATTCCAAGCGTCTGGCGCGCGCGCTGATCGAAATATTCTTCCATCGTGCGCATGCTGATGATGGGTTGACCAGCGTCGACGGAGTGAACCAACTCCCGCAGCGGACCGGCCAGCGTGGCGGAAGGTCCGGAGGTCTGGAGCACGAGCGTCATCGCGTCCGCCGGATTTTGCGACAAGGGCAAATACAGAAATTCAAACGGCGGTTCCACCACGAACACATATTTGGAGGGAGCCGCTACACCGACGATCTCGGTTAGCGGTCCGCCGGGGCCGTCCATCCGCAGGCGCTTGCCGATCGCGCTACCGTTAGGAAAGTATTTGCGAG
>CAZKQQ010000266.1:0-8317 GCA_964554945.1 uncultured Solibacteraceae bacterium | reverse complement strand
TCATGAGGACGTTGTCCCTTCGCTATTATTAACGGAACGGTGCCCGCCCGAGTTCCCGGCCTATTCGGTGATCGGAATCTGGTCGACAACTTCGATGCCAAACCCTTCCAGCGCAACGATTTTTCGCGGATGATTGGTCAATAGCCGGATGGTGTGCAGGCCCAGATCGGAGAGGATCTGGGCGCCCAACCCGTGCTCGTGCTGCAATTGGCGCTGCCCGTCGGTGGTCGCATAGTGCATGAACTCCCGCCCGTGCAGTGCCAGCCGCTGCTGCCCGGCGGCATCCCGGTCCACTCGAAAGCCAGGCCCGCTCTCATGCAGGTAAACCAGCACGCCCTGCCCTTCTTCCGCGATCATCCGCAGCGAGCGGCGAACCAGTTGCCCGCAGGCGCAAGCGGTCGAGCCGAATACGTCGCCATAGATGCACCGTGAATGCATCCGCACCAGCACGTTTTCCTTACCAGCCACTTCGCCCCGCACGAGCGCCAGATGATGTTCCGGATTGAGATCGCTGGTGTATGCCACCGTGCGGAACTCGCCCGCTTCCGTGTCGATGCACCCTTCCCCTACGCGCTTGATGAAACGCTCGTGCTTCATCCGGTAGCGGATCAACTCCGCCACCGAGAGCATCTTCAGACCGTGGCGGGCGCAAAATTCCTCCAGTTGCGGGACCCGCGCCATGGTGCCGTCCTCGTTCATGATCTCGCAGATCACGCCAGCCGGCATCTGCCCCGCAAAGCGCGCCAGGTCCACCGACGCTTCGGTCTGGCCGGCGCGAACCAGCACGCCTCCATCCCGCGCGCGCAGCGGAAAAATATGCCCGGGACGCGCCAGGTCTGACGGCCGGCACGCCGGATCAATCGCCATCAGAATCGTGCGCGTGCGATCGGCCGCCGAAATGCCCGTGCTGACGCCCTGCCGCGCATCGATCGACTCGCAGAACGCCGTCCCGAAATTAGAGGTGTTCTCGACGCTCATCAGCGGCAATCGTAAGGCATCGCACCGTTCCGGCGTCAGCGTCAGGCAGATCAGGCCGCGGCCATGCGTGGCCATGAAATTGATGATCTCCGGTGTGACCTTTTCGGCGGCAATGGTCAGGTCGCCTTCATTCTCCCGGTCCTCATCGTCGACCACCACCAGGATGCGGCCGGCCCGAATTTCTTCGATGGCCTCCGGCACCGTCACAAACGGCATAATTCATTGTATCCATTAGTTATTAACGACCAGGAGGGGTGTCACCGGTTGCGCCCTAAGATAAGATGGGCGTAGAGAGGCAATGTCGAGTTTCGCGCGTTTTATGCCGTCGGTACCGAGCCTGACCGTGACCGGGATCGTAGACATCCTAGTCGTGGCGTTCCTCGTGTATCAGGCGCTTATGGTCGTCCGCGGCACGCGCGCCGGACACATCCTGCTCGGCATCAGTTTCATGGTCGTGCTGTATGCCCTCGCGGTCTGGGCCGGTTTGGAGGCGCTGCGTTCCGTCCTCAATTTCATTGTCCCGTATCTGGGGCTCGCCATCATTGTGCTGTTTCAATCAGAGATCCGGCGCACGCTGGCCCGCATCGGCCGGAAGGGGTGGCTGAGCGCGGGCTTCCGCTCCTCCGAATCCATCCACGAGATTGTGCTGGCGGTGGAACAACTCGCCGACCAGAAGACGGGCGCGCTCATTGTATTGGAGCGCGACATTGGGCTGCGCACCTTTGTGGAAAGCGGCGTGCCGCTGGAAGCGCGCATCTCGCGCGATCTGCTTCTCTCGATTTTCCAGCCGGGCCTTCCTCTCCATGATGGCGCAGTGATCGTGCAGAAAGACCGGATTGCGGCCGCTGCGTGTTTTCTGCCTTTGACCACGAGTCCGCTGCTATCGCGAAACCTCGGCACCAGACACCGCGCGGCCATCGGCATCACCGAAGAAACCGATTGTCTTTCCATCGTCGTATCGGAAGAGACCGGACGCGTGTCGATCGCGGCCGCGGGCGAATTGACGATGGGGATTTCGATCTCGACTCTCCAGGAGCGAATCAACGGGCATCTTGGCGTGCGGCGCCCGCTATTGGAGCCTTCGCTGATCGTTCATGCGCCTCACGTCGCTTCAGAGCGCACTGAGCAGCGGCGCGCCGAGCGGGTCAACCTTCCATGAAATTCGCCGCGCATGCCTGGCAAGCGCTGACTCACAACTTCTGGTGGCGAGTGCTGGCGCTGGTAGTTGCTGTGTCGATTTGGGCGGTAGTGGCCAGCGAACCGGAGCTGTCCACGTTCACCACGGTGCCGGTGGAATACCGGAATTTGCCCGACGATCTGGAGATGAGCTCCCAACCGGCCGAGACCGTGACATTGGAGCTGCGCGGCCCTTCCGGCGTGCTGCGCGGTTTTGGCGAGAACCGGCAGCCGTTTGTTGAACTGGACATGTCCGATATCACCGCAGGCGTGCATACGTTTGCGGTCGACGGCAGCGATGTACGGCTGGCGCGCGGCGTGCGGCTGGTACGGGCTTTTCCGTCCGCGGTCCGCATCGAGTTTGACCATCGCCTGGTCCGCTCGATTCCAGTGAAAGTACGTTTCACAGAAGGTAGCGCGGTCGCGCGCTATCGCGTGATACCCGACAAACTAGTGGTCGTCGGGCCGGCGCGACACGTCGAGCGCATCGAGTCGGCCCTTACCGACCGGATGGATGTTTCCTCAGGCGCGGGAACTTCCGAGTATCACGTCAATGCGTTCCTGGACGACCCGTTCGTGCGCTTTCAATCGTCGTCGGAAGTGGCCGTGACGGTCACGATGGCGAAAAGATAACGCCCTACAGAATACGGAGGAATCTTGGCTAAAGAGCTGTTCGGAACAGACGGAATTCGCGGTGTCGCCGGCGAATACCCCCTGGATCCGCAGACCGTTCACGCGTTTGGCGTGGCCTTGGGCGAAGACGCCGCCGCCGCGCAGCCGAATCCCGAAATCGTGATTGGCGCCGATACCCGGGAATCCGGAGAATGGATCGCCGGGTTGGTTGCCGGCGGCATTCAGAGCCGCGGCGGGCGCGTTCGGTACGCGGGTGTGATTACCACTCCGGGCGTCGCCTACCTGACGCGGACAGGTCACTTCGCAGCCGGCGTGATGATTTCTGCCTCGCACAATCCGTACCAGGACAATGGCATTAAGGTGTTCGGCCACAGCGGGTTCAAACTGCCCGACTCGGAAGAACACACGATTGAGCAGAACATCTTCCGGCTACGCGAGCAACGCATCGCCCCCAATCCCGCGCCCGTTGCGATCGACGAGTCGCTCGACCGCCAGTATCTGGAATACCTGGCGTCGACGGTGTCGACGCGGTTTGACGGTCTGCGTCTGGTGATGGACTGCGGTAATGGCGCCGCCTATCGTCTCGGCCCGGAGATCTTCCGCCGTCTGGGCGCCTCCGTGACTGTGCTGTGCGCGGAACCGAACGGCCGTAACATCAACCTGAATTGCGGCGCGCTTCACATGGAGAAACTCCAGGAAGCCGTGGTCGGCCAGGGCGCCGACGGCGGGGTGGCATTCGACGGTGACGCCGACCGCGCGATCTTCGTCGCGAAGAGCGGCAAGATTGTCGATGGCGATGCCGTGCTGCTGACCGCGGCGCGGGCGCTGAAATCAGCCGGGCGGTTGAGCGGGGACATGGTGGTGGCTACCGTGATGTCGAACCTGGGGCTGGAAAAGGCGCTGGAGCGTGACGGCATCCGCCTGATCCGCACGCCGGTGGGCGACAAGTATGTGCTGGAAGAGATGGTACGGCTCAATGCAGCGCTGGGCGGCGAGCAGTCCGGGCACGTGATCTTCCGGCAGTACGCCACCACGGGTGACGGCCTGCTCACGGCGGTGCGCGTGTTCGAGACGGCGCACCAGGCCGGGACCGGTTTGGATGAGCTGACGGCCGACCTCCGCGTGTACCCGCAAAAACTGGTGAACGTGCGCATTCGCGAGAAGAAAGCGCTCGCCGATCTGCCCGCCGTCACGCAGGAGATTCGCCGAGCCGAAGAAGAACTGGCCGGCTCCGGCCGCGTGCTGGTGCGCTTCTCGGGAACCGAGCCGCTGGCACGCGTGATGGTGGAGGGCCCCGACATGGCGGGCGTGGAAAACTATACCGCGCGCATTGCCGATGCAATTCGCCGGGAGATGGGCGCGTAGCAAGACCAGAAACGCAAGCACAGCGTTGCGCTACTCACACCGGATGGCGAACACCGGGTCCACACGCGTCGCGCGGCGGGCCGGAATGTATCCGGAGAGCGCGGCAATCACCGCGATTCCCAAAGTGGCGCCAACCAGCGTGGCTGGATCGTTCGGAGTCACGCCGTAGAGCAGGCTGCCGAGCAAGTGCGTGCCTGCTAGAGCGAGCGGGATGCCGATCAAAACTCCGATGCCGGCCAGCAGCAGCACCTCGCGCATCACCAGCCAGATCACGTTGCCGGTGACGGCGCCAAGCGCCATGCGGATGCCGATCTCGCGGGTCCGGCGCGCCACCACGAACGCCATCACGCCGTAGACGCCGACGGCCGCGAGCACCGTGGCCAGAATGCCGAATGCGGTCGAGAGGCTGGCCGCCAGTTTCTCCACTGCGAGGGAATCGTCTCGCTGGCGTTCTTCGGTCTTCATCAGATAGACCGGCAGGTTGGGGTTGAGCTTGCGCACGGCCGCGCGCAGGACCGGAAATACCTGGTCGGACGGAAGGCCGGTGCGCACGTAGGCGGTCATCCCGAAGCTCTGTTCGTTTTGCAGATAGGGACGGAACACCTGGCGGGGCGGCTCCTGGCGCATGGTTTGATACCGGGTGTCGCGCACCACGCCGATGATTTCGATATCGGTCTTGGTGCCGGGATCGCCGCCGAGCCCGATTCGCCTGCCGACCGCCGGGGCATTGCCGAAGTAATGGCGGGCGAACTTCTCGTTGACGATCGCCACCTTGGGCGCGCCGATCACGTCGCGGTCCGTGAAATCGCGGCCGGCGTAGATCGGAATGCGGAGCGCCTCGAAAAATCCCGGCGAGACATGGTTGAACCAGGGATTCATGTCCTCGCCAGGCTTGGCGGCATAGCCTTCCACCGTGACGGTGCTGTCCCACTCGTTGTAGCTGAGCGGCGGCACCGCGCACAACGCCGCTTGCTGCACGCCGGGAAGGCCCGCCAGGGTCTGGTTCAGTTCGCGGTAGAACAGCTTGGCACGATCCGGCTTATAGCCGCTCAGGTTGGGATCGACAGAGAAAGAAAGCAGGTTGGCGACCTCGAAACCCGGATTGATCGCCTTGATGTTCTGCAGGCTGCGCACGAAGAGGCCGGCGCCGATCAGGAGCAGCAGCGAAAGGCTCACCTGCGCGGCCGCCAGCAGCTTGCGCCAGCGCACGTGGCCCCCGGTGAGGGAGCCGGCCTGGTCCTTCAGGGTCGGCGCCAGTTCCGGCCGCGTGGCTTGCAGCGCCGGAGTCAGCCCAAATACCACCGCGGTCAGCAAAGAAGCAGCCGCGGTAAAGAGGAGGACCCGCGGATCGGCCGTGGTCTGGAATCTCAGCGGCGGATCGAACTGCGGCATGATCTCGATCAGCATCCGGATCGCCGGGGGCAGCATGAGGAGGCCGAGCAGACCGCCGGCCAGCGACACCAGGATGCTCTCGATCAGAAGCTGCCGGACCAGGCGCACTCGGCTTGCGCCGAGCGCGAGGCGCAGCGCAATCTCCTTCTGGCGCCCGGTCGCACGGGCGATCATGAGGTTGGCCACGTTCGCGCAGGCGATCAGGAGCACCATCGCGACCATACCCATCATGGCCCACAGAGGCGCCGCCAGAAACTGGCGCCCTTCATCCTGTCCGGGCGCGCCAGGCATTGCTTCCAACGTCATTTTGAGAAACTGCCGGCGGGAGTAGACGGATGCCTTGGCGAATTCCTTTTGCCGCACTTCCATCTCGAGAAGCTGGTGGAATAGGGGCTGGAGCGAGACTTGGGCGCCGTGCCGGGTGACGCCGCGTTTCAATCTTCCGAAGATCTGTACCCAGCGCTGGCGGCGGTTTTCCAACGGCCGCTCGATGCTGGTGATCTGCGGGGCCATCATGATGGGGATGTAGACCTGCGTGGTGAAAAGGCGGTCGACGCCTTCGAATCGGGGCTCGGAGACGCCGACAATGGTCAGTTGGCGGTCGTTAGCGAGAATCTGCTTGCCGATGACCGAACGGTCGCCGGCATAGCGCGTCATCCAATAGCTGTAGCCCAGAACCGCGACCGGCGCGCCGCCCGGCGTGCGGTCCTCCTCGGCGGTGAAGAGCCGGCCCAGCACCGCGCTGACCCCGAGCACGTGAAAATATTCGCCCGAGACGAGCTCCGCGATCGCCCGCTCGCTGCTGCCGGAGTACGTTACGCTCAACGGATACATGGCCCGGCAGAGAATGCCGCTGAAGACCTGGCCCTTGTCGCGGAGGTCTTCGTATCTCGGATAAGAGAGAGCGTTCATGCCGTTATTGGAGCCGTAGTAGTCGCCGAGCTCTTTCAGCTGGACCAGTTCGTCGGGATGGCTGACCGGCAGCGGATTCAGCAGGATGTGGTCGAGCATGCTGAAGACGGCGGTATTGGCGCCGATGCCGAGCGCCATGGAGACCACCGCGACCGACGCGAAGACTGGGGATTTGGCCAACGACCGGACGGCGTAACGAAATTCACCCCACAGGCTCATACACACCTCGCGTTGGATTGGTTATGGATAAGATACGCGCGACATCCCGTTTTGTTCCGCCTAAATGATGCGCCAGTAGCATCTATAGAGCCGGGTAGCTTATATCCTTCGAGGCGATCACCTGTCCGTCCACATAAAGTCGGATTGTCGTGGTACGGGTGGACGGTCCCGCGTAAGGAATCTGAATGAATCCTCCGAAGCTCCCGAAGCCGGCCACTGCGATTGAGCTGGTGTCGAAATGCGTTCCGGAAAGCGTACCGGACGCGGAAAAGATACCATTGGCGCTTCTCGCCGGCGCAGTGGTCGGCGCAGGTATCAGGTTCTGGGCCCTCAAGAGGATTGCATCGAAACGAACTAACGGAATCATTGAGTTTGGAAAGGCGGCACAGCCGCGTGGACTGCAAGTGGTGAAGTCAAGCACCGGCACGAACTCCGACTGAGAGAAGTCGCCGAATCGCGCCGCGGCCGTGGGAACGGTTAAGTTTGCCTGCCAGGTTCCCTGTACTGGGTCAATGTTGATGACAGCATTGCCTCCTTCGGAAGTGGCCACGACCGAGAATGGCCGGGCGTTCGGACGGATATCGATACTAACCGCGAATCTGGCCGCCATCAGCATGACGGAAGAATTAATCGGTACTCCGGTTGGCGCACCGCCCAGAAGTAGAGGGAGTGTTGAAGGATAGAGCCCGTCGATAGACCCGGTTACATTGGCCACATTGCCGCCAGGCGTGACTGGCACGGCTGTGATGTTGCTCTGCCATCCGTTAATCTTCAGAAAAGCGCGGTCTGTAATCACGCCGTGCGGGATCACGTTGAGTTGATAGATTCCGGGGAAGCCGGGCGCCAGGCCCGCGAAAAGGATATCCGCCTGCCGGTCGCCGACGAAGACGCTGAGGTTGTCCTGAATCCGATTGAGCGGTTCAAGCGAAGCCCCTCCGGATGCAGAAGATGCCGCCGGATTCGTGGGCCCCAATCCGGCTGCATAGAGGATGATCGGGTCGGCGCCGATCGCAGAGAGCGGATTGAAATTCGAGTCGAACACCCAAGCGCTTCCCGAGGCAGAGGCATCCTGAGTGAAAAGACCGGGGGAGTTTCGGGAGAGCAGGACATTGAACGGGGCGCTCTTGCCAGCCGGCGCGGTTACTACGACCGGCAGAGATGCTCCGGTAGCGGGGAGGGTGAGTGCAAACGGAATGACCACATTGAGCTGGCCAGCAGATACGAAGCGCATGGGCGCGGTAAGTCCGCCGATGGTGACCGACACACCTCTGAGTTGATCCGGCAGCGGGACTGTCTCGGCGACCGCGGTATCGGCGGCGAGTTGGGATCCGAAAATGGAGGCCCAGGTTCCGGGCGCCAGATTGCCGCTATACGATGCACCGTTCGTCACACCGGCGATGACGGGTTGCGCTTGCGATGAAGCTACCGTAAGCAGCAGGAAAATTCTCATCATGGGACGGGAACCTCCTCACGATAGGCCGGCGACCGGGAGCGCCGGCGCGACTTATGTTGTTTATACGCGGCGCAGCACGAGGGCTGAATTCTTGCTGCCGAAAGCAATGCAGTTGGCAACCGCATGCTCGATTTGGAGGCGGCGGCCGGGAGCGGGCCAGAGGGCCTGAGGTGGAGGTTGGCGGTTGAT
>CAZKQQ010000265.1:5670-8318 GCA_964554945.1 uncultured Solibacteraceae bacterium | reverse complement strand
GCACGCAGATGGTGGTGTGGAACGAAGAGCGCCGGCTTTTCGGGGCTTCGCAGTTCCAGCCGCCATCTTCGAGTTGCTCGCCCACGAGTTGATCGGCAAGTGTGTCGTTCGGCTCTTTGAAATACGCGCCGATGCCGAGGATTCTGCCGTTGATGCAAGGTTCCGTTTCGCCGTGAAGAAAAGGGCGGTTGTTGAGGCGCTTAAATACGAGCCCCTTCTCGACGCGATCGATCATTTTGCGAGCCTGCTTGCTGGCGGAGTCGAGACCAAGGTCCACCAAGACGGTGAGAGAGTAGAGACTAATCAGCAAGGCTTGGTCCTCCTTGGGCAAATCCTCTCTCCACCCGCGGGGACTCCCGCCCCAACTGCCGGCAGCGGATTGGCGGGAAAGAAGTTGGGCTCCCCAGCCTTCGGTTGCGACGCGAGACCGCTCGGCTGCAATCGCGTCGGGCGCTTGATCGGTGAGGTCCCTCATGACCTGCCAGCGGATAGCCGGGTCGGAATCGAGGAGCCATTTGAGATGCGCCGGCCGGGGTGCGTAATCGTGTAGGCGCATTGCTTTCTTCATTCCGCTTCCCGCCATCCCCCGTCCACGAGCACCACCGAAGTCTCCACCTGCCGCTCCGAAATCTTCCAGTACCGTCGGAGAAGGCGTTCCTTCTGCACCGCATCCACCACGCGAAACGCGTGCTTCTCATAAAAGCGAATCGCCCATACCGCGTCCGCCCAGGTCCCGATCAATACCGGCCCGCGCGCCAACTCGCGCAAGTGGGCCAGCAGGCGCCCGCCGACGCCCTGCTTCTGGTGGCCGCTGCGAACGTACGCGTGCCGGATCAACGTCACGTCCTCCACATACTGAAGGCCCATCACTCCCGTCGGCGTCCCATTCTCCTCGTATCCCCAGAACCTCACGGCATCCTCAATTTCCCGCCGTAGTTCCGCTCGGGACATGTAGGGCTCGGTCCAGAAATCCGCCGGGATGATTCCTCGGTACGCTTCGGCGCCGTCATTGATGATCGACCAGATCGCCTCGAAATCTTCCGCGCCGTAACGCCGGAGCACCCCTGTTCCCCTCCGTTCTTTTCGCCTTCCTTACCCAGCATGCCAGATCGGCGAAAACATGGGCAGGCCTCCGTCGCCGGCGGCTTTTTTCGTTTGCTTTCTGTTCGTTTACTGTTCGTTTATTCTTGACAGCGCCTGCCGTCCGGCATAGAATCCCGTTCATCACAATCCGCCGCTGGTTGCGCGGAAAGCTTTCGCTTGGGAAGGGGTTTCTTTTACACATGTGGAATCGGTTGGTCTTTTTCTGCGTTCTCTTGGCCGCAGGCGGCTTCGCGCAAAGCGACCGCGGCACAATAACCGGCACCATCGCGGATCCAGCCGGAGCGGTCGTCGCGAATGCCCCGGTTGCGGTGCGAAACGCGGAAACCGGAGCCCTATACCAGGTGGCCGCTTCGGCCACTGGCAACTATGTCGTGCAACTGCCCGCTGGTAGCTATGAGCTCTCGGTGGTCGTGGCCGGATTCAAAAAGTACGTGCGCCAGAATCTGGTTGTCCCGGTGGCGCAAACATTGCGCATCGATGTCACCCTCGAAGTCGGTTCCAACGCCGAGTCCATCACCGTCACCGAAGCCGCGCCTTTGCTTAAAACCGAAAGCGGCGAGCTGAGCCACAACGTGGCCACCGACACGCTGAACAATCTGCCCGTGCTCGGCATCGGGTCCACGGCCGGCGCCGCCGGCATCCGGAATCCGTATGCCGTGCTGCAGGTCCTTCCCGGCGCCGATTGGCAACCCGATCTCAGTGTCCGCCTGAACGGCATGCCCAGCAATTCTCAAGCGCTCCGCATTGAAGGCCAGGACAGCACCAATGGCATTGCGTCCGGAACACAATCCCAGACCCAGCCGAGCGTCGATGCGATCGAAGAGTTTGCCATCCAGACCAGCAACTACGCCGCGGAGTTTGGACAAGCCGGCGGCGGTGTCTTCAACATCACCATGAAATCGGGGACCAACCAATACCACGGTACCGGCTACGACTACTTTGTCAATGAAGATCTCAACGCGGGCGTCCCGTTTACCGATACGGGCCATGGGCACCTGCTGCGCCCCCGGCAGCGCCGCAACGATTACGGGTTTACCCTGGGCGGTCCGGTCTGGATCCCGAAAGTGTACAACGGTCACGATAAGACCTTCTTCTTTTTCAATTTCGAGCAGTTTCGCGAGACTACCATCACCAACAATAAACCGCTCACTGTTCCCACACTCGCCTACCGCGGCGGCGATTTCCGGCAGGCTCTCACCAGCCGGAACTTGGGCACTGATCCGCTAAACCGCCCGATCCTGGAGAACACCATCTACGATTCCAGTACCGACAGAGTCATCAATGGTTTGAGGGAGCGCGATGCATTCACTAACAACACCGTTCCCTTGGCGCAAATGGATCCAGTTGCGCTCAATATCCTGAAATCCGTGCCGCTGCCGACGAGCGGTGCGCTGCAGAATAACTACCTGCCGGTTTACGCGAATCAAAGAATCACAGGGATTCCCTCGGTCAAGATCGACCACTCGATCAGTTCCACGCTCAAAATCTCCGGCTATTGGGCGCGCACGTCGAACACCAATCCGAACAACGATGGTTTGCCGTAC
>CAZKQQ010000265.1:0-5660 GCA_964554945.1 uncultured Solibacteraceae bacterium | reverse complement strand
ATCACCACGTCGATACCCGCGACGACTACCGCGCATACCATCCGCATCAATCTCGACTACACCGTTCGACCTACGCTGCTCCTTCACGTCGGCGGAGGTCTGCTCTATGCCACCCAGACCACCTCCGCCAGCTTCGATCCGACCACCATCGGCTTCAAAGGAGCCAACACTAATCTGTTCCCCCTCATCTCGACTCTTCCCGCCGGCGGATTAACCGCCGGCCCGCCGCCCCAGGGAGGATTGAGTCCCATCGGCACCGGGTCGATCGCCAACCTGCAGAACCCCAAGCCGACGGCCACCGCCAGCCTGACCTGGGTCAGGAACAATCACACATTCAAATTCGGTGGGGAAACCGTTTTCGAAGGCTATCTCGCTCATCTACGCAGTTACTCCGCGTCGTGGATGTATTTCGGTTTCACCGAGACGGGTCTGCCGTCTCTCAACGGTGTCAACCTGGGCGGCGGCAACGTGGGCTTCCCGTTTGCCAGCTTCCTGCTCGGACGAGTGAATAGCGGTTATTTCAGCGTCCCGTCTGCGGTCCGGCTGGGAGCCCATGCTTATTCCGGCTACGCGCAGGATTCCTGGAAGGTCACACGCCGGCTGACGCTCGACTACGGTCTTCGCTACGATTTCGAGACGTACCTGAGGGAACATACGGGTGTGATGCCCAATGCTTCTCTCTCCACGCCCAATCCGAGCGCCGGAAATTATCCGGGCGGCCTCATTTTCGAGGGTTATGGACCGGGCAAGTGCAACTGTGCGTTTGCGCATAATTACCCCTACGCCTGGGGACCGAGGCTCGGGCTCGCGTTCCAGATCACGCCTAAAACCGTTCTCCGCATCGGTTCGGGAGTCTCGTACGGCCGGCAGAATTCCCTGAACGGAAAAACCAACAATGCCGGTTCGTCCAATCCATATGGGTCGCCGAGCTATGGTGATCCCGCGTTTCTCATGCAGGACGGCGTTCCCTACCACGTGAGCTTCCCCAACTTCGATCCCGGCCAGCTGCCTTTGCCCGGAACTATCGGAAATCCAACTAATCTAATCGATCCGAACGCCGGCCGCCCCGCCAGGATTCTGCAGTGGAGCTTCGGATTGCAGCAGGAGTTGACGCGAAACCTCATCGTCGAGGCAACTTACGTCGGAAATCGTGGAGTCTGGTGGCAGGCCAACACCATGCGCGCCGTCAATGCGCTCACTCCGCAGCGGCTTGCCGCCTTCGGCCTGAGTTTCGATAATCCGGAAGATTTGAAGCTGCTGGCTTCTCCCCTCAACTCGACACTCGCCGCTGCCCGCGGGTTCAATCGTGCTCCGTACCCCACCTTCCCCATGACCGCTACCGTCATGCAGTCGCTGCGCGTGATGCCGGAGTACACCAATCCCGTCAATACGTGGCCGCCGCTGGGCGACACCTGGTACAACGCGCTGCAGTTCAAGGCCACTAAGCGGACTTCCCATGGGCTGGAGGCCACTTACTCATTTACCTGGTCCAAGCAGGAGGTCATCGGTTCCGAGCAGGATTACAACTACTTCGGGTTCATTGCTCCGGCCACCAATGATGTATACAACCGGCGGAACAATAAGTACCTCTCCGGGTACGACCAGCCTTTTCTTTCCGTCATCGCCGCTACCTACACCACGCCCAGACTGAGTGGCAGCGGCATTATCGGCAACAAGGCAGTGTCGTGGGTGGCGCGTGATTGGCAGATCGGCGCCGTGCTCCGCTATGCCAGCGGCTTGCCGATTCAAGTCCCGGCTGCTACCACGAATCTCGCCACCTATACCGGGCAGTCCACTTTTGTGGATCGCGTCCCCGGCGTCTCGCCTTTCAAACAGGACGTCAATTGTCACTGTTTCGATCCCAACACGACATTCGTGCTGAATTCCGCCGCGTGGACCAACCCCCCGGTGGGCCAGTTCGGCACGGCCGCCGCCTATTACAGCGATTATCGCTATCAGCGCCGTCCCGTCGAGAATATGAGCCTGGCTCGGAATTTCCGCTTCAAGGAGAGATTCAACTTCCAGATTCGGGCCGAATTTACCAACATCTTCAATCGCACCGAACCCAACAATCCGACCGCCAACAACGCATTTGCCACGCCAACTCGAGCCCAGAACGGCAATACCGCCGGCGGCTTCGGCGCGATCATTACGAATCCGGCGACGGGAGCAGTCACGTTCTCCGGGCCGAGGCAGGGAACGCTCGTGGCGCGCTTTCAGTTTTGACAACTGGCGCGCAGGGTCGACGCGAGTCAGCTCGTAAACACCCTCGTCACGAGGTTGACGCCGAAGTGGTATGCGATTTCGCGGTAATCTTCGCACCCATACGTTACGAAGTTCGCGCGCTTTCCCGCCTCCAGGCTTCCGATCTCCGCTCCGCGTCCCAGGCTGTACGCCGCGTTAATGGTCGCAGCGGTGATCGCTTCCGCCGGAGTCATCCGCATCTGTGTGCACGCCAGCGACAGAATCATCGGCATCGACGCCGTCGGTGATGATCCCGGATTGAAATCGGTAGCCAGCACCACCGCCAATCCTCGTTCGATCATCCTCCGCGCGTCCGGATAGCACTGCAGCCCGAGCGAATACACCGACCCCGGCAAAAGCACCGGCTGCACTCCGGCAGCCGCCAATGCATCCATCGACGCCGGATCGGTATGCTCCAGATGATCGGCCGTAGCCGCTCCCAGTTCCGCCGCCAGTTTGACTCCGCCCGACATCGTGAACTGGTCTGCGTGCAGGCGCAATCCCAATCCGGCAGCCTTGGCCGCCTGTAAAATGCGGCGTGCCGCGGGCACCGGGAAAATATCCGGCTCGCAAAATACGTCGCAGTATTCCGCCAACTGTTCCGCGCTTACGCGCGGCAGCATCTCGCGAATGACCGTCTCCACATATTGCTCCGCCTCGCACCCGGCTGGCACCTCATGCGCGCCTAGAAATGTCGGCACAATTTCCAGCGGCCCTTCGCTCCGCAAACTTCGCATGACCCGCAGCATTTTGCACTCGGTTTCGGTTTCCAGGCCATACCCCGATTTGGCCTCCACCGTGGTGGTGCCACTGGCGAGAAACCACCGGGCATGACGCCGGGCTGCCTCCAGTAACTCATCCTCCGTCGCCTGCCTCGTCCGCCGCACCGTAGCCCGGATGCCCCCTCCCGCCGCGGCAATCTGTTCGTAAGTCGCGCCTTCAATCCGCTGCTCGAATTCATCCGCGCGGTTGCCCGCAAACACCAGGTGTGTGTGCGCGTCGATAAATCCCGGCATGACGACGCCGCCGGCCGCGTCCATCACTTGCGTATCCGGTGAAATCTGCGCCTTCAGCTCGGTATATTTTCCGGCTGCTGAGATGCGCCCGTTCCGCACCAGCAAAGCGCCGTCTTCGATAATCCCGAGTTCACGCATCTCGCCGCGCACGCGGGGCCGCGGCGAGCCGCGTAGCGTCACCAGCTGGCGGCATCCGACAACCGCGACAGCGCCGGGCCTCATCGCCTGCTCACCAGGCCGCTGGCGAATTCCAGCAGACACGCCGCCGCCGCCAGCGCCGTCGTGTCCGCCACATCCCGCTCCGGATCCATCTCCACCAGATCCATGGCTTTCACTTGCCGGAAGGCGCCCGCCACGCGCACCGCTTCCCGCAGTTCCCAAACCGCAAACCCGCCGGGCCGGGACCCCGGTGTTGCCGGGCTGAACGCGCGATCGAGCACGTCCAGATCAACGTCGAGATAAATCGCACTGACCTTTCTGGTCAGTTCCTCCAAACCCTGCGTCACCGTGCTCGCCAACCCTTGGTGATGTGCTTCTTCGGCGGTCACTACATGAATCCCGGCATCCCGCGCAATCTCCGCGTAGGCTGCGGAGTTGGCGAACGATTGGATCCCGATCTGGCAGATATTTCCTCCCGGCATTCCATCGGCGAGCAGCGCTCGAACCGGATTGCCGTTGGTAAGCCCCGCGTCCAGATCGCGCAAATCGAAATGCGCGTCGAGGGTGAGCAATCCGCTTTGGCTCAGCGGGACACCAAGCCCGTGCACACCCGGGCGCGTAATCGAATTGTCGCCCCCCAGCAACACCGCCGCGCCCGATTTGACGCCATGCGCCACCGCATCCCGGATGGCCGCAAAACTGTCACTGGGCATTTGCCCGGCAATCGGCAGATCGTTCCCGTCTCGAACGCGGATCTGCCGGACATCCGCGCGGTTCGTCAGGTTATACGTGCTGAAGCGTTCCAGCGCGCGCCGAATTGCGGCCGGCGCCAGGTCGCATCGTCCTTTCGTAAGGGAGCCCAGGCAGGACGGCGCGCCAATCACGCTGAGACACCGCCTCGCCTCCGGCGCGCACTCTCCGGCCAGCCAGTAGCTGGCCCGCGGCCATCGTGCGTCGAAGAATAACGGGCCGCTCATTCCGCTTCGCGCATCGGGATGCGGATCCGGTTCTGCTCCGCGACTTCAATGGCGCGTTCGTACCCCGCGTCCACATGGCGCATCACGCCGGTTCCGGGATCGGTCGTGAGCACGCGTTCCAGCCTCCGCTCGCATTCCTCTGACCCGTCCGCCACCACCACCATCCCCGCATGCTGCGAATATCCGATTCCCACGCCGCCGCCGTTGTGAATTGACACCCACGACGCGCCGGCCGCCGTATTAAGCAGCGCGTTGAGCAGCGGCCAGTCGGCAATGGCATCGCTGCCGTCGCGCATCCCTTCCGTCTCGCGGTACGGCGAAGCCACCGAACCGGCATCCAGATGATCGCGTCCAATCACGATCGGCGCTTGGATCTTTCCCGTTCTCACCAGCCGGTTCATCGCCACCCCGAACTTGGCACGCTCGCCGTATCCGAGCCAGCAGATGCGCGCCGGCAGTCCTTGAAAATGGATGCGTTCGCGGGCCAGCTGCAGCCAACGTAACATCCCTTCATTCTCCGGAAACAGCTCCGCCGCCAGCGCGTCCGTCGTATAGATATCGCGGGGATCGCCCGACAGCGCCACCCATCGGAAGGGCCCCCTGCCTTCACAAAACTGCGGCCGGATATATTCGGGCACGAAACCGGGAATCTCAAACGCATTCGCCACGCCGGCCTGCATTGCCTGGCCCCGGATATTATTTCCGTAATCGAAGGTGACCGCTCCCAGGCGCTTGAGGTCGAGCATGGCGCCCACGTGCATCGCCATCGATTCCATCGCGCGCCGAACGTATTCATCCGGATTCAATTTCCGTAGCGAAGCGGCCTCCGCGAGCGACAGCCCCCGCGGAATATACCCGTTCAACGGATCGTGCGCGCTCGTCTGGTCTGTTAGAACGTCCGGCACGATCGATCTCCGCGCCATCTCCGGCAGCACTTCCGCACAATTGCCCACCAGTCCGACCGACAGCGCCGCGCCTCGTTTCCGCGCCTCATCGAGCAATCCCAAAGCCTCATCCAGCGAGCGAGCCATGCGGTCGCAATACCCGGTGGCGAGCCGCTTCTCGATGCGCGCCGGATCTACTTCGATTCCCAGAAAGCACGCGCCGTTCATGGTGGCGGCCAGCGGCTGCGCGCCGCCCATCCCGCCCAATCCACCCGACACCACCAGTTTCCGCTGCAGCGAGCCTCCGAAATGCCGCCGCCCCGCCGCGCCAAACGTCTCGTACGTCCCTTGCACGATGCCCTGGCTGCCGATATAAATCC
>CAZKQQ010000264.1:955-8334 GCA_964554945.1 uncultured Solibacteraceae bacterium | reverse complement strand
GAATTTGGTCGGGGCGAGTGGATTCGAACCACCGACCTCCTGGTCCCGAACCAGGCGCTCTAGCCAGGCTGAGCCACGCCCCGACAGTCTCGCGCCAACCTCGTACGGCCCACAAAGGCCGGTTTGCTCGTCGAGCAAGTCCTCAGTTGACGTGTGATCCTCAGTATACCATCCTGCCGCCGCTGATCGGGACCGCCATTCATGGCGCCTGCAGCCGCACCTGGGCGACCATCCCCGGACGGATGGCCGGGGTGGCGCTTTTGAAGCGGATCACCGCCGAATTCTCTTTGATTTCCCGCACCTCGCCGGTGATGCTGGTGCCTTGGAGATCGGGAATGATGACCAGCGCCGGTTGATGCGCCTGTATCTGACGCAGCACCTCCGCCCTGAGTTCGAGGACCACTTCGAGATCGTACAAATCGGTGCCGATCTGGAACAGGCCGTCCGCGAGCTCCGCGGCAGGCTGTCCCACTTCCCCGCTCCGGCCTACAATCAAGCCGTCTACCGGCGCCAGGACCACGCCCGATTCCACCGCCGTTTGTGCAGCCACCAGCTGCTCCTGGCGATCCGCCACGATCTTCCTGGCGCTGTCCAGTTCCTTCATGGTGTCCCGCTCACGTTCCTCAGCGGCCCGCGCCGCTTTGTCTACTGCCTCCCATTCCTGCCGGCGGCTCTCATAGTCCTGCTCCGCTTTCTCATACGTCAGGCGCGGTGTCGCACCCGCGGACACCAGCATTTTTTGACGGTCATAGATTTTTTGGAGCCGATCCAGCTCGGTGCGCGCGCGCTGGGCATCGGCACGGGCGCGCGATGCTTCCAACTGCGCGTTGGCGACGGTCTTCTCGGCGGCTTCCACGCGAGCCTGTGCTTTTTCCAGCGCGGCGGCCGCGTCTGCCTGCTCGGTTTCAAGTCCGGTGCTGCCGATTCGGGCCAGTTCCTGCCCCGCGTACACCTCGTCGCCGACGCTGGCTTCAAACGCATCGATGTTGCCATCGACCTCCGCATTCACCACCACCACGTGGACCGCGCGAATCTTACCGTTCAGAGTGAGTGAAGGTGGGACTGCGGGCGCCACTGCTTTGTTAACTGCGGGCGCCGGCGGCTGCTTGCGGAGGCGAAAAAAGGCGCCGGCGGCGATGCCGGCCAAAACCGCTGCCGCGCATATCAGCGCCCATTTGCCTCTCATCCCCTGTTAGGGTAACACTGCGGTGTGGAAGCCTTACCGGTTAGCTCCGCACCCAGGAGCGTTCCGCCCGGTAGCCGCTCACAAACGGACGTTCTGCCCGAATTATCGTTCGATCTCCAGCGTACGCGACACTCTCTCCAGCGTTGTCACCAGCCGGTCGACGTGGGCTTCGGTGTGCGCGGCGGTGCAGGAGATGCGAAGCAGATTTTGAGCGGCGGCCGGTCGCAGCACCGGATTGATATAGATGCCCTCTTCCAGAAGAGCCTTGCACAACCGGCACAGGTCCAGCTCATTGGGGATCACTACCGGAACGATCGCCGTTTCTCCCGGCAGTACCGCAAACCCGCGCGCCCGGAGCTCTTCGCGCAACAGACCGGCGATCCGCAGCAGCCTTTGTTGCCGTTGCGGCTCTTTCTTCATGATCTGCAGCGCTGCCGCTACCGCCGCCACCGAAGCCGCCGGCAGACTGGCGGAGAACACGAAGGGACGCGCCGTATGTTTCAGATAATCGACCACCGCGCGCTCGCCCGCGATGAAGCCGCCCACCGAGGCCAGCGATTTGCTGAACGTGCCCATCACGATATCCACGTCGTCGAGCACTCCGAGGTGTTCAGCCGCCCCTGCGCCGGTCGGTCCCAGCACCCCGATCCCGTGCGCTTCGTCCACATATACGCGCGCTCCGTACGGCTTCGCCAGCTTAAGGATGCCTCGGAGGTCCGCGATATCCCCTTCCATGCTGAAAACGCCCTCGGACACCAGAAGAATCTTTTCTTCCGGAGGGCAATTCTCCAGACAGCGCTCCAGGTGATCCAGATCGTTATGGCGAAATCGCACCGTGCGCGCCGGCGACCGCAGCGCACCCTCCACCAGGCTGGCGTGGAGGTTGTGATCACAAATCATCACATCGCCCTTCTCGGTAAGCGCCGACAAGGTCGCGTAATTGGCTTGAAAACCAGTCCCGAAAATAATGGCTGATTGTTTGTGGACGAAGGCCGCCAGTTCGGCTTCCAGCTTTACGTGCAGGTCCAAGGTTCCATTCAGCAGCCGCGAACCACTGCATCCGCTCCCGTATTTCTTGATTGCCTGGGCCGCTGCTTCCTTCACCTTGGGATGCGTGATCAGGTCCAGGTAGTCGTTGGAGCCGAACATCAGGACGCGGCGTTTGCCCAACCGAACCTCGCCCGCTGCGCAACCTTCGCGATCGCCGAAGACTTCAAAATACATGTAAAGTCCGGCGGATTGTAGGTCACTAGGGCGTGTGAAACTGCGGCACTTCTCAAACAGGTCGTTCGATGCGCTGCCTTTCTTCTTGCCGGTGATGTCGGCACTCGGTACCCGCATGGTCCTCAGCTCCAATCGTAGATTCGGTATGTCTTGTACCGCTTCGCGCCCATCACCTCCAGGGAGCGATTCATCAACACGTTGTCCTCGAGAATCCAGGACATTTCGCATTCGCCATAGCCGAGTTTCCGGGCATTGCGAACCAGTGTCGCATAAAACACAGCGGGTAGCCCGGAGGCCTGGTGCTCAGGCACCACCCCCAGGGCGATAACCCGCACACTTTTGATCAAACGCTGATGATACAGGATTTTGACGAGTCCCGTCGGAAACAATGACCCTCCGGCGGGCTTGAGCGCCTGGTTAATATCGGGCAGGGCGAGGCCAAACCCGACGACCCGATCCCCCACTTCGCCGATGAGCACCAGTTCCGGCTTGAGAATCTGCTTCATCTCCTTGCCCATCACGAAGAATTCTTCCCGCGTCATCGGCACAAAACCCCAGTTTCGGCTCCACGCCGAGCCGTAAACCTCCCAGACCCGCTCCACTTCCCCGGCGAAATCTTTCATATTGATGGGCCGCACTCTTACGCCGTTCTTCGCCAGAACCCGCTCGGAGACCCGCTCGATCTTCGCCATATCAATGGTGGCCACCGGCATGCCGTAAGCCAGCAGGTCTTTCGCTTTACGCAGCCCCACCCGATCCATTAGCGTTGGATAATAGCGCGGGTTGTAAGTCATCATGACCATGGGGCTGGAATCGAAGCCATCGATGAGCGTCCCACATTCATAATTCGTAGAGGGGTTTACCGGACCACGCAGAAATTGCGCGCCTCGCTCCGAAACCCACTGCCGGGCTCGCGTCAGAAGCGCTTCGGCAACGGCGCCGTCGTCAATAGACTCGTAGAACCCGAAGAAGCCCGCGTTCTCCTCGTGCACTTTGTTATGGTTCCGGTCAATCACTGCGGCGATCCGGCCAACCACTTGCCCATTCTGCCGTGCCAGAAAGAATTCGGCTTCGGCATTGACGTAGAACGGGTGCTTCCGGCGGTCCAGTAATTCTTTAACCGCGATCCGCAACGGAGGAACCCAATGCGGGTCATTCCGATAAAGTGAATACGGCAGTTCCACGAACTCCTTCAGCCCGTGATCGCCCACCGATGCGACTTCGATTCCGCCCAAACTGCGCGTCCCTTTTACTCCAGAGTTCAAACCGTTTGTTTCAGGCTTCTATAGATGAGGGGGGCTGTCCCAATAAGAATTATGGCGACCAGGACTCCCGCCAGCACATCCACCGTATAGTGGTATCGAAGATAAACTGTAGCAAAAATGATGCAAAGAGTGTAGGCAAAATAGAGCCAGAACACTAACTGTTTGCCAAACTGTCGTGTACTCCACCATGCCAGGATGGTGAGTTCCGTGTGACCGCTGGGAAAACAATCATAATGCGCCGATTCCAGGCGATCTAAAGTGGATTGCATCCCTTGAAATAGCCATAATCCGCGCAGGGGCGCATGCTGCAGATCGGCAAGCTGAAAACGGGGTCCGCGCGCAGGCACGATCAGGTATCCCACGTATGAAACCAGATAACCCAGTGCGATCAGGAAAGCAAAATATCGGAAGCCGGCATAATTCCGGTTTTTCCACAGGACAAAGGCGGGCACCAGCACCATAGGGACAAACAGCGTATAAATAATCTGCAGAAATTCGGTTAGAGCCGGTGATTGTATCCGCTCCAGCCATACCGTGGGGTCGGCCCCCCAAACCGAGTAATCCAGCTTTGCCAGGAACGCATCGGCGTCGCCCCCGCGAATAGCTGGAATCAGGTAGGCCATTTCCTTATAGCAAGCCGCGACATAGAGGAGAGGATACCAATGCCGGAAAACCCGACTAGTCCAGTTCGGATATCGAATTTCGAAAATCAGCAGTGCCGCGCCGCATAAATGAAATGCAAGGAATAGAGGCGCGTACGCCAAGTTGCCCCACCAGCCGACGACCGCCACTAAGGCAAACGCGAAATAGGCCAGGATCACCTTGTCTACGGGCCAGAAACGCCTCTCCGTGTCGGTCTTCAGTACCGCAGCCATCGAGCCTCCTTGTACCAGGCGAGCGTTTCGGCGAGACCCTTCTCGAGCGATGTCCGCGCTTCGAAGCCCAGTTCCCGAGTGGCTCGGCTCGGATCGCAGGTCCACGCCGCGCATCGGGCTTCGGCAATCTTCTCGCGCGACAGGATACCGGGCGTCCGAGTGGCTTGAGACCACATCTCCGCGCAGAATCCAATTGCCCCGGCGGCGCCGACCGGGATTCGGAGGACCCGCGGAGACCGTCCGATAATGCGGGCTGCCGCCGCGACCAGATCACTCCAGGAAACCGGAACGGAGTGCGAAAGGAAATACGTGCGGCCGGCCGCCACCGGAGATCGCGTAGCCGCGATGAGCCCGTCCACGAGATCGCGCACATAAATGGCGCTGAACCAGCGCTCGCCCCCTGCGATCTCCAGCGCCCATCCTTTGCTGATCGGCCTTAACATCTGCAACACACCTGTATCGCGCGGTCCATAGACAACAGGCGGCCGCACGATCACCGCGCCGGGAGCCCAGGCGCGAACCACACTCTCGGCTTCCAGTTTCGATTTTCCATAGTGAGTGAAAGGGTGCGGGTCAGCATCCTCGCTCACCGGATTACCCTTTGTTGCCGGCCCTACAGCGGCTAGTGAGCTAACGTGCACAAGCCGGATATCGCGGCCGCCAATCGCACGCGCCAGGCGCTCCGTAGCCTTCACATTGGCTTCGTAGTAGTCCGCCGCACGAAGCGCTTTAGTGGCTCCCGCGAGGTGAATGACTGCGGTCACGCCGGCCAACGCCTCTTCGAGCCCGGTTGCCACGTCCACGGCAGGCAAATAGCGGAGAGAACTGGACGGCCGAATTAGAGCGCGGACTTTTTCTCCCTGAGCCAGCAGGGTCTCGGCCACATGGCTCCCGATAAATCCGGTTGCACCTGTAACCAGGATCATTACTGCAGGCTACTGCGGAAGGCCACTTCGCCGAAATAGCTCTCTGCGGCGGTGCCGGTGTGTTGAGAATTGATTTGTAGCCGCAGCCCTTTGATTTGCGGCGCGGGGCGGCCGTAGGCCTGTTGGTAGTCGGCCGCTACGTCCCGCGTTTCAGTGATCCAGTGGTTGGCCTCGCTGGTCCCGGATTCGCAGACTACGGCAAAAATGTGCACCAAAGGGATCGAACTGGCCGATTGGGCTGTACCCTTGGGCGCCGTTGTGTCCCAGATGTATGTCAAAACACGCCGGTCCGTGAAGGCCACCAGCACTTGTGCCGCCTGGTCATCGGTCGCGGCGCGGCGGAAGTCTCCTCCTGCCGGCAGTTGCGTTACTTTCCAGCGCCACGTCAGAAATCGGGTTTCCTGCGGATTTACGTCGACTCCATGTTCCAAAGCATAAGAGGATTTGGTGCTCTTCAGGTGCAGACAGGATCCGTCATCTTCGCGGCATACCGCGATTTCCGGCTTGCCATGCACCACCTTGATTTGCCAATCGGAGGGTGGATGCCCGGCACCCCAATTCAGCGTATTCAGAACGATGATGGCTAGCTGCGATGCAGACGCAGACTCAACGAGCAGAAATGTAACCAGACAAAGGACGAGCAGAACCGTTTTCAAAAGACCTCGCACTGCATGGGATCTTTCTACTATCGCACAGCCCTGTCGCGTTGGTGGTGTCCGCCCGAGGCCGGGGTCTTGCCACCGGTGTCTCTTTCCACCGGTGGCGTAACCGCGCTATTCTGCTAACGATTCTTCGCCGGTATCTTCGGGGAGCCCTCCGGCATATTGCAGCCGGGTCTCTTCGTCGTAGCCGGGAATCTGCTCCAGCGGTACTTCCGTCACTGCCTCTTCCACCACGTCCTCGCCCTCGATCTTCACCCGGCGGTAATATTCCATGCCGGTGCCGGCAGGAACGAGGCGGCCCATGATGACGTTCTCCTTGAGACCCCTCAAGTAGTCCACCTTGCCGTTGATGGCGGCTTCGGTGAGCACGCGCGTGGTCTCCTGGAAGGACGCCGCGGAGATGAATGAATCGGTCGAAAGCGAAGCCTTGGTGATGCCCAGCAGTTTGGCTTTGCCGCGCGCCGGACGCCCGCCCGCCTCCTCGACCTTCAGATTCTCGATGCGGAACTTGAACTTGTCCACAATTTCGCCGGGAAGGAACTCGGTATCGCCAATGTCTTCGATTTCCACCCAACGCATCATCTGCCGCGAGATGACCTCAAGGTGCTTATCGTTGATGTTGACGCCCTGCAGACGATAGACTTCCTGGATTTCATTCACCAGGTATTTCTGCAGTTCCTTTTCGCCAAGGACATCCAGGATGTCGTGCGGATTGCGCGGGCCATCCATGAGCGGCTCTCCCGCCTTCACCTTCTCGCCTTCTTGAACGTTGATATGAACGCCGCGAGGCAGAGAATACTCGCGCTTCTCCCCGTCATCGCCTTCGACGAAGATCTTGCGCTGGCCCTTGGTGACCTCACCGTATTTCACGGTGCCGTTGATCTCCGCGATGATGGCCGTCTCGCGCGGCTTGCGCGCTTCGAACAGTTCCACCACACGCGGCAGACCGCCGGTGATGTCTTTGGTCTTGGTGGTTTCGCGCGGGATCTTCGCCAGCACATCGCCGGCGTGCACTTCTTCGCCATCGCGCACCATCAGGTGAGCGTGGGTGGGCATCAGGTATTTCTTCGCTTCCGAGCGCGAACCCTGCGCGCCCTCCGGCCGCACTATGATGGTCGGCTGCCGCTTCTCGTCCGGAGAATCCGTGACGACCAACTGCGACATACCGGTGACCTCGTCCACCTGCTCCTGCAAGGTCATGCCGTCGATCAGGTCGCGGAAATGCACCGCGCCGCTGACTT
>CAZKQQ010000264.1:522-945 GCA_964554945.1 uncultured Solibacteraceae bacterium | reverse complement strand
GAATGGAGAAGGTGTACGGATCCCACTCGAGCAGGATCTGGTTGCTCTTGACAGGAGCCCCATCTTCCACGAGAACGCGCGCGCCGTACACCACCGGGTAGCGCTCTTTCTCGCGTCCCTTATCGTCCACCACCGCCATAATACCGTTGCGGTTCATCGCGATCAGCTCGCCGGCCTTGCTGCGCACCGTCTGGATACCGATGTACCGGGCAAAGCCGTCGGACTTCGCGTCTTGCGTGGATTGCTCGCTGACCCTGGTTGCCGTTCCGCCGATGTGGAACGTGCGCATTGTCAACTGCGTTCCAGGTTCGCCGATGGACTGCGCCGCGATCACGCCGACCGCTTCGCCGCGCTCCACCAACCGTCCCGTCGCCAGGTTGCGGCCGTAGCACGCGACGCAGACGCCGCGCTTGGATTCGCAGG
>CAZKQQ010000264.1:0-512 GCA_964554945.1 uncultured Solibacteraceae bacterium | reverse complement strand
AGCACCGAGCGGATCTTTACACGCTCGATACCGGCCGCCTGAATCGCGGCCGCGAGGTCTTCGGTGATCTCGTGGTTCACCGCCACGATCACGTTGCCTTCGTAGTCCTTCTGATCTTCGAGCGCCACGCGGCCGACGATGCGGTCGCGCAACGGCTCGATGATTTCGCCGGATTCGATGATCGGTTCTACGTAGATGCCTTCTGTGGTGCCGCAGTCGTTCTCGCTGATGATCACGTCCTGCGCCACGTCCACCAGGCGCCGCGTCAGGTAGCCGGAATCTGCCGTCTTCAACGCGGTGTCGGCCAGACCCTTTCGGGCGCCGTGCGTCGAGATGAAGTACTGCAACACGTCCAGCCCTTCGCGGAAGTTCGCCGTGATGGGGGTCTCGATGATCTCGCCCGACGGTTTGGCCATCAGACCGCGCATGCCGGAGAGCTGACGGATCTGCTGTTTGGATCCGCGCGCGCCGGAATCGGCCATGATGTAAATCGGGTTGAGGTAGCGGCCGGT
>CAZKQQ010000263.1:0-8429 GCA_964554945.1 uncultured Solibacteraceae bacterium | reverse complement strand
CCGTCGATGCGCTCGATCATTTCACCGGGCGTCCGGTCTTTGTGATAGCCCATATCGAGGCCGAGGGCGTGGCGGAACAGGTCGGCGCGCAGCGTGTTGGTGGCGCTCCAGCCGATGTCGGCGGAGAGATAGGTGGAGGCGACCGAAAGTCCCTGGTTCGCCAGCGCGAGGCCCAGGAATGTGAACGCCAGGACACTCAAGGCCGAGGCGGACCCGCCGCTCGCCGCCAGATCAATGAAGCGCCGGACAATTTGCGGGATATAGAGTTGCAGGCCTACCGAACCAAACAGGCAGATCGATAAGACTCCCACCTTCCTCGCGTGTGGAGATAGATAACGCGCGACGAATTGGGAATAGGAAAACATCGGTTCGGAGACGAACGGGGATTCTTTGAATCTCGCACAGCGCGAGGCTCCAGGCAACCGCGGTTTACCTGGTCCGGCGGTTTGCCTGGGATATGATTTCGGCCATGCGGCCGCCTTCCGGCGTGCCCAAATCGTTTAGGGCGGCGATAACGCCGAGCCGATCGGCTTCCGGCCGGTTCTGGCTGGCTTTCCACTTGCCTTCGAGCGATTCGATCGCGATCTCGATTCCGACAATGGCGTTCACCAGGTTATCCACATAGCCTGCCGGAGCCGATTCGACGCTCCATGGATTCGGGAGCGCGGCTTCGTGAGCGGCGGTCAGATCGGATACATTCTGCTTCAGCCATTGCGCATCGTGAATAACCAGGATCGATCCGCGTGCGTGAACCGCCACGTAGTTCCAGGTGGGTACGACCTTGCCGTGTTCCGCTTTCGAGGGATACCAGTTCGGGCTGATGTAATGCTGCGGGCCGGTGAAGATCGCAAGTGCGCGCACCCCGGGCGTCAGATCGGACCATTGCGGATTGGCTTTCGCCATGTGACCGCGCAGAACGCCGAAACCTCCCGCGCGGCAATCATGCAGCAGGGGCAGGTGACTGGCGCACAAACCCTGGGAGCCCAGGGTCACCAGCGTCGCCAGCGGGTGTTGCGCCATAAAATCGTGGAGCGCCTGCGGACTCTCTTCCTTGAAATGAGCGGGATTGTACATGAGCTATGCCTCAACGCGGCAGGCCGCGGCCGCTCACCAGGTAAACCGCAAAGCTGCCCAGCCAGTGCCCACCTTCGTAATGCTCGGCGCGGATGCTGTCGAGACCGGCGCGCCGGAGTTTGCTGGCAAGGGCGGTGAAGGCCTGGCGTCGCGCGTCGGCCGGCGGCAGCTTGGATACGATACCTTCGAGCATCCACGCGCGACTGAGATTCAAACCGGCCAGGTGGTAGAGCTTGCCGTCGGTGACGTCAGTGACGCGGGTGGGTTCCATTTCCACGGCTGGTAAAAACGCGGTCAGCCAGTTTGCGAACTCCTCCGGTGGAAGAATCCGCCGGACTACATCGGCTTCGGCGAGACAAGGCGACAGGAAATCCTCGCCCGAGGGTTCGTAGGCGAGCGGGCAGTTGCGGTCTTTCAGATAGTAATCCCGCACGCGTGCTTCCACCAGCTTTCCGAACTCGCGGTTACCGGCGATGCGGGCGTAATCCAGCATCAGACCCATTGAGAAAGCCGTGTTGTTGTGCTCGCCGGTGCGAATCGGGTGATCGAGTTTGGGAAGCCACGAGGAGATGCGGGCGGACGCCGCCTGCGCGAGCGGTTGCAGGCTGGCGGCCCACTGCCGCGCCTCCGGATCGTTCCATTCTTGGAGCTCGGCCTCGAGTTGCAGCAGCCACGCCAGACCATAAGGCCGCTCGAAACTGCTGCGGCCCATCGCCGTCAGGTATTTCACTTCCTGGCTGATGTGAGCCGGCGTGAGGCTCTGCGCCACCGCCCGGCGCGCATCGGGCGCGAACGGCGCTTGCGGAAACAGGCGCGCCAGCCGGACCAGCAGCCAGTGGCCGTGGACGGAAGAATGCCAGTCATAGCAGCCATAGAACGCGGGCGTCAGCTCACGCGGAGGCTTGACGTCGGTATCGGAGTTCATAGCGTGAGCGATCTTATTGGGGTATTCCTGGTGGACGCAGTCGAGCGCCAGCCGCGCGAAGCGCGCCGCCAGCGCCTGATCGAAACCGGAATCCGCCATGAGCCCTCCGCCGGCCGCGAGGCCGATCAGCAACAGCCGGATCATGGTTGTATCTTAGCGAAGGTTTGTTCCGGGGTCGAAGCAGCGCTGTTCCAGGCGGTCCAAGGTTACGGAGCCGCGCGCGTAAGCCAGCGGTCAGGCTAATTCTAAGACACCACATTAGCCGGCCCCTGGCGGGTCCAGCGCCTCGCTGCTAGGGCATGCGCGAAGCGGCGTAAGCGGCCAGCGCGATCATGTCATCCATATCCAGCTTCGTGACTAGAGGCGCCATGACCGGGCTTTTACGCGCGCCTTGTTTGAAATCCCACAATTGGCGCATCAGATAGCTCGGGCTGCGGCCGGCAATCCCCGGGATGTTGCCTCTGCCCTTCAAATCCATGTCGTGGCAAGTCCCGCACGCCTTTGTCTTGCCGGCGCCGCTCATGGCCAAAGCTTCGCCTTTCGCAATGCTGCCCGACGGAGCGTAGGCGATGAAGCCGGAATGCGGGTCCCGCATCACATCGGTCCGCTCCGGATTCTCTGGAACTTCAATGATCCGATCGCCAAGCGGAATGGGGGCCGCGTTCGGGATGGGAAGGAACAGGCCGTTGGCAGTGCTGCGAACCGCCGGCGCCTGGTCCGCTTCGATTACCTTCACCCAGGGACGCCATTTCATCGAAGCAAAATAGTTCGCTGCGGCGTTCGCTTCTTCGTCGTTCAGCGAGCGGGCAATCTGGGCCATTTCGTTGGTGTTGGCTTTACGCGGATCGGCGCTGTGGCGGGCTCCGCTCTGGAATGCCTTCAACTGCTGACGGATGTACGGCGCGCTCAGCCCGGCCACGCCGCCATTCTCCATCTTGCCTTGACCATTTGGAAAATGACACAACGCGCAGGCGCGGGTTCCGGTGGCTTGCTTGCCGTGCGCCACGATATCGGGCATTGCTGGATGATCGCCCGGATACCAGTCCGCCGGGCCGTAGTCGAAGTAGGCTTCGTTGCGCGTGAATTTAGCGGCGGCGCCCGGTAGTTCGCGCTTTACGCCATCCTCGGGCGGCGAAGCCGCTGAGTAGGCGCAATCCGGGAATGCTTTGGCGGCCGGGCGGCACGGCGGCGCGACTGGATCGCCCGGCGCCAGCGGCTTGAGATATCCGTACGCCCAGTCAGGCGCTGGTTGCAGCTCGTCTGAGGCCACAAGCAGTCCGGCGGCAACCAAGACGGCGAATCCTGCTACATTTTTCATGTCCCCTCCGACTCGCGATCTCCGAATTGTAGCTGAAGGTTCAGCCGCGCCGAAACCCTCGCCGGTGAAGGCCCGCCATATCGGGGAGTGGATGAAAGGCCGGAGACCGTCAGCAGCCGTGTTCTTCGGTATGTCTCCGCAGCCTGTCGATTAACAGACTTTCCCTGCGCTGGGCCTTTGCGAAGCGGTCCCGCAATTCATCATGAGCGCTGAAATCACCGTGGATCGCGGCGGTTACTTCATCGCTGTGGATCGAGAATATTTCCGTCATGGCGTGCTTGATCTGCCCGACGATATCTTCTCTGGTAGGACAAGCTTGTGTCATAGCCGAGGCATTCCTGACGGTTGAGTATACCCGACACCCTGCGGTCCGGCTTCCCATTTTTGGAAGCGGTTAACCAAAGGGATTATCGACGTAAGGTGGCCCGGCCTGATAATTCAGGTATGCGCGAAAAGATGGCCGGCGCGCCTCCTTGCGAAAGCGAGGCGGTCATCGACGCCGGACAAGACTCCCAGGTTCATGCCGTTACGATTCCGTCCAAGCTCTGTAATCTGCCGCCTCTCCACTCCATCGCGAACCATGTGCTCTCGCTTTCGGCCGACGAGAGTATGGACCTGCACAAGCTGGCTTCCGTAATCGAAGGCGACCCGGCGTTTGCCGCGGAAATCCTGTTTCTTGCAAATTCCCCTTTGTTCGGTTTCCCGTCGAAGATGCATGTCTTGGGCCATGCGGTTTCGGTTTTAGGACTAGACCGGATTAAGGCGTTGGCCGTGACAGTCGCGATGCGGGCATATCTCGGCCATGCCAGCCCATTAGTCCGGCAATGCTGGCGGCACACGGCGGCCTGCGCAGTGATCGCCGAGGAAATCTCGGCAAAATTTGATGTGCCTGGGGACCGGGCGTATACGGCTGCTTTGATGCACGACATCGGCCGCCTTGGCCTGCTCAAATCGTATGCCCGGGAGATCGCCCCCGTGTTGACGGCGCAATATCGCGACTCGGCGGAAGTGCTGATGGCGGAGCAAGCCGCCATCAACGTCGATCACGGGTTGGCCGGGGCGTGGCTGGTAAAGACGTGGGCCTTTCCTCTGGCGTTTGCGGAGATCTGCGAGCATCACCACGATGCGATTCGTCAGGGGGAATCGCCGCTGCTGCAAGTAGTCAAGGCTGCGTGCCTGATCGCGGACGCACTCGGCTATGCGGCCGTGCGATACCGCAACCTGCCAACGTACCAGGCCCTGGTCTCAGCGATCTTCCCCCAGGGGGCGGAGCAGTTTCCCGGCGAAGACGAACTGCGGACCAACGTGGATGCGCGGCTCGTGGCGTTCGAACAGTAATCGCCCACTCTCAACGGATACTGACTGTCACCGGATTGGCCGGTTTGTCGTCGAACGTCAGCATAATCGGAACCTCGCCGCTTCCGGTCAGCGATTGAGGCAGAGGGCCGATGTTGATCAGGTCCAGGCCGGGCTGGTCGCCGGCGGGAGCGATTCCATAGACGGGCACGGGCATGCCCCCCACCAGGGCATTGACTGAGCCGGCGTTTCGGAAGCCCGTGCCGTACAGCGATAGATAGACCTGATTGCCCGGGCTGAGATCCACGGCAACAGCGGCGCGGGCGCCGGCCGGCTGTGCCGGATCGAACAGATATCCCTGCGTGCGGTTGCCGTTGGAATCGCCCCGCACCCATAGGCCCGCGGCTACGCCTGAGCCATTGGAGTTTGCCGAATACAAACCGGGCGCTACCGGCTCGATATCCAGGCTGCCCGAAATCACGGTGCCGGAGGACGTCGTCAGTCTTGCGATGGCGGGTCCGAGAGCGGCGGTTGCGGGAACCAGGTAGCCGATTTGATTCGAAGTGGCGAAGGAAATCGGTGCTGAGATCGTCTTGCCCTGGCTGTCGGTGATGTCCAGGGTCGCGCCGCCGAGGTTCGTCGGCCATGAATTGGAACCGGCAGTCAATAAGGTGGGGAGGATGCCGGAGGCTTCTCCGAACCCAATCATTCCGGGGGTAACGACGTTGGCAACGTAGCTGGCGGAGTTCCGGTTGACGAGAGTCGCGTTATTTGCCGGCGGGACGGGTTGAGCCGGCGAGGCTGGCGGTGCCGGCGACGCTGGTGGCGCTGCCGAGACCGGTGGCGCCGGAGCGTCGCCGTTGAGTGCGTCGAGAGCCTGCCCCAATTTTTGGCGCGCGGCGGCCACCGCGTTTGGATCACGCGTCCAGTTGGTCCAATCGGCGCCTACGCTGCGCGCGATCTGCAGAGCCGCATTGCCCTGACCGGCCTGCTTCAACAACTCGATGTAGTCGTAGTCGTCCACGCCGTCGCGAATCCATTTCAACCGCATCGACGGCGCCACTCCGGCGATCCCGACCGTCGACCCCGGGTACACCAGCATGGCCTCGCCGGGATAGTTCGAGGAACTGTATACGCCGGTCGTATCGAGGTTTGTCCATGGATTGGAATTCCAATGATCCACTCGCCAGTACAACAGGCCGCTCAGCCCGAGGCTCTCATTGATGAAACCCGGCTGCACGCGGAAGTTGACGGGAGCGAAATCGAGCTCCCATTTGGGCGAGTAAGAGTCTTGCACGAGAGTGGTGTAGGACCATGCCGAGTCGCCCTTTTGTAAGGCCTGCTGCACCAGACCAGGATTCTGGTCGTACATCGACGCGAGCATCACCCAGACATCGACGGCGGAACGTCCGGAGCCGGATCCATCGTCAAAAAGCGCGCTCACCGGCGCCATGGTAACCAGATTGTTGATGCCGGCCTGGTGCATGTTCTTGGCCCATTCCTTGATGGTGGGGAATAGGTTGGAACAGTTGCCAACTTCGTCGGCGGAATAGTCGAAAAGATACAACCCGGCCTGATTGGAGTTGGCGGCCGCACGGAATTGGGCGATGCTCGGCGCAGGGGACATGCTGCATGTGCTCACATCGGCGCCGCTCCAGAAGTTCACATTGTTATTTCCCAATCCGAAGTTCGCAATCAGACCGGGCTGGTTCCCCGCCGGTACGTTCAGAGGAGTCACGCGATTCCGGAGTAATTCCTGTTCCGCGGCTAAAGAATCAGCCGTCCAGAATGAGAAGCTGGATTTGAGCGCCGGCTCTAACGGAAGCGTGAAATTCCAGACTTGCAGAGATATTTGCCCGGACGCGTTCCCCTGATCGCTGGTGACCGTGTAGGTGCCTGTGTATTGGCCGGCAGCTGTCGCCCGCGGCACAAACACATCCACCCAAATGGGCTGATTACTGCCGGCTGACACGTTAAACGGCGTAGCTGCGAGACTGCCGCCCACGGGACGCGTGCCGGTGTTGGGATCGATGAATGGAATCAGGCCGTCCGGATACGATCCCGCACCGAGCGGACGGTTGGAACCGTGCCAGTCTGGACTGGAGGAATCTACAAATATATACTGCTCGCGGAAGAGCGCCAGATTTGCCTGGGAGATCGTCTGGCCGGAAGGGCCGGTCAGGTCCGTGACGGTAACATTGACATTGGTTAGTGCCGTGGGAGCATTGACGACAATCTGGAAAGACTCAGATTCGCCCTTGGCTGCGGAAACTTGCGCCACAGTGCCACTGCCCGCTGGATCTGACTGCCCCACTCGCTGCAGGCTGGGAGCAATCCAAACGGACGGTCCCTGCGCTACAAGGCTTACTGTTAAGGCTGAAAGTCCGAGAAGCGCGGCGATAAAGGATCTAAGGTTCAAGGAAACCTCCGGGGATGAATTATTGAAGCGGGCCGGCGCGGATAACTGCGAGAACTACTTACTAACTAAAGGAAGGAAACTGCTCTGCCCGTATATGATGTGCTACGAAGCTGACTGTAGCGCGTGGGGCGAGGTGGGACTAGTCGGAAACAGCCTTAGGAGGGTAGGGAAATCGGCCTTAGGCGGGACGGCTCTGAAGTGAGTGGACCCGGCCAGCCGGAGCGCTGTGGCCGGAACAGGGGCGGGGAGCACCGGGGCTCACCTGGCGGACGGGTCAGGCCCGAATATCACCTCTAATACTTCCGACCGTGCATACCGCTCCAGGCGATTGTTGACGAGAAAGCTGATCAGGGTGCCATCGGTGGCCCACCATCGCCCGGTCACACGCATACCGTTGCGGAGAACCAGGGTATCCGCGTGGGCGGATACGCAGAGTACGAGGATCAGCAGGATTGACCGCACTCTCATCGCGCCGCCTCCGCGGAGTTGATGACCGCCGGCTGCGTCAGTTTGTACGTGAAGCGCGTCTCCGGAGCAATGATCACGGGTTTGCCAGTGAGCTTCCCGGCGACGGTTCCCGCCGCGGCGCCGACTCCGGCTCCGATTGCGGCGCCTGCTCCTCCTCCAGCCGCGGCTCCAATTGCTGCCCCCGCGCCCGCGCCTGCTGCCGTGCCGGTCAGCGTATGTTTGGCCTGCGATCCGGCTTTGGAATCGACCTTGCCGGTTTCCACTCTGACTCTCTGTCCGTGAACGGTCACGGCAATCAGGGCGGTCACCAGGGAGGCGCGATGGGTCAGTCCCGGACCCTGCGCTTCGATCACTCTCAGCACCGCATTCGCATTCGCCGGAACAACTTCGACGCCGTCGACGACGATTGGGTCGTCCAGGCTCCCAGCATATTCGCGAAACAGATCCGCGTTCTTCGAATCGATGCGCTCGATGGTGCGCACCGCAATCTCCGTGCCGATAGGCAGAGTGATGCTGTGGGAGTCTGGCGAGGCGGGTGCAGCGGCGGGCGTGGGTGCCCGTGGCACAGTTGTAGGTGCGACGGCAGCTGGAGCGGGCGCGGGAGCAGGCGTCGGAGCGGGCGCGGGAGCAGCAGCTGGAGCAGCTGCCGGAGCTGGCGCCGCAGCAGGCGCTGGAGTCGATGACCGGGGTGGCGACGCCTCTTGCGGCCCGAATCGGATGGATTGAATCTCATCCACCGCGATGACTTCGGTACGTCCCTCTGTCTGGATGCGAACTTCCTGTGTGTTGCCGGATTCAATCAGCCCGGAGACCTGGCGGCCATCCTTCAGCGTGACGACATCGGCAGAAGCGTGGATCCCTGCCAGCACGCCGAGCTGCCAAAACAGAATGAGCAAAGTTCGTTTCATACACCCTCACGCACTACGGAA
>CAZKQQ010000262.1:0-8431 GCA_964554945.1 uncultured Solibacteraceae bacterium | reverse complement strand
ACGCTCTGCCGAGCGAACACGCCGTCACTATCGCGCTCCGCACCCAGCAGGTACTGGCACACGAAACCGGTATCACGGAGACACCCGATCCGCTGGGCGGCAGCTACTTCCTGGAGAAGCTGACACTCGAGACGGAACACGCCGCCAACGAATATATCGGCCGGATCGATGCAATGGGGGGAATGGTTCCGGCCATTGAAGCCGGGTTCCCGCAGCGGGAGATCGCCGCCGCGAGTTACCGGTACCAGCGCGAAGTGGAAGCCGGGGAACGCGTCATCGTCGGAGTAAATCGTTTCCAGGCCGACGACCAGCCAATCGAACTCTTGCAAATCGACGAAACCTCGGCCAATCATCAACGAGCGAAGCTCGAGGCGCTGCGGCGCCGGCGTGATAACCGGCAGGTTGGGCGCTCCTTGGATGCCTTGAAACGGGCTGCGGAGGGGACCGAAAACACGATGCCCTGCCTTCTCGATGCCGTGCGCGCCTACGCCACCCTGGGCGAAATCTGCGATGCGCTCCGCGCCGTGTTCGGCACCTATCAGGAAACGAGCCACCTCTAAGCGCGAGTCTGTAAGCCTTATGACACGTCCTATCCGAGTGCTGGTGGCCAAGCCGGGTCTCGACGGCCACGACCGCGGGGCCAAGGTGATTGCCCGCGCCCTGCGCGACGCCGGTATGGAAGTGATCTACACCGGCTTGCGGCAAACCCCGGAGATGATCGTTAACGCCGCGTTACAGGAAGACGTGCAGGTGATCGGTCTATCCATTCTGTCGGGCGCTCATAATGCCATCGTGCCCCGCGTGCTCGAACTGCTGCGCGACAAGGATATGTCCGACGTTAAGGTGATCGTCGGCGGCATCGTTCCCGACGAAGACGCTGAAGCGCTGAAGCAGCAAGGCGTGGCCGCCGTGTTTCAGCCCGGCGCGTCGCTGGATTCGATCGTGAGTTTTATCCGTTCGGCGGTGCCGGCGTAAGCAGCTCGTCGTCATCTTTGTCGCCCGTCAGGGAGTGCGGCTGTCTCGCGGCAGCTAAACTGCCCAGTTATCAATGTTTTCGCGGACGGCCTGCCGGGTGTGACCGCCCTTCACAGTGTTGTGCGGTCCGCTCGTTGTTGGTGCCCAGAAGATTCGGTAAAATAACGATTTACCATCTTGGCATCCGAGTTGTACCGAAGTGGCTCCCGTGAAGCAATATTTCTCTATCTGCGCAGAGTGGAAAGGCATGTTTCGATGAAGTTGTTCAGGCGATGGTGCCTGGTGGTTGTACCCGCGTCCCTTTGCGCGTTTCTGGCATTACCTGTAGCGGCGCAGCAGCCGCCGCGGCAGACTCCGGCTCAGCAACAGGCCCAGCCAGCACCGGCTCAGCAGCCGCCCGCACCGGCTCCGCGCAATCAGAGCCCATTTGAGAACGTGCCGGACGCGGCCGCGCCGCAGGCGCCGGCCCAACAGCCGCCGGGGCAGGCTCCGGGCCGGCAGAATCCATTCGAAACCGTTCCGCAACCGGCTCCGCAGCAGCCCGGACAGGCGCCTGCGCCACAGCCAGGCCAACCCCGGCTGGAGCAGCCGCCGCAGCCCGAAGTTCCCGTAAAGCCGTCCGGCGAAATTGTCGAAGCCATCGAATTCAGGGGCGCGCGGCGCGTGCCTCAGGACACGCTGAAGGCGCTGATCTTCACCAAGGCCGGCGATGTTTACAATGAGGAAGCGCTGCGCCGGGACTTCACGGCACTCTGGAACACCGGAAGGTTCGACGACATCCGGCTGGAGGTCGAGCCGGGCCGCACGGGGGTCATCGTCCGATTCGTGGTGACCGAGCGCCGCGTCGTGCGCTCCATCGATTACCAGGGCATTCATTCCGTCACCGTTTCGGAGGTCCTCGACCGCTTTAAGGACCGCAAGGTCGGCCTTTCGGTGGAATCGCAGTACGATCCCAACAAGGTGCAGCGGGCAGCCGTGGTGCTCAAGGAATTCCTGGCGGAGCGCGGCCGGCAGTACGCGACCGTCGACCCGGTCATCGAGCAGATCCCGCCCTCTTCCCTGAAAGTCACTTTCGAGGTGAAAGAAGGACCGAAGGTCAAGGTGGGGGTTATCGATATCACGGGCAACCAGGCGTACAACGACCGGTGGGTGATCCGCGCGATGAAGAACTCGCACCCGATCGGCATTCCGCATTCCATTCTGTTCGAGAACATCTTTGCGAAGACATACGATTCGGAAAAGCTCGAAGAGGACAAAGAGCGCATTCGGCAGGCCTACCAGGACAAGGGCTACTTCACGGCCAAGGCGCTCGACCAGACCGTCAAAATGCGCCGCACAGGAGGCGAGGGCTGGCGCCTGCCTCTAATCAAGATGAACAAGCCCGGTATTTTCGCCGACATCACGGTTCCCGTCGAGGAAGGCCGGCTCTATCATCTACACGCGATGAACTTCGTCGGGGTGAAGCTGTTCCGCACGCCGGAAACGCTGATGCGGCCGCTGTTCCAGATGGGCCAAGGCGATGTCTTCTCGACGGCCAAGCTGCGCAAGGGCCTCGAGAACATGCGGAATCTCTACGGCGAGTTCGGCTATATCGATTTCGTTCCGGAGCCGTCCTTCGATATCGTTCCGAATTCCGACCAGATCGATCTGACTCTGACGGCCGACGAAGGCAAGCAGTTCTTCGTGCGGCGCATCGATTTCTCTGGCAATACGACCACGCGCGACAAGGTCATCCGCCGCGAGATTCTGCTCGACGAAGGCGACATGTTCAACACCCGCCTGTGGGAGCTCAGTATCCTGCGGCTTAATCAGCTCGGCTACTTCGAGCCGCTGAAAAAGGAAGATGCGGCCGATATCAAGCGGAACCCGCAGTCGAATACGGTCGACATCACTCTCAAAGTGAAGGAGCGCGGCAAGAATTCCGTGGGTTTGAACGGCGGAGTTTCGGGAATCGCCGGCAGCTTCATGGGATTCAATTACTCGACCAACAACTTTCTCGGGTTGGGCGAAACCCTGTCGATCGATTCGCAGCTCGGCACACGCATGCGGTCGGTGAGCTTCGGTTTCACGGAGCCATACTTCATGGACCGGCCGCTGCAGTTGGGTTTCAACGTTTACCTGACGCGCTTCAACTTCGACCAGGGGCGCGAGGCATCGATTCTCGCCGGCCAGAACCTGATTCCGCTGTATAGCGGTCTAGGCAGCCAAAATCTTCTGAATTACATCCAGAACAGCCACGGCTTCAACTTCTCAACGAGCTATCCTCTGAAGCGCAGTTTCGCTCGCGTCGGACTCACATACGGCTACGACGTTTCGGATGTCAAGACGCTGACCACCGCGTCTCAGAGCTACTTCCAGTACATCAATTTCAGCGGTGTTTCGGGGCCGAACTCGTTAAGCGGCGTGCGAACCAGCCAGGTGACTCCGTCCTACACATACAACACCGTCAACCAGGCTCTCAATCCCACCGGCGGAAAGAGCATCTTCTTTTCCACGGCCATTGCGGGCTTGGGCGGAAACGTGAACACGATTCGTCCGGCTTTGGATTTCAAATACTTCAAGCCGGCGCCCTGGCACAAGCGCCACATTCTGGCGTTTCACCTGGCCGCCTCCACGATTTACGGGTATGCCGGCCACGAGGTCCCGCCGTTCGCCCGCACCTTCATCGGCGGCGAGCAGGACGTTCGCGGATTTGAGATCTGGGGCATCACGCCGGTGGCTTTCATCCCGTCAAGCGCTACCATTAACGTGCTGAACGACGACGGGTCGCAGCGCACGCAGAAGGTCATCAGCAACGGCGCCGTTTCTACCGTAAACGCTACCATGACCATTCCGACATACCAGCTCATCACTCCCGGCGGTGATACGCAGGTGATCGGCAACTTCGAGTACCGAATTCCGATCGTCGGGCCAGTCACGATGGCGCTGTTCGCGGATGCGGGCGTCAACAAGATTCTGGTGGCCAGCCAGTTAAAGATGGTCCAGAGCCGCCTGGACGATCTGAACACGCAATTCCCGCAGGCGGCCTTCAATCAGACCGTACACATTGCGCCAGGAACGCAAAGGATGAGAGCATCCACCGGAATCGAGTTTCAGGTGCTGCTGCCCGTGGTCAACGCGCCCTTCCGCATTTACTGGGCCTACAACCCATCCATTCTGCAGTCGTACTTACAGCCGCCGATTGTGGCCGACCGTTCCATGTTCCCGAATGCCGCTACGTTCAATTCCGCCGTCGTGCAGTTCGGCCAGGCCTACCCGTTTTTCGAGAAACGGACGTTGTTTCGCTTCACCATTGGCCGCACGTTCTAAAGAGTCCGGCTATTGCGGTATGCTAGTATTTCACACCTAGGAGTACGAAGTTGAAAACGAATTTTCTTGTTTTTTCCGCACTGGCCTTGAGCGCTTCGGCCGCCCTCGCACAGGGGCAAGCGCCCACCAAGGTGGGCATCATTCACGTGCAGAATGCGATTTTGAGCACGAAGGATGGCCAGAAGGCCGCCAATGAGCTCACCACAAAATTCGCGCCCAAGAAAGCGGAATTGGAAAAGAAGCAGACCGAGATCGCGTCCCTGCAGGATCAGCTCCGTAAGGGCAACGCCACCATGAGCGAGGACGCCAAGAACAAGCTCATGCGCGACATCGATAGCAATACCAAGGCATTGAACCGGGATACCGAGGATGCGCAGGCCGACCTCGACCAGGAGCAAAGCAAGCTCATGCAGGAACTCGGGCAGAAGATGATGGCGATCATCGGCAAGTATGCCCAAGACAACGGATTCGCGGTAGTCCTCGACGTGAGCAACCCGCAAACACCCGTGCTTTGGGCGGCAAGCTCGATCGATATCACCAACGAAATTGTTTCCTTGTACGACAAGGCGAATCAGGGTTCGGCTTCAACCGCCGCCCCGGCGCGCACGGCCGCACCGGCGGGGACTGCTCCGGCGCCGCGTCCAGCTCAGCCGGCTGCCCGTCCGGCGGCGCCCACTGCCCCTCCGAAGAAATAACACCTGCAACATTAGACCGTTCTCTGGCCGGCGTTTGCTTGCGGAACGCCGGCGGTACAATTGAGGCAGGAGCGCATTTTCATGAGAACTCTGATCGGGTTCTGCCTTGCGGTGATCCTGGCCACTTCACTTTCCGCGCAAAATCGCGGCGGTTTCACAAATCCACAACCCACGATACGCGGATCTTTCGGCGATATTCTGTTTCCCGGTGGAACCCGGGCCACTGTACCGGGCACGCAGCGCACCTTCGGCACTATTCCGCTGGCAACCGGCAGCGGGCCACGCCTCAACATCCCGGGCGCGGTGACGGACCCGACGTTTCTGCGCCCCGGCGCCGCTGGATCGGGATATGGCCGGTCCGGCTACGGGCAGGCAGGCTTTGGACAATCCGGCTTCGGACGATCGGGCTTCGGGCGCGATTCCCGGCGTGCAACGATAATCGCGGTTCCGTATGCTGTGCCCGTGTATGGCGGCGGGTTTTACGATAACCCGTACTTGCCCGCTCCGGAGGGCGGCGCCCCTCAACAGCAACCCAACATCACCGTCATCTATCCTCCGCAGCAACCGCTCACAATCTATCCTTCGGCGGGAGGCGATCAAACGGCGAGCGATGCCTTCCAAGTCTACCAGGCCCCTGTGACCCAACCAGCCGCGGAGGCCGCCGCTTCCAACGAATCGCCGCAGCCGCAGTACCTGATTGCCTTCAAGGACCACACGATCTATTCGGCAATCGCCTACTGGGTGGATGGCGAGACCCTGCATTACTTCACTTCCGGCAACACCCACAACCAGGTCTCGCTATCTCTGATCGATAAAGCGCTAACCGAGCGCCTGAACCGGGAGTCGGGTATAGATTTGCGGCTCCCGTAAGAGCGACAGGCAGGCATCTGCCGGTGCGCGCAGGCGATGGCTGCGGTTCCGCTCACGGACACGGCGCCACTTTTTCGAGTTCCTTCTCGATGATCAGCAGCCTGCATCCCGGCGCATCAAGCTTCTCTAACGGGACGCCGTTCCAGTTGAGCACTGCGGAGACCCACTGCTCCGGAATCGTAATGCGCATCTCGGTGACCGTGCGGCTGACGATTTCGATGGCTTTCTCCTCCGGAAGATACTTGGCCTGAACCCGCGCGGTGACCGCGGGAGACCGTTTCGGCAGCACGATGGTGGTCTCGAGCCGCACGCGTTCCTTGCCGCGTTCCACCAGAACGGTCGCCGGCCGCTCCTCGGTGATCTTCGCCATCATCTCCACGTAATGCTGCGCGTCCGGGATTGCTCGCCCGTCGAGCGCCACGATGCGATCACCTGTCTTGAGTGGACCATTGTATTTATCGGGAAGAAAGCGGACTAGAACACCCGGGCCGGCATCGGCCGCGTTGAAGCCGAAGCCGCCCAAGTTCAACGCAGCCACGTGCGGCGGCTCGATGCGCGTGGACGGAAGAACATCGTTCCGTTCACCCGCATCGAAGCGCGTCATGCGGATCCAGTAGCAGCGCGCGAATGTGGGCGAGTTCGTCTCGCAATCGATGGCGGAGGGATACTCGGCGCGGGCGTGCGATCCGAGCCATTGCAGCATGGAACCGGCAGTCACGGTCGCTGCAAGGCGCGTTTCGAGCGGTATTCCCGCCGCGCGGAGGTTTTCCGCGAGCGGCTGTTGGCTTTGGTCCGCCAAAACCCAGAGCACCGGCACGTTGGCGAAGTTGCCGGAAAAGAATCGGTCGCTATCGATCGCCGGCTGAGGCGAGCCGCCCAGCGCGATGGCGGCGGCCCAAATATCGGGAATTCGGGAGATCGTATAAAAAACAGCGGCGCTCGCGTCCTCGCGTCCCGCCAGGTAAAGATGCGCGGCGTCGGCCGTGCCGTTCTGAATGGCAGCCAGCGCGGACTTCTCGATCGCCTCTACCCGGGCGTCGATGCTCGTGTTCGCGGCGGCGGAAGGCGCGATCACCTGCCAGCCGGCCGGCTTGGTCCAGGCTTCCCACTGGGCGGCATCGCCGGCGTCGACCAAGACAATGGCGGGCGGCTTTTGCGGCGCGGGTTGGGCAGCCGCCGGATTCCACGTCCACGGGCTAATCGTGCCGCAGGCGAGAGCGAATCTTTTTAGCCAGCTTCTCAATTTCTTCTGTCTTTTTCAGGGTCGCCAGCGAAAACACGAAGCGGTCCTGTTTCTCCAGGTCCTCTTTCAGCTCCTGCGTAAGGTCCGCCAACTTCGCCGCATCCTTCAAGTTCTCTTCGTGCTCGGCTTTGAGGATTTCGTCTCTCTGCGATTTTCCGTTGGGCAGGCGCACGTCGGCCGATGATTCCGGCGGAACGGGCCGGGGCGGCTCTCCAGGGAACTGCGCCACCGCGATACCGAGTACCGCAAGAAAGGAAACAGCCAGCGCACCACGCCGCAAACTCCATTTCATGAAAACAACCTATCCGTATGATATCGCCTGCCGTTCCCTAAAACCGGCGCCGGTCCGCCTCGCGGGACCGTCTCCGCGCCTCCGTGGTGGATCCTATTGGCAGATCGGGGCGGGATAGCGCTGTTATCATAGATCAAATATGGAAGCGGTTCGCATCGGCGTGATCGGGCTAGGCAACGTCGGCTCCGGCACTTTGTCCATCCTCGCCGAGAGTGCGGACCAGATCGCGCTGAAGCTGGGTTTCCGGCTGGAGGTCACGGCGGTTTGCAGCCGTTCCGTGCATTCCAAGAGCCTGCCCGCCGGGCTGAATCCGGCGCTGAAAACGACCGACTGGCGGGAGGTAGTGGCGCACCCCGAGGTGCAGATTGTCGCCGAACTCGTGGGCGGAACCGGCGTTGCGGCCCAGATCGTCGATGCAGCCATTGCCAACCGGAAATCCGTCGTGACCGCCAACAAGGAACTGATGGCCTCCTGCGGTCCGGAGATCTGGGATCGCGCGATTCAGGCGGGGATCAATCTCGCGATGGAAGCCAGCGTCTGCGGTGGCATCCCCATTCACGCCGTGCTGCGCGAAGGCATCTCGGGCGATCGCGTCACCGCGCTCTATGGCATCCTGAACGGCACCAGCAACTACATCCTGACCGAGATGGAAAAACGCGGCGAGCCGCTCGCGGTCATTTTGGCCGAGGCGCAGATGCTGGGCTACGCCGAGGCCGATCCCAGCGCCGATATCGATGGCTTCGATGCGCGCTCCAAACTGGCGCTGCTGGCCGCTCTTGCGTTTGGCGAAAAGATCCTGCCTTCGGACATCTTCGTCGAAGGGATCCGCCGGATTTCGCCGATGGACTTTCAATACGCCCACCAGTTAAAGCACACCATCCGGCTGGTCTGCGCGGCGCGGCAAACCATCGACGGCCTGATTCTTTCGGTCCGACCGGCCCTGGTACCGCTCTCAACGATTCTGGCCGGCGTGCAAGGGGCCTACAACGCCGTCTGGGTGAAGGGAGTCTATGGAGAGGACACGTTCTACTATGGGCGGGGCGCGGG
>CAZKQQ010000261.1:0-8438 GCA_964554945.1 uncultured Solibacteraceae bacterium | reverse complement strand
GCGCCGGGCTGCGATCCCACCGTAACTGCCGGCGACAAGGTCAAACATTTCTTCAACACGGCGTGCTTCACTTTACCGGCAGTGGGTCTGCTGGGGAACCTGGGGCGGAATACATTAATTGGTCCCGGCTTTACCGATCTGGATGCATCCTTGTCGAAAAACACTAAATTCCCGAAAATCTCCGACCAGTTTGCGATTCAGTTTCGGGCGGAATTCTTCAACGTTCTGAATCACCCCAATTTCGCCGCGCCCGCCAGCGGTCTGTTCGTGCAGGGCGCGAATGGCGGCGGGAATCCGAACCCCACCGCCGGGCAGATTACGGGAGTCACCAATCCAGGACGGCAGATCCAGTTCGGCCTCAAAGTGCTGTTCTGACGAGTAGCGCCGCCGATTTTTGCCGCCGGTGAGACCGGGCCGGCGACGGGATCGCCGGCGGTACGATGGAACCATGCGTTTTCGCGCGCTCTGTCTGCTCAGTCTGGGAAGCGTGCTTTTCGCTTTTCAGAACGCCCCGAAGGCCTGGCGCGAATACCCGGCGTTCGAATACAACGATTTTCCGGTTCCGCCCGATTATCAGGAAAAAACAGAGTGGGCGTTCGCCCGTCTCATGTATCCGAATACCACCAATCCAAATATTTGGGGGATGGGCGGCTTCCGGCGATTCCGGGGATATGGCGGTGACTGGCGCGAGGGCGGCCGCGGAATTTTCTGGACCATGGATTATCCCCGCTCGGACCGCCACTTCTCTCTCGCGATCCGCCGGTTGACCCGCCTGCACGTCCGCTCCGTGGAACAGCCCATCAACCTGGATGAAGGCGGCCAATACGATTGGCCGTGGCTGTACGGCGTCGAGGTGGGCCATTGGGAACTCACCGACATGCAGGCGAAATCGCTTCGGGAATACCTGCTCCGCGGCGGATTTTTTATGTGCGACGACTTCCATGGCACCCTCGAGTGGCAGAATTTTGCGGCGAGCATGCAGCGCGTGTTTCCCGAGCGCCCGATTGTCGAAATCGATAACCCGGACGCGATCTTCCATATCATTTACGACCTCGACCAGCGCTATCAGGTGCCCGGCGCTCAATATCTGCGGTCCGGCCGGACCTACGAGCAGGATGGGGTTGCGCCGCGCTGGCGCGGGATCTACGACGACAAGGGCCGCCTGATGGTCGCCATTTGTCACAACATGGATCTCGGCGATTCCTGGGAGCATGCCGACAACCCCGAGTACGATCAGAAGTTTTCCGCGCTCGGCATCCGCATTGGTATTAATTACGTGATTTACGCCCTGACCCACTAGTGTCCTGAGCAGCTCCCTTGCGTTCGTGATTCCGCCTGAGCCGCGATCATTAGGGAACGGGCCGGTCACAAGTGATTTGAGAATCGATAGCCTGATAACCCTCGATAACGTTCATTCCAGGCCGGCCTTTCGCGTGGACCGTTATGATGGTTAAAGAGCATGCAACTCCGGAAGGCACACTTGGTCGTATTCGGTTGTCTGATTGGCGCCGGCATGTTGTACGCTTTCCAACGTCCGTTCCGCGAATACCCCGGCGTCGAATACGAGGATTTCCCCAAACCTCCCGATTGGAACGAGAAAACCGAGTGGGCGTTCGCGCGGCTGATGTACCCGCCGGTGCCGAATTACGGATTCTTCGCGAACCCCAACTGGAAGGCCGGCGCGTCGAACTGGACCATCGATTATCCCCGATCGGACCGGCACATTTCTCAGGCCATCCGGCGTCTCACGAGGCTCCACGCGCGCTCGGTCGAGCAACCGGTCGATCTGGATGAGGGCGATCAATACGATTGGCCCTGGCTCTATGGGGTCGAGGTCGGCCACTGGAAACTGACCGACTCTCAGGTTCAAGCCTTTCGGGAATACCTGCTGCGCGGCGGATTTTTCATGTGCGACGATTTTCATGGTACCGACGAATGGTCGGTCTTCGTCGCGAGCATGAGCCGCGTGTTTCCCGACCGTCCGATTGTGGAAATCGATAACGCGGACGCGATCTTTCATACGGTCTACGATCTCGATGATCGCTATCAGGTTCCGGGCGCGCAGTTCCTGTACTCCGGCCGGATTTACGAAAAGGACGGCAAAGTGCCGCATTGGCGCGGCATCTATGACGATCGCGGCCGTCTGATGGTGGCCATCTGTTTCAATATGGATCTGGGCGATTCCTGGGAACACGCGGATAATCCGCAATACCCCCAGAAGTTCTCCGCCTTGGGAATGCGGATCGCCATCAACTACGTGATTTACGGCATGACGCACTAGCGCTCAAGCGCCGGCCAGTAACCCTCTCACAACCCCGATCACCTGCGCGCCCATCTCGATGCCAAACCGCGGCAGAACCATGCCCAACGGCGCCAGATGCAACCAGCGGGAGCTCTCGAGGCAAACCAGCGCCTCAAACAACAGCAATGGCGAAAGAATGCGCCCGTAGTCGAGCGCCTCCAGCCAGTCGCCGGGCCGCCAGACGAATATTCCCAGCAGCGCGAAGAGCAGCGTGGCCCACTCCACCGGATCGGGGCGCCTGCGCCAGACGAATCGAAAAGCCAGGAGCATCGCCAGAAGCACTCCCGCGGCCGCAAGCAAGTCCATGCCCTGGACGAGCGCCACCTTCGCGCTATTCCCGAAATAGGTCATGGGATGGGTCATCCGGTGGAGGACGCCGGCAAATGGAATCGCCAGCGGGGCCGCATCGCCGGAATACGGCTGCGTCCGGCCGATAACAAAGACATACCAGACGATCGCCGGCGCGGCTGCCGTGGCATAAATTGCGCATTTCTTAATCTCGCGCCCGAGGAGCAGCCAGATGCAGTATGCCGCCGTGAGCAGCAGGCCGGTGTCACGAACCAGCGCCGCCAGCAGGAGCACGCCATATAATGCTCGTGGCTTGATCCGGTATCGCGTGTACAGTGCGAACGCGCAACAGAAGCTGAGCAGGCCGACATCCACAGCCTGCCGGTCCAGCGAGGCGATCGAGGCCGGTAGGAAAAAGAACGCGAGTCCCAGAAACACCGGTTTCCCGGAAAACTGCGCTATGCGCGCGAGCCAATACGCTCCCAACGCAAAGAAGAGAATAATCACTCCGTGATACGCCGCGTCGACCAATGAGTCATTTCCGCCGGCGAGCAGGTGCGCTATCGCGGGTATCAGAATTCGGCGGTATCGCAGGCGCGCGCTATCGATGTAGGTCGCGGTGTCGCGCCGGAGCAAAGGGTCGTGCGCAATCTCATGATAGTATTGCCCGTCCCAACCCCCCGCGCCCGCAAACCGGTACGGATGCTCCGCATCGACGATCGGGGAGGTCCTCGCTTTCTCGCCGGTGCAGAATAAACCGGACCAATTGCCCTGATAGTTATAGCGGACTGTCAGGAATTGCCAGATCAGGACCAGCGCGGCGCAGGATATACCCACCATCACGGGTTTCCATGCCGGGTGTTCGCGAGACATGCAGGTGACCATGATAGCAATCACCAACCGCGCCGCCAGTTCCCGGCGCGCCGGCAAAGCCCCGGATTCCAATGCGCTGGGCCCTTCCCGAGGCGTGTCCGAACCCGTGCTGGTTCGGCGGGCAAATAGCGTGCTAGCCTGATTCGGTAATGTCCCAGAAGCGCGCGTTCATCACCGGGATTACGGGGCAGGACGGCTCGTACCTGGCGGAACTTCTCCTCTCGAAGGATTACGAAGTCCATGGACTGGTGCGTCGCGTCGCGCTGGAGGATCCGGAGAATCGGCTTTCCCGGCTCGCTTCGATCCGCTCGCAACTGCACTTCCATTCGGGCTCTTTGGAGAGCTATGCGAGCATCCATCATGTGCTGGGCCGGATCCAGCCGGACGAATGCTATCATCTGGCGGCGCAGAGCTTCGTGACGTATTCTTTTGACGACGAGTTCACCACTCTCCAGGCGAATATCAACGGCACGCACTACCTGCTCTCGGCGCTGAAGTCGATCGCCCCGAACTGCCTGTTTTATTTCGCGGGCTCGAGCGAGATGTTCGGCCAGGCCGATGAAGTGCCGCAGACCGAGCGGACGCGCTTTCATCCGCGCTCGACTTACGGCATTAGCAAGGTGGCGGGTTTCGAACTCACGCGCAACTATCGCGAGGCATATGGATTGCGCGCCTGCAACGGCATCCTGTTCAATCACGAATCTCCGCGGCGCGGATTTGAATTCGTCACCCGAAAGATCACTTCCGGCGTGGCGCGAATTCTCGCCGGGAAATCCGATGAAGTCCGCTTGGGCAACCTGCAGGCCCGGCGCGATTGGGGCCATGCCCGCGAATATGTTGCGGCCATGTGGCTGATGCTGCAACAGCCGGAGCCGGACGATTACGTCATCGCTACGGGCGAGACCCATTCCGTGGCGGACGTGGTGGAGGTGGCGTTCGACGCCGCCGGTCTGGATTGGCGCAAGTACGTGGTGTGCGATCGCGATCTCCACCGGCCGTCGGAAGTCAACGTGTTATCCGGCGATGCGAGCAAAGCGCGGCGTGAACTCGGTTGGGAGCCGCGGATTCATTTCCGCGAACTGATCCTGGAAATGCTGGCGCACGATTGCCAGGCCCAGGGCGTCACTCTCGCAACCGGCGCCTGGACCGATTCAAAGCAATAGCGACTCGAAAAACCGAAGGGACTTGGCGGCGCACTCGTCCCATCGAAACTGCTGCGCGCGGCAGCGGCCTTTCCGTGCCAGTTCCGCGCGGAGATCCGGGGAGAGAAGCAGGCGCGAGAGTGCGTCGCGCACCTCGGCGGTGCTGCGCGGATCCACCAGCAGCGCCGCATCGCCTGCAATTTCGGGCAGCGACGAAACGTGGGATGTCACAACGGGAACTCCCGCGGCCAGCGCCTGCGCCACCGGGAAGCCGAATCCTTCATACAAAGACGGGAAGGCAAACACCGCCGCCGCGGCCGTCAATGGGGCAATGTCGGTCTCCGGGAGGTAGCCGAGGTAGCGAACGCGCGCGAGGCGGGCCGTTGTGCCGGGCTGCGCCCAACCCACGGGACCGGCAATCACCATCTCGAATTCCTCGCGCACGGACGGCGCCAGGGATTCGTACGCGTCGAGCAGGATATCGATGTTCTTGCGCGGCTCGATGGTTCCAATGAAGAGCACAAACGGGCGGGCGAGCCGGTATTGCTTGCGCACACGCTCGATTTCCTGCGGCGCGACGTCGAAGAACGCCGGCGCAACCCCCGGATGAATCACGGTAATCTTCTCCGGCGCCAGCCCGAGTGTGCGGATGGAGTCGTCTTTGGTGCTTTGCGAAACGGCAATCGCTCGATCGGCGCGCAGCAGGACTGCCGCAAATCTCCGTTCGGCCCGCAGATTCGCGGAGGGATGCAATTCCGGCATCAGCCAGCAGGTCATGTCATGGATCGTGGCGGTGACGCGGGTGTGGCGAGGCGGCCGCCACCGCAGCGTGCATGCATGAAAGATGTCGGCCCCGCGAGAGCTCCAGTCGGAAACCGGCAGCGGCGTGTAATTGGAGAGCGCCAGCGAGGCCAGGCCCCAGCCGGTGGTCCAGCTTCCCGCCACCGATTTTTCGTGAGTGAGGGGCCCCAGATGTTCGATTTGGGGGGATGTGCGGACGGTCTGGCTTCCGGCGGCGCGCCGCAGGGCTTCAATCCAGTAGTAAAGATAGCTTTTGACGCCGGCGCTGCGAATCAGCAGAGGGACCGCGTCGATGACCACGCGCACCGCCCCATTTTGCCATACCGCGGCCGGAAACCCGGCGGAGCCGTGCCGTCCGTTGGTTGTGTCATCATGGTTCGAAATGGATCAGAAGTCATCCGTTGCGGCCAAGACAGCTCTGGCGCCCAATGGGCAGCCGCACACCGCGCCGAATCCGTTGGCCGGATTGCGCGTGAAGCTGTTCGGAGACGGGGCGGATCCGGCCGCGATGCGGGAGTTGTACGCGAATCCGCTGATCCAGGGATTCACCACCAATCCCACGCTGATGCGCCAGGCCGGCATTACCGATTACCGGGCCTTTGCGCGCGAGATCCTGGCCGCCATTCCCGACCGGCCGATTTGCTTCGAGGTATTCGCCGACGAATTTGCGGAGATGGAACGCCAGGCTCATCAGATCGCGGGCTGGGCTGCGAATGTATACGTGAAAATCCCGGTGACCAATACGCGCGGCGAATCGTCGTGCAGCCTGATCGAGCGCCTCTGCCGGGACGGCATTAAGCTGAACGTGACCGCGTTGCTGACGGTGCGCCAGGTGCGCGATGTGCGCGACGCATTAGCCGGCGGTCCCCCGTCCTGCATCTCGGTATTCGCGGGCCGTGTCGCGGACACGGGGCGCGATCCGGTGCCTGTCATGGCGGCAGCCTTGGAGCTGATGCGTCCGCATCCGCAGATGGAGCTGATCTGGGCGAGCCCGCGCGAACTGCTCAATGTATTCCAGGCCGACGCCGTAGGTTGTCACATCATCACAGCGACAGGCGACATTCTGAAGAAGCTGTCGCTAGTAGGGAAAGATTTGTCCGCGTATTCGCTGGATACGGTAAAGATGTTCTTCAACGACGCGCACGCCTCAGGCTTCCAGCTATAGCTGGTGCTGGAGGAGGGAGTCGATCGATCAGAAGTTATTGATGACACTGAACTTGTTGAAAATCAAGAAAGCCCTAAACGCGAGAAAAGCTAGATCTGCAGCTCCTTGGCACGTGTACGGCACGCGGCCAGAACCGTAAGGCCCCGTCGAATTGGACTTCGACGGGGCGAGCTCAAAAACGTGGATCGCTGACGGAGGTGTTACGCGCCGTGTCCGTTTACGGGAGTCTCAGATGGAAGATCGGTAGCTGAGCTTTCCGCGCCGCGTGCCAAATCGGCTACGAGAGCCGCGCTCGATTTTGCGGTTTTCGTCACAGTGGCTCGTAATGCAGTCGGGGTTGTGCGCCGTTCTTTCGAACTGCGCTTCCCTTTAGCCGATCCATCTCTGCGGGTCCGGTCTGCTTTTGAAACCGGGCGCTTCTTTGGGATTACAGGATCCTGGGGTGGAATATGGACGGAGAACGTCCCGTTTTCGGACCTGGAGCACCCGTCTTCGCCAAGAAGGAACAGGACTTCGACAAGCTCGTCTTGCAACTTTCCTTCGGGGTTGCCGCCGTCATCTTCCGTTTTGCCCTGGCCGAAATACATTTTCGAGATTGTGTCCAGATCGTCAGTCGTGATGTCGCCCATTCCATTAATAAGCGTCCCAATCATAAAACGATCGACCCACTTGTGGAAGTCTTTCTTAAGTGCCACGACCCGAACCTGGAACTCGTTGTCTGCTTCGGTAACTGGTGTTCCGTCCTTCTTCAGGAATACACCGCGTTTGAGCATCGCTGAAACCGTATTTTTTTTTGCCGGATGAAGGTACTTCCGATCGATACTGAAGTTGCTCTTGTCTGCGATTTCGTTAGTGCCGTCCAGCGTCGCTCTAACAAATCTATACAAGGTCAGCGGCGTGCGATTCTTCTTCTGAGTCGCTTTAGCCGCTTCATAGACGGCCCGGCGAGCTCGCTCCTCAGCGTACACTCGGAGTTCCTTAGCTTTTGCCTTTATCAAGCTTTTCCGGTGTTCTGAGCTGTCGCTCGCCTTCCCTGCCGCGTTCTTGACTGGGACACGTCCTGGCGTCTTGGAAATCTCCACCGTACCGTTAAAGAGCTCGACACCTTTGCGAACATCGATAAACGCATTCTTGCCGATCCTCCACCGCCGGATTTCCGTGGACGTTTTCGGATCGAAGCAAAAGATGCAAAGTTCATCATCGTTACTAAGCTGCCCCACAATCCCTTGCAAGGCTGTGAAATAGTCGAGCTGAGTGGGGATCGGTATAACTTTTGATCTACTCAATGCCCCACTCAACTCGCGACGTAAATCTTTTTCCTGATCTGGAGTCACGGTCCAAAAAATCGATTCAGGCGCGATATGGGACACATTCCCGATGATCTGCTGAACCATTTCTTTGAACGTTCTAGAGCGCACCTCCACATGAACGAGATCGATATTAATGGCTGGCATCGTTTTTTGTCCTCCTTGATTGGCTGCGCCAGAGCAACGCCATCGCCCGGTGGAGTATTATAACGAAGTCCACTAGGCTTACGATGCGCTCTGCCGCGCGGCCGACAGCAACATATATTCCTATCGCTGATAGGTAAATCGCCAACTTGGCTGCAATCTGCATCATCACAATTCTCCGTTTTGAAATGAAGAAAGTGGTTTCAACAGAGGCCCTAATATTTAAAACCCGATTATCCAGATACGGAGTTAGAAACGGACACCGAGCCTGAAACAGACTCAGACACTGAGCCGAAAACAGACACTGAGCCGAAAACAGACACTGAGCCGAAAACAGACACTGAGCCTGAAACAGATACCAGAGCCTGAAACAGATACCAGAGCCTGAAACAGATACCAGAGCCTGAAACAGATAC
>CAZKQQ010000260.1:0-8534 GCA_964554945.1 uncultured Solibacteraceae bacterium | reverse complement strand
GGGCGGAAAACCGGGGAATCTGCCGATTGAAGTACGGCAGGTGCTCGGCAGTCATGCCGATTTGGGATTCTGATAGGGACAGGAGAATCGTGGATTGGGGGGAACAATCGTCCGATCTTCCGATCGGAGATCTGTTGCGAGAACTGACGCCACAGGTGCTCGGGTCTGTGGTGCGAAGATTCCGTGACTTCGACGCGGCCGAGGATGCCGTCCAGGAAGCGTCGATAGCAGCAGTGATGCAATGGCCGCGCGACGGGGTTCCCGATAACCCACGCGCCTGGCTGACACAGGTTGCATTTCGCAAGATGGCGGACCGTATCCGCAGCGAATCCGCACGAAGGCGTCGCGAGACCGAAATGGTGGAGGACGCGGCGCGTGTGTCCGAAACCGGTGTGGAGGCCGCGCCGGTCGAAGACGACTCGCTGGTCCTTCTCTTTATGTGCTGCCATCCGGCTCTCACCCCTTCCTCCGCTATTGGTTTGACGCTGCGCGCCGTTGCCGGTCTAACGACGGCTGAAATCGCCAATGCGTTCCTGGTTCCGGAAGCAACCATGGCGCAGCGAATCAGCCGGGCCAAGCAGACCATCAAGGCATCGAGAATTCCATTCCAAATGCCTGATGCCGAAGAGCGCGGAGCGCGTCTGCGCTCGGTGCTCCACGTTTTGTACTTGATCTTCAACGAGGGATATACGGCTACCTCAGGACCACACCTCCGGCGCGCCGATCTTTCACAAGAGGGGATACGGCTGGCGCGGATGGCCCAGCGGCTGCAGCCCGAAAACACGGAGATCGCCGGCCTGCTTGCGCTGATGCTGTTGACCGACGCGCGGCGACATGCCCGAACCGGCCCAAACGATGAATTGATTCCGCTCGCAAAGCAGAATCGGGCGCTTTGGGAACGCCGACAGATTACAGAAGGCGTCGCACTGCTTTCGGCCGCACTGCCGAAAGGCTCCATCGGACCCTATCAATTGCAAGCGGCGATAGCGGCAGTTCATGATGAAGCCGAACACCCTGCAGATACGGATTGGCCTCAGATCCTGGCGCTATACGAGTTGCTGAAGCGCATAGCGGACAATCCAATGGTGATTTTGAATCATGCAATCGCGGCAGCAATGGTGCATGGCCCGAAAGAGGGTTTGGATCTGCTGGACGCTCTCAAGGAGGACCGGCGCATTGCTGAGCACCACCGCATGGACGCCGTTCGCGCGCATCTGCTGGAAATGGCTGGCGATTCGCAAGCAGCGGTGAGATTCTACCGCGCGGCTGCCGGCAAAACAGTGAATCTCCCTGAGCGCAATTACCTTCTGATGCAAGCGGCGCGGCTGGTTACGATGATGGCCTTATCTGGACAAGCCTCAAGGTGTTGAGCTTTGGGCAACCGGACGATTCATTGTCCAGAAAATTATGCAGGCAAAAAGAAACCAGACTGCGCATCAGCATTGCTGTAAGCCGGCCGGGCGCACAACAAGCGGATTTCACCACACTAGCGAAAAAGCTTCTCCAGTTTCTCCAGGCCCGTTTCGATCCTTTGCGGTTTCTTCAGGACGCCCGCGAATAAATCGCCTTTTTCGCGGAAGCGCTCGCGCGCATTGCGAATGTGGAACTGGCTCGGATGTAGCCCATGCTTCACCTCCGCCCACTCCAGCGGTGTCGCTACCGGCCCGCCGGGATAGGCACGCAGCACGTAGGGCGCGGCGATTGTCTTCGATTTCGCGATCTGCAGGTAATCGAAATACACGCGGTTCTTCTGGCGCTTCTGCACCGCGCGCGGCGTCGTGAACAGGTCCGGATGCTGGCGGTGCACGAGGCGCTCAATTAGTTCAGCGAAAATCCGGGCTTCTTCATAGCTGTACACCGGCTCGATCGGAATGTAGATATGCATTCCGTCGCCGCCTGTGGTCTTGGGGTAGCCCGCGAGCCCGATTTGATCCAGCACGCCCTTCACCAGCAGCGCCGCATCAACGATCATTTCGAAAGGGCACTCCTGCGGGTCGAGGTCGATCAGCACAAAATCCGGATTGTCGAGCGACTGCAAGCGGCTCATCCAAGGATTGTGATCGATACACCCCAGGTTCACAAGATACAGCAGGCTGGCATGATCCTCCGCAAAGACGTAATTGATCGGCTTTTCCGTGTGCTCCGACGCAATCAGCTCGGTCCGCAGCCACGGCGCGAACGCCTCCGGAACGTTCTTCTGAAAGAAATATTCTTCCTTGATGCCGTTCGGATATCGTTTCAACGACAGCGGCCGGTCTTTCAGGTACGGCAGAATCAAATCGGCAATGCCGGCGTAATAATTCAAAACATCGCGCTTAGTATAGCCCTCGTCGGGATAAAAGACTTTATTGAGGTTCGTGAACTTAAGCGTGTGTCCGTCGATCTCGCGCGTGCTCTCTTTCTCGCCCGGCCCGAACAGATCGGCTTTCTCTCGTGTCACCTCGCGCGAGTCGACATCGTTTCGTATCCCAAGATAAACCGGAGCGCGAAGCCGGTTATCGGGCGTCCAGTTGGCGTATTTCACCTGCGCGATCAGTTCCGGCCGCACCCACGTCATCCCGCGATCCGGCTGCGGCCGCTCGGAAAACGGGCACTTCTCGGTAATCAGCGGCTTCATCCGGTTGTACAGATCAGCCAGCGTCTTCTGATCAAATCCGGTCCCCACGTTCCCCGTCCAGCGCAGTTTCTTCCCGTCATGCAGGCCCAGCACGAGCGCCCCGAAATAAGAGCGGTCGCCCTGCGGCGCCGTGAATCCGCTGATCACGAACTCCTGCTCGTTGACGATTTTGATTTTCAACCACTCGCCGCTGCGCTTCGATTCGTAACAGCTGTTGGCGCGTTTGGCGACGATACCCTCCAGCCCGTGCTCCCGCGCCGCTTCCAGCATTTCTTCGCCTGCCGCCGGAAACACGTCGGAAATGCGCAGCATCTCATTCGGGGTGACCACGGCTTCCAGCAGCTTGCGTCGGTCGCTCAGAGCCACATTGCGCAAATCGTAGCCGTCCAGGTAAAGGAGGTCGAAGGCAAAATAGACTACCGGCGTCGAGCGCACCAGGTGGGCGATGGTATTCGGGTCGGAGTTGGCGATGCGCGGCTGGATCAGGTGGAAGCGCGATACACCCTTGTCATCGAGCACTGCGATCTCGCCGTCGACCACGGCCTGATGGGCCGCGATCTGGTGCGGCATGAGCGCCAGTTCCGGATATTGCCTGTCGCAGCGCAGTCCGCTGCGCCCTTGCAATCGGACTTCTTCCTCATCGACGAAAGCGATCGCGCGGACGCCGTCCCATTTCACCTCGAACAGCCAGTCCGCGCCTTTGGGCGGCCTCTCCGAAAGCTGGGCCTTCATCGGCTCAATCGCGTCCGGCATCTCCGCGCGGCGCGCGCCTTTTAATGCGCTCGGGTCGATCTGGCTTTTTTTTTAGGGGCCGCTCCCTTACTGGATGCCGCCGCTGTCGCGGCTTTGCTCGCGCGCTTGGCGGGACGGCTGCTCGCCCACACCCGGTCCACCGCTCCCGCCGTTTTGCGCTTCGTTCTGCGAGCCGGCGCATTGTGTGCGATCTCTTCTTGCGTGCGCCCGGAAAGCACGCTATACGCGTGCGCCTCCACATCCCAATCCGGCACCGCAAATTCGTCGCGCTTTTTGATCAGCAGCCACTCGTTGCCTTTGCCGCGCCCTTTCATGAGGACGATGGCGTAGTCGCCGTTCAACTTCTCGCCGTGCAGCCGGAACTTCAGATCCCCACGCGCCAGTTGCTCGGCGCCGCTGGCGTCGCCAAGCAGTTCGAACGTGCCGCGGTCCCACAGCATCACGCTGCCGGCCCCGTAGTTGCCTTCCGGAATATTGCCTTCGAAGCTGCCATACTCAATCGGATGGTCCTCCACATGGGCCGCCAAGTGCCGGACCCCCGGGTCGAGAGTCGGCCCCTTCGGCACCGCCCACGATTTGAGCACGCCATCGATTTCCAGCCGGAAATCGTAATGTAGGCGCGTGGCATCGTGCCGCTGTACACAAAAGTAATTGGTACCGCGCTTGCTTTGGGAGGTACGGGGCGCCGGCTCCGGCGTTTTTTCGAATCGCCGTTTGGCGGCGTATTCTTCAAGTGCCATAAACGGTTGATTTTGTTTTATTTAAAATGCTACCCTGAAAACCAAACCCCGAGGGGGTGAGGAGTCGCACATATGGCAGCCAGTGTTTGGACAGGCCACCTGACTTTCGGTTTGGTCTCCTTTCCAGTTCGCCTCTTTAGCGCCGCTCGCAGCGAAACCGTCAGTTTCAATTTATTGCACAAAGATGACCATTCCCGCATCAAGCAGGTCACTTTCTGCCAGGCCGAAGACAAACCCGTGGCCCGCAACGAGCTCGTGAAAGGCTACGAGTACGAAAAGGGGCAATACGTCGTCATCGAGGACGAGGACATCAAGAAAGTCGCACCGAAGACCGCCAAGGTGATGGAGATCCTCGAATTCGTGAAGGCCGACCAGGTCGATCCGATTTACCTCGAGAGCTCTTACTATGTGGCCCCGGATGAGGGCGGTGAAAAACCCTACGCGCTGCTCTACGAGGCGCTGCGTAAGTCGCAATACTATGGCGTGGCCAAGGTGGCGATGCACAACCGCGAGCACATCATCATCCTTCGCCCCGGCTCCAAAGGCATTCTTTCGCACACTATGTATTACCAGGACGAGATCCGCCAGGTGGAGGAGTTCCGCACCGATACCAGCCTGGTGAAAGAAAAAGAACTCGACATGGCAAAGATGCTGATCTCCTCGCTCGAGGCCGACTTTGAGCCGCAGAAATACCATGACGAGTACCGCGAGAATCTCCAGAAGATGATCGAGGCCAAGATCGAAGGCAAGAAGGTGGTAGCGACGCCGACGCCGCATGTCGCACCGGTGATCGACATCATGGAAGCTCTCAAGCGGAGTCTGGCGGAGAAAAAGAAGCCGGCCATGGCCGCGACCGCTGCCGCTCCGCAGGAAGAGGCCGCCGCCGAAGCCGCCCCGAAAAAACGCGCCCGCAAGAGCCGTACGGCTTAACTCGTGGATTGATAGTACCGGCACTCCCCCGTTAGGGGACATTGCTCGCATTTCGGCCGCGAGCGCGGTACCCGCAGTTGGCGTAGATCTCCATTTCGTACGCCTCGGTTGGGGGCCACGGATTTCAGCGTGCCCTATTGCTTCTCGAACCCGTCGAGGATTCGGGCGACTCTGGTCATGACGCCTTCTTCAACAGCAACTCCGCATTGAGCGCTCCTTCCGGCGTCTCTTCGTGCTTAAACATCAGGTACAGGTCGCGTCCCGTTGCCAGCAACTCCTTGGATCGTGATGCAAACGTGTCGATGTCCTGTTCGGTGTAATCGGGTTTCCGCAGGCGGTAATAGACGAAGTCCGCTGTGACCACCTCGGGGACTTCCAACCTTTCCGATTCGGCCACGCACAGGGCGATGTTCCGCTGCCGCAGCTCCGCATAGACCTCCTCCACCAGCCACGACGCATGCCGGAACTCGAAGGCGTAGCGCATGCCCTTAGGCAGAACTTCCAGATAGCTCTTCAGCAGGCCCACGTCGCATTTCATTGCCGGCGGCAATTGGAACAGCACCGGCCCCAGCCGCCGCGACGTGCGCAACGGATCAATCGCCTTCAGGAAAACGTCGGTTGCCTGCTCCGCGTTCTTCAGCCGCAGAATATGCGTAATTCGCATATTCGCCTTCACGGCGAAGACGAACCCGGTGGGCGTCTGCTGGACCCATCCCTCCAGGGTGGTGGCCGCCGGCAGACGACGGAAGGTGTAATTGATCTCGACGCAATTGAGCCGTTCGCTGTAGTGCTTCAAGAACTGGTTCGACGGCAGTTTGGCCGGATAAAACACCGGTTTCCAGGCCGCATAGGCAAAGCCGGAGGTTCCGGCGTAAAGGGTCGCCATGGCCTATCATTATAGAAGTGCTGGTCCCCAAAACTCCGCTGGAACTGGCGGAGGCGCTCCAGGAGGCCGCCTCTCGCGGCCGCACTATTTCTCTTTCCGGCAACTCGACGAAACGGCGCATGGCCGGTCCTGTCGAGCCGGCCGAAGTGTGCATTTCCACCACCGCTCTCAACCGCGTCCTGGAATATGAGCCGCGCGACCTCACCATCAGCGTTCAGGCGGGCCTGCGCTGGCGCGATCTGACTAACTTGCTGGCCGAGCACCGCCAAATGGTGCCGCTGGATCCACCATTCGCCGAAAACGCCACGGTGGGCGGCGTCATTGCCGCCAATTCGAACGGCCCCCGGCGGCGGCTCTACGGTACTGCCCGCGACTTGGTCATCGGCATGAAGTTTGCCATGCTCGATGGCAAGCTGACGCAATCCGGCGGCATGGTGGTGAAAAATGTTGCCGGCCTGGATATGGCCAAGCTCATGATCGGCTCTTTCGGGACCTTGGCTGCGTTGGCCGTGGTAAATTTCAAGCTAATTCCAAGCCCCGAGCGGGAGCGCAGTTTTCTGCTGGTTTTGGACACGCTGACAGCCGCATTGGCGGCTCGTAACCGTATTCTGGGCGGCGTTCTCAGCCCGTCGGCAATCGACCTGCTCAATCCCGCGGCGGCTGGCGCTTTGGGAAGCCGCGGCTGGACGCTCGCCCTCCGCGTCGGCGGCAGTTCCGCAGCTCTCGATCGTTACGAGCGCGAACTGGCTGAGGTGGCTACCGGCGTTGTCCTCGACGACTATCGCCAGGAAACTCTGTGGCGTCACATCGAGAACCTCACCCCAAGGCACCTCGAGCGCCATCCCGATGGCGCGTTGGTACGCGTGTCGTGTACCCTGAAAGGATTGGAGCCGGTGATCGGGTGCTTTTCAGGACCCGCTCTCGCCCGCGCCGGATCCGGGATCTGTTACGGCTACTTCGAACATGCTGAAGCCGCCGCTGCCTGGACTTCTGAAGCTGTCGCCAAGGGATGGAAAGCCGTAATCGAATTCGCTCCCGAAGAAAAAAAAGCCGCGCTGAACCTCTGGCCGGCACCCGGCGGCGATCTGGAAGTAATGAAGCGCATCAAGAACTTGTTTGACCCGTCGAACCTTTTGAACCGTGGCCGCCTCTACCGTCTCATCTGAGCAATCCGCATATGGTCCCGAGCAGGTCGATCTCGACCGCTGTGTCCACTGTGGTCTGTGCCTGAACGCCTGCCCCACCTATCGGGAACTGGGGCTGGAGATGGATTCTCCGCGCGGCCGCATCTATCAGATGGTGCAGGTGTCCAATGGCGCGCCGATTACGCCGTCGTATCAGGCGCACATCGATTTGTGTCTCGCCTGCCGGGGGTGCGAAACCGCGTGCCCTTCCGGAGTTCAGTATGGCCGGCTGGTGGAAGCCGCGCGTGCCGACATCGAAACGCGCGCTCGGCGCGGCATTTTCTCCCGGATGATCCGCGGTTTGGTTTTTCGGCACCTGCTGCCGTCGCGCCCCGCCTTAATGATTGCCGGCTCCCTGCTGTATTTGTACGAGTCATTCGGAGTGAAGGCGCTGGTGCGTGGCCTTGGATTTCTGAAGCTGCTCGGTGCCCTGGGCAACCTCGAGCGGCTGGCCCCGAGCGCCGAGCCGCCGTTTTTTTTCAGCCAGATCGGCCGCACTTTTCCGGCGCGCGGCGCGCGCCGCTACCGTGTGGCGTTTCTTTCCGGCTGCATCGCCAATATTTCGTTCGCCCGCCTGAATGAGGCCACCGTACGCGTCCTGCAGAACAATGGCTGCGAAGTGGTGGTTCCCGATCAACAGGGCTGCTGCGGCGCGCTGCATGTACACGCCGGCCTGCGCAATGACGCCCGGCGGCTGGCCCGGCGCAACATCGACGCGGTGGTTGACGGCGATTACGACGCCATCATTACCAATGCCGCCGGCTGCGGTTCGACGCTTAAGGAATATGCCGAGCTTCTCCACGACGACCCGGCATATTTTCTCAAGGCGCGGGCTTTCACAACTCGGATGCGCGACGTCACCGAGTTTCTGGCCTCGATCGAGTTGAGCCCGGACCTGGGGCCAATCCCCGCGACGGTTACTTACCAGGATTCGTGCCATCTGGCGCACGGGCAAAAGATCCGCACGGCGCCGCGCCACTTGCTGGCCCGCATTCCCGAACTGCAGTTCCGCGAATTGCCGTTCTCCGATCTATGCTGTGGCAGCGCCGGCATCTACAACGTCGTCCATAACGCGATGTCCATGCAGATTCTGAGCCGTAAAATGGAGTGCGTCAACTCGACCGGCGCGGCGTTCATCGCCACCGCCAATCCCGGTTGCATGCTGCAGTTGGAGGCGGGCGTGCGGCTGCACGGATCCGGCCAGCGCGTCTATCACGTGGTGGAGTTGCTGGATCTCTCCTATCGATCCTTCTCCAAGCGTCCCGAGTCGAAGCGCAAGGAACCCAAGCGCGTCAAGGCCTGAACGGGCGAATGGAGCTCTCCCCCCGCGACCCCGCCAGCGGTGATTGAAAACGAAGCAAGGTAGAAAATCTCATGGGATAGGTAGGCTGACGGAAAGCTTCGCGGTCTCGGCGGGCTTAACG
>CAZKQQ010000259.1:2545-8588 GCA_964554945.1 uncultured Solibacteraceae bacterium | reverse complement strand
GCACAACTCCGGGAATCGCTTGAACGCATTCCCATTCCGGGATACCAGTCGGCATCTCCCGCCGTCCAGTTACGCTAGCGCCCGCCATCCGTCGTATTTTAGTTCGAAGATCCAGTCCGGATGATCGAACGGCGCGTGAAGTCGCGCTAGCGGCATAGGGTCGAATTTGGTTATGCCAGGCTATCCCTGTGCATTCTTTGTGCGCCTCGCGCTTAGCCGCAAAAGTTCCTGGTTCAGCTTCTCGAGCCGTTGATATTCATCCAGCAACAGCTTGAGCGTGAAACTACTCAATGGCGCGACTTTAACCGTACCCTCCAGCCAAGCCGCCGCTTCGCCCAGGTGGAAGTAGAAATAGCCGCGGCCCTTTTCTAGGCGCGCCATGTGCCCGCGGCGCATCAGTTCGTTGTGAATGGTTTCAGCGTGAGGCGCAGCCAGCTACAATCATGGCTCAAAGTACTCTTGACCGTCTTCGACACCAAAGGAATCCCTGCGACCCCGCTAGCGGATCGAAGCCGCCGTTGCGGCAGGTGGGAAACACATGCGGGATTCCTACGAGCCGTGGATCACTACTGATCCGTTCCGGAGCGGTGTCCGAGTTTTGATCACCGGTCCATTCGGATTCGAGCGCGTCGTGCAATTTGCGATCGATGGAGACTTGGTCGAGATCACCAATCTTGTCAGGGCGGCTCTGGACGAGTAGAGAAGAATATTGGCGGGTGGCTCGCCTACCGATATCGGCCCACATCATTCCCCAAAATGTTGTGCCATAAGTGCTGCCCTCAGCAACACGCTTTTATCGGAGGAAACGTTTCAAGCTCTTTGACTAATACCGACCGGAATACGGCCTAGTAGCGCTTGCTCCAGACGGGGCAGCCCGCGAAATAGTTGCCTTTGGCCAGTTCGGCCGCGCATCGCTCTCTCGCGCGCTGGGTTCCCCCTTTGATTAGTTCATCGACCTGCTCGATCGTCAGGACGTTCGGATGTTCCCGCGAGATCGAATGGACGGGCGAATCCTTCTGCACGTCGAGCTTGTAGTAGTCGATCAGGTCGTGGAAGTTGTCCGGCCAGAATTGATAATCGAAGGCCGCCGTGGCGATATCGCCTTCCATAATGACCTTCTGCGCCGGCGCATAGGCAAATACGCAGTCCGCCATATGAATATTGTTGCGGGCCCAAAGCACATCGAGCGTCATGGTTTCATCGGAGAGCCGCAACCGCTCATCGACGGGGTTGAACTTGAAGGGTTTCGGCGAGGTAGCCAGATCATCGGGAAAATCGGGGGCCGGATGCGTCGCCATCTCGCGAAAAACACCTTCACTCCCGCGCCGGGAGATGATGGTTAGGCCTTCCGCGACGGCCTGCCGCAAACCGGCGGCGTGATCGAAGTGGTTGTGCGAGACGATCAGCTGCGTGACGGGCTTTCCTGGCGCGAGCGTGCGAGCATACGCGATGACGGCTTTGGCCTGATGCCAGTTGGCATCCAGTTCGAACAACGTAATATGGTCCTTGAATTCGATGACGGTCGTGCCGCCCTGGTCGATTCTCCAGATACCCTTGGCCACCGGCACGGACGTGACCTGAGCAACCGGATAGGACGGAGGTTCCGGCGCATTGCGAACATCGGTGGGCGCCGCCAGGTCGGCAATTTTGGAATCGACGTCGTAGTTGTCGACGTAGAGTTTGAAAAAGTCGATGTTTCGCCAGTCGAGCCGCGTATCGTAGCCGAGCGGGAGCAAGAGCCCGCTGTACGCGCCATAACCGGTGAAGCTGGTAGTGTAAGTGACTTCGCCTAAATCGGTGTGGGAATGAGACCATCGCACCCAAGCCGGCAGGTGATTGGCAGAGAATGCAACCGTGAACTTGTCGCCCGCTTTCAGCTTGACATCAATCACGGTGCGGCCGTTTTCCTGGCGCGGCGCGGAAAGTTCAGTGGCGGAGTCCAGGAGGATCCGCACCAGCACGACCGGATTATTGAGCATCAACATCCGCCGCATGTGAACGCCGTCGGTCTGCAACGGCGTATCGCTCCAGCGAGGAACGCGCGCGGCGCGGTCGCCGTTGATGTCGTAGGCGATATCGCCATCGAGAATCAAATTGTTGAGCGCGAAGCTATGTCCGAACGCGGCCAGGAAGGGAAACAGCATATTGCGGCGCTCGAGCTGCTGAAAGCGGTCGTGCTCCAGATCGTAGACGCGGCGCAGATCATTGGCAGCGATATATTTTTCGGGGGCGTCGGGAGAACCGGTGATGCGGCCTCCACCAAACATGTAGGCGTACTGCCCGTAGCCGGCGAGAGTAATATTGCGGACCGACTGCACTCGCGCCGCGCCGCCGAGCGCTTGGGCGGCGTGCGCAACCACCGCTCGGGCCGAACCGCCGCCCGCCGCACTCCTGCCTTGCGCAACAGCCGGGCGCTGCCCGAGCGGGAACAGCAGCGCTAGCAGTGCAAACCCAATCCAATCGGAAATCGAAAATCGCATAACCTGCCTTCCTTGGTTTTCTGGCGCTGGATTACTTTGCTTTACACGGTTGCGGGTTCCATTTGGAGCTGTCGTGTTCCAGCTTGAATTGCTCGCTGGTAATGAATGTATCGCTGAGATATTCCGGATCGTCCACGACGCTTGTCAGGATCAGATAACTCTCGCCCTCGAATTCAACCCGGTCAAAGTATTCGGTCAGAGCCGCATTTGCGCCGTACGGCACTCCGTTTTTGCGAAGATAGCCCGGTCGCATGTGCGTCGTCACGACCTTCAGCGCCCCTCCCTTTCCGGGCGCCGGCCCACCAAAGGGCGGAGCAAATCCGCGGCTCTGCACCTGGCGGGCCCAGGAGGCCGCCGAATCTCCCTGCCACTGCGGCGCACCGCCCGGCGGCGTGAAGGCGCCGAAATGGAACAACCGCCGCTGCCGGCCCGCATCGCTTTCTACCAGCAGCGCCATCTCATCCGCCCACGTAATATGCAAACGAGTGGGCAACCGCATCAGCCCGGCAGCCCCATAAGCCTTGCATTGATTGCCGTCGGCCTCGTCTTTATCCGGATCCCACAGATTCCCGATGCGCCGGCTCTCGGCGTTCAGAGGCACGCTCGCGAAATCGCCCTTGGGCGGTGTGACCATTCGCCAGCGCCAGTCTTCATCGACAATCGAAACCCAGTAGCCCGTCAAATCAATTACGGCGCCGGCACGGCCTGACGGAGGCGGCGCAGGTCCGCGTCCCTGGCCGAAGAGCAAGCCGGCCGCGCAAAACAGCAACGACGCTGTACCCGCTGATCTCCTCATTTCTTCTTCGCGCTCAGTTCGTTGTAGGCAGCTTCGATGAACATCGCGGTAGTCCACGGCCCCGTTTCCGATCCGAATTCGCCGTCATAGTCGAAGGTGGGGCGCGCGGCTTTGACCTGTTCCAGCGACATACCCCGCTTCACCATGTCCTGAATCCGATCGCGAATGATGGTCAGCATATCGCGGTAGATGGCGATGTCGTAGCGGTCGCAAATTCTCCCGTGGCCGGGAATGATATAGGTGCCGCCTTCTTCGTTTTCTTTGGGGACGGCCAGGTCCAGCGAGATGTGGTTCAACGTCTTGAGAATGCCTTCCAGGCTACCCCCGTGCTTGCGATCGATCACCGGGTATCGGGTCATATCGAACAGGTCGCCGGCGCTGATCACGTCCGAACGGCGAAAGAACACAATCGTGTCACTATCGGTATGCGCCGCGGCCGGGTGTTCGAGCAGCAACGGCTCGTCGTTCGCGTACAGCTTCCAATCCGGGCCGTCGTAAGTGTCGGTCGGCCAGTTCGCCGCCGTCGCCGCAAACGTTTTATCGACCGCGGCATTCAAACGATTGAGCAGATTCACGTGACCGACAATCGATGCCGTTTGCCGCTGCTGGTTGGCCGACGTCAGCATGAAGAAGCCGTCCTTGGCGAGCGCTTCGTTGCCGCCGGTATGATCGCGATCGACAGTGGTATTGATGATGTAGCCGACGGGTTTCATCGAGATCGTGCGGATTGCTTCCCGCACGTCATCGCTGAATTGCGCAATGCCGGAATCAACGAGGACCACGGCCTGGTCGCCGGTTTGCACCGTGATATTGCCTCCCGCGCCTGTAATCAGGTACACATTGGCTTTGACGTGGACTACCTGGAGCTTCGGGCGCGCCGACGGATTCTGTGATAACGCACAAGTTGCAGCGGCAGCTGCGAGACACCAAGCCCAGGCCAGCCTCATTTGCCGGCCCCCGCGGGCTTGGCAGGAAGTGGCATGGTGTCGAGCTTCAGCTGATATTCCGGATACATGGTCTCGGCGCCGCCTCGAATCGCAGGCTCAGGAAAGCCGTTCTTGCGCGCGTAGTCGTAGAGCCAGGGATTGGTGCCGGGAAGATGATGCGGGACCCAGCCGACAGGGTGATCGACCTCGCGGCTCGGCACGCAATACTGCGGAGTCGGCGCGTAGCCCGGATTCAGAATCCAGTTCGACGTGCGGATCAGCGGCTCAGTGAGAAAGATCGGATCTTTGACGATCGTCACGACAGTCAAGTCGTCGCCATGCCGGATGAAGTACTCGGTCATCTGCGCTTTTTCGCTGCGCGGAAGTCCATTGCGGCGGAGCCAGCCTTCTTTGAGGTGGGTGCTGGTCACTTTGAGCATGTCTCCCACCCACTCGCCCGTGGAAAACCCGCCCCAGGTATGGGGCGCGAATTCGGACGGGTGCGGCCGGCCGTCCATGTAAATCGTGCGCTCGGGGTTCATCCACATAATCATGCTGTGCCACGCTGTGATGTCTTTCGTGAGCGGATCCATATCCGCCCAGATGCGCATGCTGCCGGGGCCGCGCACGGCATAATCGGCGGGGTGCGGTTCGCATTGATGTTCGAGCAGGGTCCACTTGTCGGCGTCCCAGGCATCCGCTTGCATGCGCGCGCGATCGTTGACCGGCAGGCCGGTATAGTCGCCGATCTCGGGGCCTCCTCCCCGCTCGGGAGCGTCCTCGTGCATCTTCTGTCCCCATTCGCCCGAGAGGTCGACCTGGGCCACGGCCGGAACAATCAATCCGGCAGCAACAAACATGGCCACACCCAGACGGATCAGGCGAAGCAGAGCGCGTGTGAGAATCCCGTGCATAGTTAGAAGGAATATTTCAGCGCAAATTGGATTAGGCGCGGATTGACTGACATCCCGGTGATTTGTCCGAAGCTGGAGGGCGTATTGACGTCGAGGGACGGATTATTGAACTGCGGGTGGTTGAAGAAATTGAAAAACTCGGCGCGGAATTGGAGCGTGGCGTTTTCATGGATGCCGCCCACCCGCGTGGTCTTGGCCGCCGAGACATCCCAATCGAACTGCCCGGGCCCCAGCAGCACGCCGATGCCGCTGTTGCCGTATCCGGTACCATTGCCGACGGCCGGCGGCGCGCAAAAGGCATTCCGGTTGAGATAACCCGAACCGCCGCTGATGCCGCCGAGCCGCGACGTCAGATCACCTGCCGTGGCGATGTTCGCATACGTCATGCCCGGGCACATCTGCGCGCGGGAATTCTGCAGTCCGTAAATGGTCGCTCCGCTGCCGTCGTTGATCGTAAGCGGCGTTCCGTCCTGGACGGTGGTTACTCCCGAAAGGTTCCAGCCGTTGATCAGCGCACCGGCAACGCCCTTCCTTTGACCGAACGGCAGATCCCAACTGTAATTGACCGTCAGACGATGCGGATGGTACTGCGGGTTGAGACCGTATTGCTGACGAAAGCTGTGGGGATCGCCGCTTGCCAAATTGTTCGTGGTGAATGCGCGGCTCCACGTGTACGCTGCCTGAAGAGTAAAACTCTTCGAGAACCGCTTGCGCACCGTGGCTTGCAGGCTGTTGTACTTGAAATCCCCATTGGTGGTTTCGACCGTAGAGCTGGGAGATAGACCGAGATATGGCACGCGAACCAGGTAATTGGAAGTTGTGTTGTCGGTCACGCCGTTTACTGGATTCTGCGCGCTAGCCAGGGAGGGCGCGTTAAAGTCCCAGCCCGTCGTCATCTGATGAATGCCGCGCGAACCGACATAGCCC
>CAZKQQ010000259.1:0-2535 GCA_964554945.1 uncultured Solibacteraceae bacterium | reverse complement strand
CGGGACCCCACCACGCCGCCCTTGAAATAGTACTAGCCCACTTCCAGCACCCACTCTTTGACGAACTCATATTGAGCATTCAGGTTCCAAGAGTAAACGAGTGGAGTGAGGAAGTTTTCGCCCATGATCACTTCGTTGAGGTTGGAACTACTTCCGTTCGCGAAGTTCGCCCAGCGCACTGGAAACGCTCCGGCAGTAAGCGTATTAAACGGTTGGGCGAGGCTGGCGTTTATGCCGCCGCTGGCGTCAGCGGCGTAGGGCGGCTGCAACTGCACCGACTGGATGATGCTGGCGCCCGGGATGCGATCGTAGAAGAACCCGGCTCCGCCACGAATCACGAAACGCGAGGTATCGAGTGGCTGCCACGCAAAGCCGAGCCGGGGCGCGAAATTGTCGCGCGGCGGATCGTTGCGCGTGGGAATGTTGTGATTGCTTTTCAGCACTCCCGCCGGAACCGTGCCGGTGAAATTGGCCGGCACAACAAAACCCGCGGGCGTGCCCGTGGCGGGCGAGGAACCGGGAACCGCGGTCTGCAGCTGGCTGATCCAGATATTCGTGTCATTTCCGTACTTGTCGTACATCATGCCATCGTATTCCCAGCGCAGCCCCAGGTTCAGGGTGAAACGGCCGGAAATCTTATAGTCATCCTGGATAAATGCCGCTGCGTTGTTAACCCGCAATCCATTCACGGTGCCGTTGGGCGAAGCCAGGTGATTGCCCAGGATTTCGGCGATGATGTTGCTGATTGGAGCCCCGCTCGTGTTGCCGGGATTGCCGCCGTTGCAGGTTACCGGGAAAGTTCCCGGAGCACAGGCGGCACGGCCGAGCAGGAAATCGGAGAACGACGGGATGATCATCTCACCCTTGGCGATGCTGGGAAAAATCCAATTCCATTGGACGCGCGAATACTCGCCGCCGAAACGGATGTTGTGTTTGTTCTTCGTCCACGAAACCTGGTCATTGTACAGAAAGGTATTGACCCATAACTGTTGTTGATCGAAGATGCTGCCGCCCACCTGGTAAATGCCCCCGATGTTCATCGGCGAGAGCTGATTGATGCCGGCCGTGGCCGGCGTGATGCCGAACTGCGGATTGCTCAGCGTATAGCGCGGCTCGTCATTGGTGACGTTGCGCTGGAACGAGACAGCCGCCTCGTTGACGACGCTGTTCGAAACGAGCGAGGTCAGCTTGGCGGTGCCGTAGAGATTGTTGAACTGCGCAAACGCGCGCGAGCCGTCGACACAACTACCACTGCAGAGAGGAAGGAACGCAAGCGTCTGCGGGTCGCTGGACGCGAAAAAGCGTCCGGAAAACGTATTCTTCGCGTTGAGCACGTAATCGCCGTTGCCGATGTACTGATTCTCGTGATAGGTGCCTGGTACGGTAAGCGGCGAGTTCTGAAATCCGCCATTGGTGGATCCGGGCATCAGATAATTGCCGTTGGGCAGCTTGGCCTGCAGCATCCGTAGTGCGACCGGATTGATATTCGACCCGTCGCAGGCCACCTGTATCCCGCCCAGGTTCGAAGTAATCCCAGTCAGAAATCTGCGGTCTCCCGGATGATTGCCCGGGCAAAACGCAGCGCCGAGAGCGGCCGGAAACCCGGGCGCCGACCGGTCACCCGCTGGAATCGGCGGCAGGATCACGCCGGGCTGGTAAGTCGACACGGACGCACCGTTAATCTGACGCGTCCCTTGATACGAAAAGAAGAAGAACAGTTTGTCTTTCTTCACGGGTCCGCCGAGCACGCCGCCGAACTGATTCTGATTGATGACCGGGCGCGCCTGCCCGACGCGATTGAGAAAGAAATCGTTGGCATTCAGGTCTGTGTTACGGAAGAACTCGAAAGCCGTGCCGTGGAATTGATTCGTTCCGGACTTGGTGACGACGTTCACATTGGCGCCGGGATTCCGTCCGTATCCCGCATCGTACTGCGAAGTCTGAATCTTGAATTCCTGCAGCGCATCGGGGCTGGGAATGCCAAATGATGTGTAGGAGCCACCTTCGTGGGTCGAGCCCTGTCCGCCGAAGTTCTGAATGGAGACGCCATCCATGGCGAAGTTGTTCTGGCTAACACTGGCCCCGTTGACGGCGAAGTCCTGGGATCCCTTACCCAAGGCGGTCGCGTTGTTCACGGTGGCGTTCACGCCGGCCGATAGGGCCAGCAGGTTGGTGTAGTTACGGGTGTTGAGGGGCAGGTCGACCACAGTGCGCGTGTTGATCACGGTCCCCAGGGTGGCATTTGTGCTCTGCACAGTTTCCTCGATTGCCTCCACAGTAACCTGTTCCGACTGCGTGCCTATTTCCATGGCTCGGTTGAGGGCCGGCTTTTCCGTGACCACAATGTTGACCGGCCGCACCTCGGCCGTTTTGAAGCCGGTCGCCGAGAACCGCACACGATACGTTCCCGGGGGCAATAAGGTCAGTGTATAACTCCCGTCGGAACCGGTCAGCGCCGTTCTCTCCTGGCCGCTACCTTCGTTGACCGCGGTGACCGAAACATTGGGGATCGAAGCCCCGGCTGGATCGGTTACC
>CAZKQQ010000258.1:0-8651 GCA_964554945.1 uncultured Solibacteraceae bacterium | reverse complement strand
ATTCCGCTGTACGGTTTCATACCAATCCCAGAAATTTTGGCGTGTGTCCCGGGAAGACCGCGTCGATCTCAGCATTGCCCAAGTGCCGCACCACCAGCTCTCCCAACACGTCCCGGAAATCGCTGGTGAGCGCCAGGTCCCGGCTCTCATACAGTTGCTCTCTTGCGAGGCCGGGCCAGCGCCCGTAAACTTTCCCTCCCTGCACCGCCCCGCCCAGTATGAACATCGCGTTCGCGTGTCCGTGGTCGGTCCCGCGATTGCCGTTCTCGTGCGCGGTTCGCCCAAACTCCGACATGGTCACCAACACGACATCGTCCATCCGATCGCCCAGGTCCTGCCAGAATGCCCGCAATGCCTGTCCGTATTCGCGCAACCGGTTCGCCATCTGGGCGGACTCATTGACGTGATGGTCCCAGCCGCCCACATCCGCGAATGCCAGTTCGATCCCCACATCGGCTTTGATCAATTGCGCAATCTGCCGCAGGCTGTCTCCGAAACGGCCCCGCGGATAATCCGCGCCCCCAGCCGGCTGGTAACTCTGTTTCTGGACGCTCTCGAGCATCGCCATGGCTTCAAATGCCTCGCGGCCGGTTGCCTGGAGCGCAGAATCCTGCGCCGACTGATACATCTGCTCGAACTTCTTTGCCGATTGCGCATCGCTTATCTGAAAGTCTTCGGCTCGTTGCAACGCGAGCGCGGGCCGTGCGCCGCGCATCGCCCGCGGCAGCACCGGCGCGAGCGATACAGCCCGCAGCGGTGATGCATGCTCAGCCTTACCCAGCGCCCGGTTCATCCAGCCATCCGCCGTCGCTTTCCGCCCTGGCGTTCCGGACTCCATATAATCCTGCGCGTCGAAATGCGAACGCGTCGGATCGGGAGATCCCACCGCGTCCACAATCGCCAGGTGCCGCTGCGCGAACAAGGGCGCCAGCGGCGCCAGCGCAGGATGCAGTCCGAAAAACCCGTCCAAATCAAGCGCCGCCTGTTCGCCCGCGCCTGGACGCGCAATCGCGATCGTCGGCCGCAGATCGTAATACGCCTTCTCGCCGTGCGGCACCACGATATTCAGCCCATCGGCGGCCCCGCGCTGAAAAATCGCTACCAGAATCTTCTTGCGCGGCCCCGGCAGCGCATATAACGTACGCTGCAGCCACAACGGAGCGCTGCCGGTCCCTACCATCGCCAAAGCCGAATTGCGAAGAAAAACGCGGCGTGTGCTCATATTGCTTCAATGCCTCTGAAACTCCGGCGATCCGAGCGTAATCCCCACCGCGGCGTCGCCCTGCACTTTCACTCCCGGCACCCGATTGTTCGCCAGGTTCAGCGCGAAATTCAGGCGCGCCAGCAGTTCCCCGCTATTCATCCACTCTTCCCCCGAATTCGAGTATCCCGTCGGCTCCTGCTTGCGATAGAGCGGCTCACCCAACTGCGTCACCTGATTGTTCAGGGCCAACGCAAAATCCACACCGCCGTGGACCGCCCGTACCGCGCTCGCCACCAGCTCCAGCGGCGATTTCATCTTCGTCCGGTACGCCCCCACTGACCAGAATTCCTTCGCATCGAGCATCGTTTTCATAACCGCGCGCAGATCTCCATCGGTCTTCAGAAATGTCTGTGCCATCCGCTCCACCAGCGAAGCTGGCGGCTCATCCGCCACAAACCGCATTGCCAGCTTCCGCGAAATGAAGTGCGCGGTGGCTGGGTTCCGCGATACGATCTCCAGCACTTCTTCGCCGTCCTCGATTCCGCCGCCCGCGCGAATCTTCATGCCTAGCACGGTCTTCTCGCCGCGATCGTGCGCTTGGCCATTAAATACGAACTCCCCGCCCAATCGTGGCTGCTTGATCGTCCAGCCGGTAAAGCAGCGCGCCACTTCCGTGACATCTTTCTGCGTGTAGCCGCCATCCACTCCCAGAGTATGCAGTTCCAACAGCTCGCGCCCGTAGTTTTCATTCAGGCCGCGGCGGACCGGCCTGCCCCGCCCCGCCGTATCTCCCACCGATTGCCAGTTATCGAGATAAAACAACATCGCCGGGCTCTTCGCGGTCGCTTCGAGCAGATCGCGAAACTTCCCCAGCACCCGCGGGCGGATGACGTCGCGCTCGTAAGACGTCACCAGGTAGCGATCCGCGCCTTTGTCCAGATACACGTTGAAGTGGTTGAACCAGAAATCCGTCAGCACTTCTTCCAGTTGCCGGTTGCCATAAATCGCTCGCAACAACTTTCCTTCGCCCAGATCGCGTGCCACCCTCTGTGGCGCCGGATAGTTCTGCGCCATTTCCCGGCTGCTCATCGAGAGAGATTCCAGGTGCTTCAGCTTCTCTTGCAATACCGGATTCTCCGCGATGCGGTTGGGATGCAATTGCAGGTCGATCCACTTCTTCAGTCCGAAGGAGCGCACGCGTTCCGCGTCACCGGGCTGTGGCCCGAACGTGAGCCGGTTCAAGGCCTGATCAATCCGCTGATCTTTGGGAATCTCCTTTTGGAAGGAGACCGCCGCTGCTTTCTTCCCGGAAGCAGGCGCTCCCGAAAAAACGCTCCAACATACCAGCGCGACAAGGGCCCGGCGCCACATTGAATAGCCTCTCCGTATCTAAAACCCGGTCCGATTGATTAAAGTTGCGCCCGCCATTGCTCGCCGGAAGGTGTGTCCAAGCAGCGGTGCAGGCCATCGTTTTTTCGGCCTGCGTCTGCTCTTCCCGCAAAACCCGGCTCAGGAAGCCTTGTCGGCGCAGTCACCCACATCTTTCCCTGTGATTAGCCGCGCGCCGCGGCTGAACGTCAAATACAGAAATCCCCATTGAATAAAGACCACAATGCGGTTCTGGAACTGCACCAGGTACATGATATGTACAAACAACCAGACCAGCCATGCGATGGGCCCATGCAGATGCATTCCGAAAATGCGGGCCACCGCCGCCGCCCGCCCGATCACCGCCAGATCGCCCTTATCGAAATACCGGAAGGGCGGCAGACTGCCGTGGCCCTTGACCCGCGCCACGATCGACCGCGCCGCGTAAGAGCCGCCCTGCATCGCCACTTGCGCAACACCGGGCAGCGGCTTTCCGTCCCGTCCCCGGCTCCCCGCCAGATCCCCCACCACGAAAACTTCTGGGAAACCCGGCAGCGTCAGATCGGCATTAACGGGAAGCCGTCCGCCGCGGTCCCGCTGCACACCGGTTCGCTCCGCGAGTTTCTTCCCGAACCCGTCGACATGCACGCCGCCCGCCCACAACACGGTCTTCGTTGCCAGCTGCTCGACGGTCCCATCCGATTGGCGGTACGACACTCCGTCGCCATCGACGTCCGTCACCATGGTTCCCGCCCGCACGCGAGCCCCTAGCCGCAACAGAGATTTCTCCGCCTCGGCGGCCAGGTCTTCGGGAAACGCCATCAGCAGCCGCGGCGCGCCGTCCAGGATGAGAATCTGCGCGTGCTTGGGATCGATCGATCGGAAATCGTGCTTGAGCGTCTCGCGCGCGATCTCGCCCAGCGCTCCCGCCAGTTCCACCCCCGTCGCCCCGCCGCCTACGATCACAAACGTGAGCCAGGCGCGCCGGCGCTCTGGATCGGTTTCCCGCTCGGCCGCTTCGAAGGCGTAAAGGATCTTCCGGCGGATCGCCGTCGCCTCTTCGACGCTCTTCAAACTCGGCGCCCACTCGCACCACTCATCATGACCGAAATAATAACTCTGCGATCCGGTCGCCACGATCAATGAATCGTATTCATAGGCATCCCCATCGCTCAGGGTCACCTTTCGCGCGCCCGGATCAATGTCCGACACCTCGCCAAGCAGCACGCGGGTATTTTTCTGTCTGCTGAGAATGGCGCGGAGCGGCGCGCAGATATCGCCCGGCGAAAGCGACCCGGTGGCCACCTGGTACAGCAGTGGTTGAAAAAGATGGAAGTTGCGGCGGTCGAAGAGAGTGACCTCAACCGGTGCTCTGTGCAGCGCGCGCGCTGCGTACAAGCCGCCGAACCCGCCGCCGAGAATGATCACCCGATGGGCGGCCATCGCCGGCTACTTCGCACGCGTCAGCCCAAGGCCCGGCCGGTTCGGGAGAATCAGTTTTCCCTTCTCCACGCGCACGCCATGGAATGGATCGTTGGCGATCAACAAATTGCCATCCAGGTCGGCGTAATCCACGAGCGGAGAAAGATGCGCCGCCGCCGTCACGGTAACCGAGCTCGAGATCATGCACCCGAGCATCGTCTTCATGCCCAGCGATTTCGCGATTTCGATCATGCGGTACGCCTCCAGCAGCCCGCCGCTCTTATCCAGTTTCACGTTGACGCCGTCGTAGGCGTCGCGCAGCTTCGGAATATCCGACGCATGCTGGCAGGCTTCGTCCGCGATGACCGGAATATGCACACGGCTGCGAATCCACTTGGTATCCTCGATGCGGTCGGCCGCCAGCGGCTGCTCGATGAACTCCACGCCCTGCTTTTCGAGCCAGTTGATTTTGCGGACCGCTTCTTCGCGATCTTTCCAGCCCTCGTTGGCGTCCACGCGCAGCGGCTTCTTCGTAACGCTGCGCACCGCTTCGATCGTCGGCTCATCGGTCGCGAGCCCGACTTTCACTTTCAGAATGGGGTACGCCTCCGCCTCGCGCGTCTTTTGCTTGGTAATCTCCGGAGTGTCGATGCCAATGGAAAACGTGGTGAGCGGCGTATCCTTCGGATCCAGTCCGAAGTAGGAATAAAGCGGGATGCCGAGTTTCTGTCCCACCCAATCCATGAGAGCGATATCCATGGCGGCTTTGGCCGCCCATTCTCCCTGTACGCGGCTGAAGACCTGGCTCATAGTCTTCGCGAACTGCAGGGGATCGGCCGAGAGCAGCAAGGCGCGCACCGACTCCACGGCCTTCTGCGCCGATTTCGCGTCTTCTTTATAGCGGACGATCGGCGCCCCTTCGCCGTGTCCCGTGAGGCCATCTCGCGTATACGCCACGTGCAGCGTGTCGCGATATTCGCTGGACGACATAGTAGTGGTCCAGGTGTGCTGCAGGTTGAGCCGGACGATCCGGGTTTCGAGCGATGGAGCGGCCGCGCCCTTGATGGTTCCCGCCAGCGGAAGCGCCGCCGCGGACTGAAAAAAGGTTCTGCGCCTCATTCTGTGTACCAGCGTAACAGTTCGTGGGGCAGCCCTCAGATGCCTTGGGGGCCGGCTGCGGCCGGGATTGGCTGCCCCACCCACTACCGTGTCACACTGCGGAGTAATGCGCACCGCTCCGTACGGCTCCTGGCAATCCCCCATCACCTCCGACTTGATCGTCTCCCAATCCATCGGCCTTTCCGAAGTCCGAATGGATGGCGACGATATCTACTGGATCGAAATGCGTCCGCAGGAGGCCGGCCGCAATGTAGTGGTGCGCAAGACTCCGAACCGGCCGGCGGAAGACGTCACCCCTCCGCCGTTCAACGTGCGCACCCGCATTCACGAGTACGGAGGGGGCGCCTGGTTCGTCGCGGAAGGCGCTCTCTATTTTTCGAACGATGCCGACCACCGCCTCTATCGCCTGGACCGCGGCGCCACCCGACCCATGCCTCTTACACCCGAGGGCGCCTGGCGATACGGCGATGGCCTTCTCGACGCGCGACGCAGCCGCTGGATCGGCGTTCGCGAAGACCATACGCAGCCGGGACACGAGCCAGTGAACGCCATCGTAAGCATCGACGCCACCGGCGCCGCTCCCGATGCCGGCCAGGTGCTCGCCGCCGGTCACGACTTCTTTTCCTCGCCGCGGCTGTCGCCCGATGGCCGTTGGTTGGCCTGGCTTGCCTGGGACCATCCCCGCATGCCCTGGGAGGGCACCACTCTTTATGTGACCTCGCTCGAAAAACCAGGCGCGGCCCCCCTCATCCTCGCCGGCGGTGCGGATGAATCAATATTCCAGCCCGAGTGGGCGCCGGATAGTTCGGCGCTCTTCTTCGCTTCCGACCGCAGCGGTTGGTGGAATCTCTATCGCCGCGGCTTGGATCTGTCCGCTCTCCAAGCTCTGGCTCCCATGACGGCTGAGTTCGGCCGCGCCCAGTGGGTCCTCGGCATGTCGGCATACGCTCTCGCGGGAGCGCGCCGCTTGATCTGCTCGTATGGTTCGCAAGGGCTGGACCGCCTCGCCACCCTTGATCTCGATTCGGGAAACTTCACCCCGATCGATTCACCGTACACGGACTTCTACTCGATTCGGGCAGATGGCGCCAGAGTCGTCTTTCGCGCCGGCTCGCCTGCAAAACCACCCGGCGTGATGAGCCTGAATCTTGCTACCGGGACCAGCGAAGTTCTGAAGAGCTCCAGTGCGATTGCCGATGACCCGCAACTGGCAAAATATTTCACGCGGCCCGAACCGGTCGAATTTCCCACCGCAGGCAACCGCACCGCATTTGGCCTCTACTATCCGGCATTCAACCCTGACTACGCCGCGCCCGCGGGCGACAAACCGCCGCTCCTCGTGAAGTGTCATGGCGGACCGACGGCGGCTGCTTCCAGCACCCTCGATCTCCGCATCCAATACTGGACCAGCCGCGGCATCGCGGTGCTCGACGTCAATTACGGTGGCAGCACCGGTTACGGCCGCGAGTACCGCCGGCGCCTGGAAGGAAACCTTGGGATCGTGGATGTAGAGGATTGCGTGAACGGCGCCCGCTTCCTGGCGGAAAAGGGCCTTGTGGACGCGGCGCGCTCCGCGATTTCCGGAGGCAGCGCCGGCGGCTACATCGCGCTCGCCGCGTTGGCCTTTCACGATCACTTCCGCGCCGGCGCCAGCTATTACGGCATCAGCGACCTGGAAGTGCTCGCCCGGGACACACACAAATTCGAATCACGCTATCTGGATTCTCTGATTGGCCCCTATCCGGAACGCCAGGATCTGTACCGCGCGCGCTCGCCTCTCCATCACGCCTCCCGGATTTCGGTGCCGGTCATCTTCTTTCAGGGTGACGAAGACCAGGTGGTCCCGCCGAATCAGACTGAGCTGATGGTGGAGGCGCTCCGCGCCAAGGGAACGCCCGTCGAATACATCTTGTTTCCCGGCGAGCAGCACGGTTTCCGCAAGTCCGGCACCATCAAGCGCTCGCTCGACGCCGAGCTCGCCTTCTACTTAGCCCATTTCTGATGCCGCGGCTATAGCTCCATCCTCATCTCGTTCGTCGCCTTAAATCCCAGAGCTTCATAAAGCGGCCGCCCCTCGTCGCTCGCATGCAGGGTGGCAATCGCAATTTCCTGCTCGCGACAGTGATCCAGCGTGATCTGCATCAACCGCCGCGCCAAGCCCCGGCGCCGGTAATCCGGCTCCGTGTACACATTCAGGATGTAACCGCGGAGCGAGCCCCGATCGAGCTGGTTCGGAAACCAATCCAACAGCCATAGGCCCGCCCCGGCCGCGATAGCCCCATCCCCCGTCACCGCAAACCAACCCAGATATTCGCCGGTCCCGAGCTTCTGCCGCACCCACGGCAGAAACGACGCGGCCACCCCATCCAGCCAGGCCGCATCGCGGTAACCCATGTCGAAGAACATGGCGCGCCGGTGCTTGATTATCCTTTCGGCGTCCGCCGGAGTCGCCGGGCGAATTTGGAACGGCTCAGATGAATTCGGGGACATCGACCTTCTGCATTTCGCCCGGTCAGGCCACCTGCAACACGATTTTCCCCCGCGTGTGCAGCGTCTGGTTCATCTCATGCGCGCGCTTCGCATCTTTGAGCGGCAGCACCGCTTCGATGATCGGCCGTACCTTGCCGGAATCGACCAGCGCCCCAATCTGCTCCAGTTCCGCCTGGTTCGGCTGCACGAATACGCCGGCCGCCCGCACCCCGTGTTTCGCCGCGTCCTCTGCCGACGGTTGCCCCAGGATGGTCACCAGGATGCCGCCTTTCTTGATCACCTTCCACGAGCGGTCGCGCGTCTCGCCCGCCATCGTGTCCAGCACCAAGTCTACATCGTGAACCACATCCTCGAATCGCGTCTTACTGTAATCAATGGTCTCGTTCGCCCCGAGCTCTTTCAGAAACCCATGGTTTTTCTCTGAAGCCGTGCCGATCACGGAAGCGCCCTTCCACCGCGCCAGTTGCACCGCAAACGTGCCGACCCCTCCGGCTGCGGCATGAATCAGCACTCGTTGTCCGGCCTGCAGCCCGCCCGCGTCGAATAGCGCCTGCCATGCCGTCAGCGCCGCCAGCGGTATGGACGAAGCCTTGTTGTGATCCAGAGATTTCGGTTTGTGCGCCAGTTCCGTGGCTTTCACCGCGATGTATTGCGCGTACGAACCGGCCCGCGAAATGTCGGGACGGCTATAGACGGCATCGCCCTTCTTCCACGCGGTCACACCCGGACCAGGTGCTTCCACCACTCCGGAAAGATCCCATCCTGGAATCAGCGGTAGTTGATAATTGAGAAATCCCTTTAAGTGTCCGGCCCGGACTTTCCAGTCGACCGGATTGACGGCCGCCGCATGCACCTTCACCAGAACTTCGCCCGCCGCCGGCTCCGGCCGCGGGGCGTCTTCATATTTCAGAACCTCCGGCCCCCCGTACTCGTGAAAACGCACTGCCTTCATGGTTGCCACTCGATTTTCTCCTGCTTTCCGCTGCGTGGAAGTTTTGTAGTAAACTTAGAGTTTACTCCAGCGGTTCCGACACACTCCGTGTGTTCT
>CAZKQQ010000257.1:0-8677 GCA_964554945.1 uncultured Solibacteraceae bacterium | reverse complement strand
TAAGGGGACATTTCTATCGAGGCCAAAAGGGGACATTATCATCGAGGCGCAACAGGAGCTTGATGTGCAACCTTCAAACGCTGTCAAAGCCCTTGTGGGCCATCGATTTGGATCAATGTGCGAGCAAACACCTGCAGGTCAACGTTACCGCCGCTGAGAATTAACGCGATGCGGCGGCCCTTCATCGCCTCGCGTTCCTGAAGGAGGGCAGCCAAAGCGGCAGCGCCGGCACCCTCCGCCAGGTTATGGGTATCGGTGAAGAAGTGGAGCATGGCGGCGCAAATCTCCTCATCGGAAACAGTCACCATGCGCGCCGCGCCCCGGCGAATGATGTCGAGGGCATCGGGATCGGGCACGCGGCAGGCCATGCCATCGGCGATCGTATCGGCCGATTCCGTGGTGACGGGACGGCCGGCGGCGAAGGAGAGGGCATAGGCCGGCGCCCCGCCAGCCACCACGCCGACCACCTCCGTTTTAAGACCAAGCGCATCGCGGACCGCAATGGTTCCGCAGATTCCCGAGCCCATGCCGATGGGAACGTAGACGGCGTCCAGATCGGGCACGGCGCGGAACAATTCGAGTGCATAGGTGGCTACGCCGGCTACCAGGGCGGGGTCGAAGGAACGCACGAAATGCAGGTGCTCGGATTCGGCCAGGCCGGCAGCGAATTCGAAGGCTTCCTGAAAATCGCGGCCGTGTTCGATCAATTCGGCGCCGAGGGCACACATGGCGGCATTTTTTTCGCGGCTATTCCCGTGCGGCACCACGATTACGGCCCGGAGGCCGGCGCGGGCGGCGGCAAAGGCGATGCTTTGGCCGTGATTGCCGCGAGTGGCGGCGATGACGCCGCGGAGTTCGGGCTGCATTCGGCGGAGAGCATCCATGTAGACGATGCCGCCCCGCAGTTTGAATGCGCCCACAGGCGAATGGTTCTCGTGTTTGACGAAGACTTCCGCGCCGGCGCGGGCGCACAGCAGGGGCCAGCGGATCTGCGGCGTGGGCGGGATCCACTGATGAACCAGCGTGGCGGCGGCTTCGAGGGCGGAGAGATCGGGCAGGACCATGGGATTAGCCGATCTCCAGCACCGCTTCGATTTCGACTGTGATGCCGTGAGGCAGGCTGGCGACACCGAGCGAAGTGCGGGAGTGGCGGCCGGTTTCGCCGAAGACTTCAACAAACAGATCGGAACAGCCGTTGATGACCGACGGGTGCTCTCCGAAATCCGGAGTCGCCTGGACGAAGCCGAGCACTTTGACGACGCGCTGCACGCGGTCAAGCGAGCCGAGGGCGGATTGCGCGCTTGCCAGCAAACGGGTACCGGCGAGGCGTGCATGGTGATAAGCCTCTTTGACGGAAACGCGATCGCCGACTCTGCCGCACATCCACTGGCCGTCGCTGGTGCGCGGCCCCTGGCCGGAGAGGAACAAAAGATTGCCAGCAAGGACAAAGGGCACGTAGGTTCCAATCGGCGCCGGAGCCGGGGGCAGTGTGATGCCAAGCTGCGCCAGACGCGCTTCAATCGCGTTCGCCATGAACTTCAATATAACGTGACGCTGCTTACCGGCCCGCCGGCGCGCGCTTGCTTACGCGCGCGGTTCAGTGTTACTAACGTAGTTCGCTATGCAATATACGAAACTCGGCAAGACTGGAATTACGGTATCGCGGCTGTGCCTGGGGTGCATGAGTTACGGAGGCGGGCCGCTGCCGGATTGGGCGCTCGGCACCAGAGGCTGGCATGTGGATAAGCAAGGAGCGCGCGAGCACTTTAAGACCGCGCTCGAGGCGGGAATCAATTTTTTCGACACGGCGGACGTCTACTCGGCCGGGCAGAGCGAAGAAATCACGGGAGCCTACCTGCGGGAAATGGCCTCGCGCGACGAAATTATCGTGGCGACGAAAGTTCACGGGGTGATGGGGCACAGCCCGAATAAGCGCGGGCTTAGCAGGAAGCACATCATCGAGGGTTGCGAAGGCTCGCTGCGGCGGCTGGGGATGGATTTCATCGATCTCTACCAGATTCACCGATGGGATCCGGGCACGCCGATTGAGGAGACGCTGGATGCGCTCGATTCGCTGGTGCGCGCGGGCAAGGTTCGGTATCTGGGGGCGAGCAGCATGGCGGCGTGGCAATTCTCGAAGGCGCTGTATACGGCCAGGGAACACGGCTGGCATCGATTTGACGCGATGCAGAATCATTACAACCTGGTTTACCGCGAGGAAGAGCGCGAGATGATTCCGCTGTGCGTGGATCAGGGAGTGGCGCTGATTCCCTGGAGCCCGCTGGCGCGAGGCTTTCTGACGGGGACGCGGAAGCGGGACGGCGGTATGACGGCGCGCTCGGAAGTGGACAGCTTTGCCAAGGAGATGTACTACAGCGAGGACGATTTCAAAGTGGCGGACGCTGTCGCCGAAGTGGCCAGGAAGCGCGGCGTCTCGGCGGCGCAGGTGTCGCTGGCGTGGGTACTGCAGGGGCCGGGCATCACGTCGCCGATTGTCGGGACCACCAAGATCGAACAGTTGAAAGACCTGATCGGCGCGGTGGACTTGCAGCTCAGCGCGGAGGAAATTGCGGCGGTCGAGAAGCCGTACCGGCCGCACGCGGTGCTGGGGCATTTTCAACCGAGCGCGAAGGCAATGCGGGCGGGGTGAGGCGACCGGGCCGGCGGCCGGTGGGCAGGCCACAAAGACGATGGCCTGTGCCACTTGAAACCTTGTATACTGGCCGGATATGCGCGTTGCTGCAACAATTTGCGGGTTGATTTTATGCGCGGGCGGCGCTTTCGCCCAAGGCGGGAGCACCATTGCCGGCACCGTGCTGGATTCCAATGGTGTGGCTGTGGCGGGCACGGCGGTGCAGGTCAAGAATGTCCAGAGCGGCGCAGCGGCCAAGGCAATGACCTCGGCTCAGGGCAAATATATGTTAGAACTCACGCCCGGCACCTATGAAATATCGGTGAATGTACCGGCGCTGAAGCCGTACTCGCGTAAGGATGTCGCGGTTCAGGCTGGGAAAACCCTGCAGCTCGACATTCGACTGGAGGATACGACGCAACTGAGCACGCTCGGCGAGGACCGCTTTGCGGTGGGGTCGGATCTGAAGAAGCACGATCCGCCGGTTGGTCCGCCACCGCGCGTCGAAGGCAAGGTCGATTTTTCGGGCGTCTGGTGGCGGCCGGTGATTGTCGATACCGGCAAGCCGCAGTTTCTGCCCTGGGCGGAATCGGTGGCGAAGGAACGAGCCGATAGTTTGCGCAAAGACAGCCCGCAGGCGCGGTGCCTGCCTGCTGCGGTGCTGCGGCTGGGACCGATCTGGGAGTTCGTCCAGGGAAAGCAGATGATGATTCAAGTCTCGGACGACGACAGCCCGGGATTCCATCAGATATACCTGGATGGGCGCGCGCATCCACAGGATCCGAATCCTGCCTGGTACGGGCACAATGTTGCGCGCTGGGACGGAGACACGCTGGTGATCGACCGGGTCGGATTCGACGATCGCGTGTACCTCGATGAGGATTTGCACCCGCATTCAGACAAACTGCACGTGATCGAGCGGTACCGGCGGCCCGATATGGGGCATCTGGAGACCGAGATCACGGTCGAGGATCCGGGAGCGCTGGCGAAACCGTATACGCTGAAGCGGGTTTCGGAGCTGGCGCCGACCGAAGAGATCTACGAGTTTATCTGTCCGGAAAATAATCGCGACGTGCCGCACCTGGTGGGCAAGTAAAGACACCGCTACAGGTCTTCGATGCGCAGCTTGATATCGGACTTGGACCAGGCGGCATCGAACTCGCGTTGAGCCCAGGCGGCGTCCTCGGGCTTGCGAGCCGCTTTCAGGCTCTCGACCAGACCGAATAGCATGCGGCCATTGCGCGGGGAACGCTTCACTCCTTCGCGAAAAACCTTTTCGGCTTCCTGCGCCCGGCCTGCGCGCAGCAGTGCGGCGCCCAGCGATTCGCGCACGGGATAATACCAAGCAGGAGGCTCGTCGTAAACCAGCGCGTCCTGGAGAGCGACTGCCTTTTGCCAGTGCGGGACAGCTTCGGCGGGCGATGCAGCGAGGCGGGCGGCCAGGATTTCCGATGCGACGGCGAGCACGCCGACGGCCTTGTTCTGGCCCCACGGAGTATCGGGCGGCACGGCCGCCCTGGCCTTCTCAAACGCATCGCGTTCGCGCGCCGCGCCGGCGCGGTCGCCACGGGCAGCCAGCGCGACCGCGCGCGAGTACCGCCAGATGGCGTTGCCAATCTTCTGGCTCGCGGCCGGCTGCGGGGTTTTCAAGACGTGGTCCCATTCGCCGAATCGCACATAAGTTGCGAGCACGACCGGAAAAATGGTTTCCGCCATTTCCGGCATGGCTTTGGTCATCGGCTCGGAGGCGGTGTTCAAATTTTCGGCGGCGCGCAGGGCGTCGGCTTTGCGGCCCTGCATCGAACGCGCGTAGCGAATGAAATCGAGGTTGTGCAAGTAGTACGGAGTGTAGGTTCCTCCAGTCACGTTAGTGGCCGCGAAATATTCCTTATCGACGGTGACGGCGCGCTCGTTCACGTTGGCGGCGGTTTCCCAATCGCCGACGACCAGCCAGATGTGGCCCGGCATGTGGACCATGTGGCCGGCGGCGGGCACAATGCCCATCAAGCGTTGCGCGCTGGGACTGGCGCGCTCGGGGGTCGGCGACGATTCCTCGGCATGAATGTAGTAATGGTTGGCGCCGGGATGATCGGGCCAGCGGCGGATGACGGATTCCAGCGTCCGCTCCGCCTCGGCCACGCCTGCGGCCGGCGTTCCGTTCGCCGAATACCAATGCCAGCGAACCGGGATCATCAGACTCTCGGCGAAGACGGTCTGCGCATCGGGATCGTCGGGATAGCGCGAAGCGAGCGCACGCATGGCATCGACGTAAGTCTTCGGCTCGTACTTGGGGCACCAGGTGGCTGTGGCTTTCAGATACGCGCGCTCGCGCTCCGGCGCTTGGGCGAGCTTGTTTCCCTGATCGATGGCGGCGCAGGCTCCTTTCAGATCGAAGCTGGGGTCGCCATCCATGTTTATGTAAGGACCTTGGGCCATGGCCATGCCCCAATCGGGCATGACGGACTGCGGATCCAACTCCGAAGCTTTGCGGAAGGAACGGAGGGCTTCGTAGCGGTTGAAACCGTAGAGCAGCGCCAGGCCTTGATCGAAATACTTCTGCGCCTCGGGATTCTTCGTGGCGATCGGATGTTTCCACGCGCCCAAGCCCTTATACAAGGACACCGGTTTTTCGGCAGCCGAGGCGACCGAGAGCGGCAGCAGGAAGACAGCAATTCTCAGGATCTTCACAAAATGATTTTACACAGGCTGTCACAAGCGATTGTGGCGCTGAATTACTGGTACCGCAGCGCCACTGTCGGATCGACCTCAAGCAGCAGGCGAAAGCCGTACAGAAGATCCTGGAAAACCGTTTTCATCGAGCTCCCGTGTCGAGACCAGGATCCCAGACTTATGCCGCTGCCGAGTTATTCTGAACCACTTTTCCATCGAACAGATGGACGGAGCGGCCCCGAGGAGGCGGCCGCGCTGCCTTTTGCCAGCAGCAATCGCCGCGACCGATTTCGACGGGAATCTGAAAAGCGAGCGCCGCTCGAGGCTTTCCTCGATTTCATCGAGGCTTCGAGCGGCGCACATGAGCTACTTCTTAGGTGTTAGGTTGTTTTCAACAGGAACAGCCGGCTCCGGCTGTGGCGGAACAACCTCAGGTTGCACTGAGTTTTCGTCTCCGCCCTCGACCGCTATAGCTTCGTCTCTGCTGGTAACTGTCGGCTGCTCAAATTCGGGTCCCAATATGTCTTTCCTCTAGTTCGATAATAGGGCCGAGCGTGCCGGACTGAAATGCAACACATTGAAAACTAAGTTCAAAACTTCAGTGACTCACGATCCGATGAACACCACTAGAAGAACCAGAAGAACAAGTAGCGCCAAAAAAAGAACTGCGAGGTCGGTTGCTCAAATTCAGGTCCCATTGGGGAATGCCTCCTACCCCAAGAGATCGACGAATAAAGAGCGAAACATTATTGGGGAAGATCGTCAAAATCCGGATTGAGGTCGATTAGATTGTGAGGGCAGCCGTAGCGCTCGGCATCCTTGAGGTGCCGATTCGCGGTTTGGGATCGGCCTTCGAGCATGGCGACAATGCCACGGGCGTACGACAAATCCTTACTCTTGAGACCCGGGGAGAACACCCTGAGAAGCGAATCGGCCGCGTTGAGGTCCCCGAGACGCGCCAGGTAGATGGCGCGGCGCGACTGCTCCTCGAGGGTCAATGGCCGTTTTTCAGAAAGCTCTTGCAGCAGAGCGAGCGCACGGCCGTAGTTTTGGCGAGCCCCCTCCAGCCGATGCAAGTGCCGCAGGCTGTCCGCGAGGGCAGCGGCGTAGAGATCGGAACTGGGGCGCATCTCGATCGCCTTTTCGAAGAACGTGGTCGAGATGGCGTATTCGCGGGAAAAAAAAGAGACAAGGCCCAGGTTGTAGTAAGCGGCGGCTGATGGCACCAGTTGCAGGCCGATTTCAAAGTTCTTGCGGGCCTCCGCGAATAGACCATCGTCGAAGAGGGCGGAACCCAGATTCTGGTATCCGATCGGGGACTGGGGCTGAAGTTCGATGACGCGGACAAACTCTTTACGAGCATCTCTTAAGCGTCCCAAACTGATGAAGGCGACTCCCAGGTCGTTGTGGCCCATCCAGGACTCCGGGCTGATGCGGATTGCGGCCGCGTAGGCTTGAAGGGCGGCGTCAATCTGGCCCGAGGCCGCGAAGGCTCTACCCAACAGCCGATTTGCCTGTTCCGAGCGGGAGCGCAGCGCAGAGGCGTTCTGGAGGGCGTCGATCACGCGCTGGAACAACCCCTGGTTGAGTTCGATTCGAGATCGAAACAGGATGCGTTCGTCGGCTGTCAACCCGATAGCGGGAGCAGTCGAGAGCGCATTGGCGGCATTCTGGAGCCATTGCGGGTCGCGCGTGCGCTCATAGAGATGGATCAACGTATCGATTTGCGCGCGGACGGCGGCTGTATGATTGGGGCGGCGAACCACGACCTCGTGCAGCCTCTCGACCGCCTGACGCAGTTCCGTTTCGCCGCTTTGCGCCGTGATATAGCTCATGGCTTCGAGATACAACCGCTCCGCTTCCGCGGCACGATGGACGTTATGGCGCCAAATGATATATCCGCTAGCGGCCAGGAGGACAAGAACTAAGGCCCATCCAATTCGGGAAGAGCGGAACTGGAATAAACGCCGAATCAGCCAGCCGCCGGGTCGCGCCTGTGTCGCCGGTTGGATGCGGCTCGTGGCGAGGTCGTGGAGCACGAGATCGGCCGAGGCGTAGCGCTCGGTTCGATCCAGGCACAGGCAGCGCCGAATCACTAACTCAAGAGTGGCCAGGCTGCGCAGTTCCATCGAGCGCAGGTGTTTACCGGCTTCGGCTGCCAGGATACGTAGCCGCAAGGGAGCCAGGGTCTCGAGCGCAGTTGTACCGGTCAACATCTCGAGCAAAATGATCCCGAATGTATAGAGGTCCGAGCGAGCATCGGCCGGGAGGCCCGCCAGTTGTTCAGGCGCCATATAGGAAGGGGTGCCGCCGAAATCCCCTGGCTGAGTGAGGGCGAAGTCCTGCGGAAGAGCCGACCGGGCGAGTCCGAAATCGCTGACGAGAATGGCCCCATCGCGGCGAATGAGAAGGTTGCCCGGTTTCAGGTCCCGATGAATGACATTTGCGGCGTGAATCGCGCAAAGAGCCTGCGCGATCTGCGTTGCGAAACTGAGAACCTGGGAGGGAGGAAGGGCGTGTACGCGACGGAGGAGCTGGGCGAGATTCTCGCCATCCACCCAGTCCATTGAAATTAACGCGCGGCCGTCGATCTCACCGATATCGTGAACGCGAACCACGTGTTCATCGCTCACCCGCGAAGCCAGCACGAGTTCTCGTTTGAGGCGGAGCAAATTGCCCAAATCGGGAACGAGTTCGGCGCGCAGTAACTTGACGGCCACCGTCCGATTGAGTTCGCGATCGAAAGCACGATAGACGGTTCCCATACCACCGGTGGCGATTTCGGCTTGCAGGTCGAAGCGCGCGCGCCCGCGGCGTTTGCGGCGCCGGGACGGCTCAGGCTGTGGTGCCAAAGTGGGGGAGGCCATCGGGCGTATCACGTTTGGGATACGGCTACATACAGTCGTAGTGCCGCGGCTGGGAAAAGTTCTCTATTTGAATAGAATTGGAAACGAATACCGCGGATTTGGGGAGGCGTTCGGTCCGGATTGTAGCGGCTGAGCCACTGCCCGGCATCGAGCTCCCGTGTCGAGACCAGGATCCCAGACTTATGCCGCTGCCGAGTTATTCTGAACCACTTTTCCATCGAACAGATGGACGGAGCGGCCGGCGTGAGCAGCGTAGCGCTGGTCGTGGGTCACCATGCAGATGGTGGCGCCATTCGCGTGCAGATCTTTGAGCAGATCCATCACGGCCTGGCCATTGGCAGAATCAAGATTGCCGGTCGGCTCGTCCGCGAGCAAGATGGAAGGATCACCGCCGAGCGCACGAGCTACCGCGACGCGCTGCTGCTGGCCGCCGGAGAGCTGCGATGGATAATGCTTGGTGCGGTGCGACATGCCAACGCGCTCCAGCGCATCCTTGGTCCGCTTTTTC
>CAZKQQ010000256.1:0-8697 GCA_964554945.1 uncultured Solibacteraceae bacterium | reverse complement strand
CCCCGCCGGGCCCAGCGTTGTACGCCGACAGGTCGCCCGCGACGCCGCGGCCCTCATCATGAAAGATGGGCCTACTCGTGTCCTATATTGCGGAAGGGGGGACGGGAATTTCGTTTTTGCAGTCCGTTCTCTCGACTCTCAACTTCGAACGACCGTCATCTCCTGTGATAAGATCCCCGCCCAGAATCTTGAAAGTAATGGCGTACAAGAGTTTTGCCGCCGGTATGGAATCGCCTGGATCGCGCTCGAGGATACTAATGCGCAGCCCAGATGGTCGGCACTGGGAAAAACGCTCGTAGCCTCAATGGATCTTCAGAAGCGCTTCCCGCTCGAATCTTCGCGGTCGCACTGGCGCCAAGGGACTATCGATATCTTCCGGGTCCACAGCCCATCGATGGAGCCTCGCCCGAATCTGGCGATCCCTGTGAACAAGATCGGCGGCACTGTGGATGTTCATTTCTGATGGAAGGATTTCCGGAGTGAGCGCAACACGCGCGCATCTTACCTGGCGCGTGTTTCTTACATGTTGGCTGGTCTATACCGCGTTCTGGACGCCTTACATCGTTCGGGAACATTTCCCGGCGCTCTCGTTGGCGGAGCAGGGAACCTTGAACGTGGAGAAATATCTCGGCTGGACCGAAGATATCTTCGGCTTCCCAGGTCGCGGGGCATACATCAACAATAATCCCGGCGCATCGCTGACCGGCGCAATCCCCCTCGTAGTGTTGCGCCCGGCGTTGCGGGCGATCGACCACTGGAATGGGCAGTTACCGCCGGTACCGAAACCACAAAATGAGGATGAGACCAGCTTCTCGCGGGCGTTAACCGAGCGGCGCCAGTATCTCTTCCTCTTCGTCGGCTGGATAACAGTGGCGCTCGTGATGGCGCCTGCAACGGCCGGCACGGCCGCGTACCTCTGCTCGCGCCTATGCGACGCCGGCTTAGGCAGTTGGGCGGCCGTAATGGTGGCATTGCTCTACGGACTAGGTACTCCGGTGTTCTTCCGGACGGCTTATCTGAATCACAATCTCCTCCTAGGAGACGCGGGCTTTACAGCCTTGCTGTTACTGTGGGATCCGTACGACCGACCCGTGACTCCAGCGCGAGCCGCGCTGGCAGGCGTCCTGGCAGGATACTCGGTTCTTTGCGATTACAGCGGAGTGGTGGTTGTAGGAATCGTGAGCTTGTACGTGTGGCTGCGTGCGCGCCACGACTACAAAGCCAGATGGCGTGTCGCGGCCGCGTTCATTGTAGGAATTCTCCCGGGTGTTGCTGGTTTGGTCATATACCAAGCGTGGGCATTCGGGTCGCCGTTCTGGCCCTCTCAAGTCTACATGGTCCCTACGGCGCCCACATCGCACGGCTACAGAGGATTCGACTGGCCTTCGCTCAGATTGGCTTGGGCCAACTTCTTCGATCCGCGATTCGGGCTTTTCGCCAGCTGCCCCGTCCTGTTGCTCGGCTTGGCGGCTCCGTTCGTGAAGACTAAACGATTCTACCTAGCGCCCCGGGAAATCCGGCTTTTGCTCGCATATTTCGCGGTGTTTGTGATCTTCTGCGCCGCAAATCAATATTCGTCGTTGCAACCGTCAACTGGTTTCCGGTACCTGGTCCCGGTGGTTCCGGGATTGGCGATTCTGGCCGCCCTGGTGGCTCAGAAATTATCCCCGATGGTTCGCTTAATTTTGGGATCAGCAACTTTAGCACTGAGTGTCTTGCAGGCGGCAGCGCATCAAAACGATGTCCGCCGAGCCGCCAGTATGATCTGGGAGAGAGGATTTGCTCTGCCCTGGATGCTACGAATGGCGGATGCCGGCGCGCCCGTGACCGGAGTGTGGGTTATTGGAACCTTCCTCGGCCTGGCAGCGGCGCTGGTGGGAATTTGGGGATTACCTATTTGGTCCAGCCGATGGAGTCGCCGCTCAGCGGCAACCACCTAACCGGTCCAAATCCTTTGGAAAGGTCTCCATCATTTTTCCAGGGGCGAGATAACGTCGGCCCGTAATACACCATTCAGTAGTGGTGTCCGTAGTAAGTAACTGCAAAACAACAGGATAAGTGTGTTGGAATCAGGCGACTGGGCGGCACCCCGCCCGGTGTTTTGAAGATTTACGGAGTGGTACCCGCCGTGCCAAGTAAAAGGCACGCTTAAGGAAAAACGATGAATTCAGCTTCAATCTGGTCTCAGGCCACCGCTCATATGCCAGCCATGGTCGCGTTGGCTGCGTTACTATATGGAGCCTACTGGTTGATCGGGGTGGTCGGTTGGCCCAACTCCAATTGGCGGGACAACCTCCTGCGAAAATCGAGCATCACGGCCGAGAACATGGCAGGCTTTCGCTTCAGCTCTCTGGCGATCGTCAGCCTGGCGAGTCTATTTCTAGAGCTACTGCTGGTCCGTTGGATCGCTTCTGAGATCCGTGTCTTCGCGTATTTCAAGTCGCTGGCACTGATCGCCTGCTTCCTGGGATTCGGCCTTGGCTGCTATTTGACCAGACGCAGAATTTACCTGCTCTATACCTTCGCGCCGCTGGCGGCAATGGTCGCGCTCGTGGAGTTGCCCTGGGCGCCGCTGCGCCACCTAGTAGTCAACTTGTCTGGATTCATCGGCTGGTTCTCCGATGTTCATATCTGGAGCCGCGCGTACTTCGTCGGCAATTCGGTTTGGGGCTTCCTATCGGCGGGCATTGCGGTCGCCGTGGTAATGGCATTGTTCGGGTTGATCGCGATTACTTTCGTTCCATTTGGCCAGTTTGTGGGCTGGTATCTGGAAAACTCGAGCAAGGGCATTCTGGCCTATTCGATCAATGTGCTGGCAAGCATAGTCGGGATCTGGATCTATACGCTGCTGTGTTTTCTCTCGACACCGCCGATCGTCTGGTTCGCATTTTTGGCTGTAGTGCTGTTGGTATTCTTCTGGCGAGTGACACCTTTGAAGAGAATGACGCTGGGTTGGCTGACGCTCACGCTGGCGCTATTCGCCGCCGGCGAAGCCCGCACTCATTGGTGGGGAGAAGAGAGCTGGAAAGGTTCGCAGTCCGCCGTGTATCAGCTTCAGCCAGGCGAGGCGAAGATCTACTGGTCTCCTTATCAGAAGCTCACGGTCGTGCCTCTGCTCGATAATGGGGAGGCTGTCCGGTACGTATTGAATACTAACGACAGCTGGTACCAGGAGATCTTGAATCTCTCACCGGATGCGGTCGCACGGCATCCTCATCTGAACGAACTGATCGGTGTACCCCTTCCGTTCCACCAATACAATCTGCCTTATCGGTTTTTCGACAATCCGCCCTCGGTGCTGATTGCAGGCGCAGGTATGGGCAACGATGCCGCCGCAGCGCTGAGAAATGGAGCCGCCCATGTCACGGCGGTCGAAATCGACCCGCTGATTTACGAAAAAGGAAAAGACCTCCATCCCGAGCATCCGTATCGTTCTAACCGCGTCGAAGTGCACGTTGATGATGCTCGCGCCTTTATTCAAAAGACCAATCAGAAGTTCGATCTGGTTGTGTATTCGATTCTTGATTCGCATACTACGAGCTCGTACTACACGAATATACGACTCGACAATTACGTGTATACGTTCGAATCCATGCGCAGGACCCGTGAGTTGTTGAAACCTAACGGGGTTTTTGTCATGTCCTTTTCGAGCGAGAGACCATGGTTCGCGGGCCGGCTGCGAGAGATTGTGACGCAGGCATTCGGTAAGTCGCCGCTAGTGGTGCATGTGGGGCCGGAATTCTTCATTGTCAGCAACGGAGATCGCGTGGAAACCGCGCTAGCAGCAAATCCTGAGTTGCAGAAATTTGTCAGCGCGCGGTCCAACGTCCCGATGAGCCGGGCCAGTGTCAGCTCCGATGATTGGCCTTATCTCTACCAACAGAATCGTGGCATCCCGTCGGTCGTATGGATCTTGTCAATCGGTCTGACCGTGATCTGCTGGCTGACATTCCAACGGCTGAAGGGATCGGCCAAAGGGATCGAATGGCACTTCTTTTTCCTGGGTGCGGCATTCATGCTACTGGAAGTGCAGATCATCAGTAAGGCGGCGCTGCTGTTTGGCACAACCTGGTTGGTCAATTCCATTGTGATCAGCACGTTGTTGTTATTTATCTTGCTGTCGAACCTGGTGGTTTCGCTATACCCCAACTTCCCACGGCAACTTGCCTACGTGGGGCTGTTCGGCACGCTTGCAGTGAGTTATCTGCTTCCGGCCGACTGGCTGTTTTTTGACTCGATGCTCGTTCGCGGCGCGGTCGCGACGGCACTCTATTGCGCGCCGGTATTTTTCGCTGGGATTATTTTTATAACCAGTTTCCGGGAAGCGGGATTCGGCGCCGAAGCGTTCGGCTCGAATTTGCTCGGATCGCTGGTAGGCGGGCTGCTGGAATCGCTCTCCTATCTCACCGGCATTAAGGCGCTGGTGATTGTGGCGGCGCTCCTGTACTTCATCTCGGCTGTCACCGCAAAGAAGATCAAGGTCATACGCATGGCTCGAGCTCACGCCATGTCCGCCGCCTCTTTGTAACAGCGGCTGGTGCACGCTTGTCGTCGTAGCTGGCGGTTGGTTGGCGGTACCAATCCCGTTCTCCGGCCAGGCACGGAGCGTGGGATTCCAAGAAACATTGCATAACGTTTCAAAACCTTGCAACAAGCTGCACTCGCGACAGGTGGTTAACTATTTTGCGTTAAATATACGCTAATCAGACGCAAATTCTGGGGCTGGCTCTTATAATCGGCGAGATCGCCTCCGCACCCATTTGCGTAACATTTTTGTTTACGTCGCTTTGGAAAGGAGCGCAAGACGTGCCACCTGGATCGGTGGCTTTCATGGCAGGAATTTTCCCGCGTTATTTCTTGCGTTATTTATTCATGATGTGAGCGTTTGCGCCGGGTTGCCTTTTCCTGGGGGTTCGATGATGCCGGTTTCAGATCGAAGCGGTGGAGCAAGCACGCTATTTGGGCGGAAGGAGAAGCTGTTCGATCGCTCGCAGTCGTGTTTCCAGTTCTTTTGACTCGATGAACCGACGTTGGCTATCGAGCAGAGCACTCAACTGCAGGGCTTCAGCCGGCGTAATCTCACCGGCGAGGAGTTTGTTTAATATGGCGCTATGCGCTTGCGACAGTTCCGCCAAGGTGTTCATCGGCACCCGTCCAATCTTCACCGCCGAATCTGAAAGCCGCGACAACGTCCCGCCCACTAGCATGCGGAGAAGGGACACGTTCCCTTGCAGCGCCAGATCTATAGACTTGTCCACCAGAGCCAAGGAAGATTCGTCTAAACGCTGCTGGAGGATCAAGGTCCGCTTGTTGCGACTTCCTCTGGGACGTCCGCGGCTGAGTTTGTTCCCGGGTTCGAAAGGGCGGCCACGATTCATTGGGCAGCCTCCAAGGCGTTCGTGAACTCCTCGCTGGAACGAAACCCCGCACTCAGATAGATTTGTTGCGTATATGCGTCCCAGGACTGAAGGGCTGTGGATTCTTGCTCATTGGGCTGATCATCGCGCAGCCGGGCTTCCAAACCGGCACGGACGACGCGGAACTCTTCCGATGAGAACCGGTGAGCCAATGCAATGATTATGGCTTGCTGAATGGTATTGATGTCGGGTATCGTCGCGTAGCACACCGGCGATTGCGACCCCCACCGTGGGCCCTGTCGCTCCAACGCCAAGCGATAGGCCTGACGTGCCGTGGTTTCCTCGTCGGTTAGCTGCCGATGTTCTCGATCGGCCCCAAAGGCACTAATCAGTAACATCAGATGTTCCTTCGAAAGCGTGCCTAACGCATGTTCGGTGATCTGGCGATGCGTTAGACGGAGCGCCGACGTCTTCTTTTCCAGTGCTTCGATCCTTCGTGACAAATTACTCATAAGCTCTCACCTCCGTAATTCCTGGAGCAGCCCGTTGCCTTGTCGGCCCGACTGCCAATGCCGGGCCTGGCGGGGCCCGTCGTTCGCAGGCAATCAGCGCTGGCCTACGGCCTCCTGTGGCCCTGCACCCGCGGTTCGATTTTTTGTCCCGATTGCTTCGGCAGGAGAACCAGCCCCGCCGGGTCAGCAGCCCTCCATATCATAGAAAGCAATGGCTTTATCAGCCAGCTCTTCCGAGCCGCTACGCACCTGGAGCGCATACCATGCCGGTAACAAGATAAGCTGCCGCCCCTGTCCCGTTTTTTGGTTCAAGTGAGCCTTTCACGGCCATGGGGGAGGGAGGATGGGGTCCTTCTCCGCCCGGTAGACCAGGAGAGGTAATTAACTCACCTATCTATATAGTCGGGCCGGGTGTCCCACTTGGGGATTTATCGGTGCTGTCAAAAGGGTTAACGGTAATGTCGGTGTGGTTCGACGTCACTGGCAAACGACTTGTGTACATTTGCGACGCCGTCCGCCCACAGCCAGTCCAACCCTTCCGGATCAAACCGGGCCGCGCTTGATCGGCACCGCGGAACACGTAATCATGCTGGTGAATGAAGGTCGGGCCCCGGCTCGCGGTTGCCCTTGAGTTGTTCTGGATAGCTTGAACAACAACGCGGCCAGGAGGTTGAAGAATTCTGGGAGATCCGGAGTCGCTTCGCTCTCACCAGTTGAAGTGGACAGTCGCGGTTGCGCCTGTAAATCCCGAGTAATGTTTCTCGATGGAACTGCGCAGAATCACTTCTTAGCCTTCGCTTTCCTGGGCCTGCCACGCGGCACGCTGCCTCGCTCCACGTTCCAGTATGGCGAATCGCAGTTGGCGCATTTCTTAGGCTCCGTAGCCACGCGGCGGACCCATTCATGACCGCAGCGCGTGCACCGACAGATCATGCTTGCGGGAATGCTCATCGTCGGTAGAATCGTAACACACTTTTGCGGAATGTCGGTATATTTCTCTTGACTCTGTACCGATATGTCGGTATATTTAATCCAAGAGGGATTGACATGGAATACAACTTCCCGACCGACCGCCAGCACGTAGACCTGGCCCGCGACTATGAGCGAGAATGCCACACGGAAGCCGCCTATCAAGCCGACCTCGCGGAAACCGGCGGCACGCCCGAGGAAATCGAAGACACTCCGCCTCATGATTATCTGGCGTGTCCCAGATGCCAAAGCAAAGACGTGGAAGTAATGAGCGCGCGCGCGTACTGCAACCGCTGCGACTTCACCAGCGCCGACATACCTGGAGACTGGCTGGTCAAAGTGAAGCTGGTTCCGGCTGCACAAGGCGTGCTGTTACCTGAGCTGGAGAAGAAACCGGCTGTGATGCAGATTAGCCCGATTTACCGGGATGAGGTGGCCTAGTCAAGGCTGATTACAAACCTGTGGATCGTCAGCAGCTTCAGAACGCGTTCGCTGTCGCCCATCACGGACAGCACAACATGAACATCAACGCGCTGGGCCGCAATCATCTCCGGGCGATCGCGCGGTTGATCTGCGATACGTTCGGCGACGGCGGCCCCTATCGGCAGCGTCTCGGTGCGGATATCGAATCCGTATTCACGATCCGTGCCTAAGAGGAGATGTCCTAATGCTGACCTGGGGAGAAGGCAAGAAACTGGAGAACTTGGGCTGGACACCCTGTGCGGAAGAGGCGCCGCTGGAGGCGGCGTTGCATTCTGGCCTGGATGATTCTCATTTTGGTGATTGTGCTGTGGAGGCTGTCATGAAAGACCGGGAAGCCATCTATTTCACTCCCAACGAATCCGTAGCGGTGTCGCTTGAAGATGCGAGCCCGCGCGAAAACTCGATGCACAACTGGACGTACTTCCTGTGCGGCGGCAAGATCATGCACGTTCCCAAGGTCTGCTCGGTCAAGATTGGCACGCTCGATCCAGCCGCAGGGGAGGAGTTTTACATCACGCGCAAGGTCTCGCACCAGGGCAGGCGGCAGGTCACCGAATGGCTGGTATCGCCCGATCCGACGAGTTTCGCGCAGCGGCCCGTAGAGAACGGCCAACCTGGCGACACCCGCGCCGCGGCCGCCGCCACCGGGATCGCGGAGACGCAGCTCGAGCGGCAGTTACGGGAATCGCGCGAAGTGCGCGAACGAGCCGCGCAGAACATCCGTGCCAAGATCGCGCTCGAACAGAAAGAGCCGGTGATTGTGCCGCCCGCCGATCGCGAGCCGCTACCCGAGCGCAAGCCGGTACAGACCGCCGGGGAAGCGACGGCGCCGCCGCCTCCACCTGTCGCGCCTGAGCCCCCGAAACAGCCCGAGCGGTACGTCTGGTTTCCGAACCTGGTGGAAGTGGCCCGCTCCTACACCTTCAAGCTGAACGTGGGCAATTATGAATCCCGGGATTTCTTCTGCTCCCAGAAAGCGGAATGCCGGCCGGAAGACGCGGACCTAGTATCAGAGAAGCTATACGAATTCTGCAAGCGTCAGGTGATGAAGGCTGTAGAGTCAGAGCGGGCGATTGGAAAGCAGAGGCAACGAGCATGAAACAGTGTCGGTTTTGCGACCGCGAGATTCCGTATTACGGCTCGGACTCGTGCAAGGAGTGCAAGGAGCGGTCTCGAGACGCGCGGCGGTGCCCGAAAACGGGCGTAGTGGGTATTGCAAGTGTGGCCCCGGTAAGACTCATGATCAATGACTCGGGCGAATGGATCAGCCAGCGCTGCACGCAACCCTGGCATCGAACGGAGTTGGAATTGCATGGAACGGAGTTGGAATTACGAAGACTGGGAGAATTCGGGCCGGAGATCATGGCTGTCTTAAC
>CAZKQQ010000255.1:0-8809 GCA_964554945.1 uncultured Solibacteraceae bacterium | reverse complement strand
GCAATCTTGTATGCGATAATCCCGGCCTTCACGTCTTCGCGGTTCGGCAGGCCCAGGTGCTCCTTCGGCGTCACGTAGCAAAGCATCGACGCTCCGTACCAGCCGATCATCGCCGCCCCGATCGCCGAGGTGATGTGGTCATAGCCCGGCGCAATGTCGGTCACCAGCGGCCCCAGTGTATAGAAGGGCGCCTCGTAGCACATCTCGTTTTCCTTCTGCACCTGAAGTTCGATCTGGTCCATGGGAATGTGGCCCGGCCCTTCGATCATCACCTGAACGTCGTACTCCCACGCCTTCTTGGTCAGCTCGCCCAGCGTCTTCAGTTCCGCGAACTGCGCTTCGTCGCTGGCATCGGCCACGCTGCCCGGCCGCAAGCCGTCGCCCAAGGAAAAGCTGACATCGTGCTTCTGGAAGATCTTGCAGATCTCGTCGAAGTGCTCATAGAGCATGTTTTGCTTGTGGTTCTTCACCATCCACTCGGCCAGAATCGAGCCCCCTCGGCTCACGATGCCGGTCACGCGTTTGGTGGTGAGCGGGATGTATTGCACCAGCACGCCGGCGTGAATCGTCATATAGTCCACGCCTTGCTCGGCCTGTTCTTCGATTACTTCCAGCATCACCTGCGCGTTCAGGTCCTGCACCCGCCGCACGCGGGAGAGCGCCTCGTAAATGGGTACCGTGCCGATCGGCACCGGCGAATGGGCGATGATCGCTTTGCGGATTGCCGGAATGTCGCCGCCGGTAGAAAGGTCCATCACCGTATCGGCGCCATATTTCACCGAATAGCGGAGCTTTTCCAGTTCCTCCTCGATATTCGAGGTGACCGCCGAGTTCCCGATATTGGAGTTGATCTTGCACTTGGAGGCGACGCCGATCGCCATCGGCTCCAGATTTCCGTGATTGATGTTGGCCGGAATGATCATCCGGCCGCGTGCAACTTCAGAGCGGACTACCTCCGGCGGAAGACTCTCCCGCTTCGCCACATACTGCATCTCTTCGGTAATGACGCCCTGCCGGGCGTAGTGCATTTGTGTGCGAATCTGATCATTCTGACGTCTGGTTACCCACTCTTTGCGCATAAGGCCTCCTCCAAAGCTGAGAACGGTTGCCAAACCTGGCAACCGCTCGCCGCTTGCGACTGCAACCACTACCCTGCTATTTGGTCTTCTTCGGCTTTTTCTTTTCCTTCTTGGGGCTTCTGTCCTTGGCCACGACAATCCTCCCTTACGTTGAGATTATACTCGCTAAACGCCCCGCCTCGTTTTCAACTCGTAGCGATACCCGCGCCACTGAATCGTATGGCCGAACGCGGAGGAGCCCAAAGCCACAAGCCACATCCAGGTGGCAATCGGAACCATTGCGACATGTACCCACGACCAGCGCCGGAACCAGGACTGGTACTCCGGCAACGCCTCGCGGGCATGCCGGGCGCGAAGCCCACCTTTGATCATGCCCGGCGCCAGTTGGAGCACCAGCGCCACTGCGCCAACCCGGTGCGCGTGAGCCAGCGCGAGAACGTCCGCCACCATCGCTCCACAATAGAGGATATGCGCGATCAGCCCGGGCCACCAGTTGCCGGGATTGTACGCTCGGGTGATCATCATCTGCCGCCTCATCCACGTGAAAAGGCGCCAGCCGGAAATCGCGTCCACGCACGGCACCAGCGCGCCCGGCGCGTACGCGATTGTCAGGCCGGCAGCGTGAACCGCCTCACTGAGCGCGTAATCATCGCTGATCGCGCTTTTCCAGTACTCCGGTACCCGCGCCAGGAAAAACGTCTGCTTGCGCATCGCCATGGCGCCGCCCCACGCGAACGGGTTGTCGCCCGGACCCAGCATACCGGCGGGCACAGCGTCCCAGACGCCACGCAGCAGCGCCCACCCCGGCCGGCGCGGCGTAAACCAGCGGTAACCCGTCGTCGCGCCGACGCCTACTTCGTAAAGCGGCGCAACCAGCGCGCGCAGCCACCGAGCCGTCACCCGGCCATCGGAGTCGGCGAACGCGAAGATCTCGCTGCGTTTTCGCGTGGCGTGCACGGCGGCCGCCAGGTTCAGCACTTTCTCGGAGGTGCCGGCTTGCTCGGCATGCGCCAGTACGACCTTTGAACGTCGGGGCAGAACCCCCGGCGGAATATCCCCGGCCGAGCGAGCCACCACAACCAGCTCGTAGTCGGGATAGTCGAGCGCCGCCAGCGCTGCCAGGTTTTCCCGCAGATCCTCGTCATAACCCTTCACGGGAACGATCACGCTCGCCGGCGGCAATTTCTCGTTATGTTCACAGAGCCGCTGCCGGGTGTACTTCGCCCGCGCGCGCTCCCCCGGCAGGGACCGCAACGCCAGTACTAACGCGGGGCCCACGAACAACCAGAACCAGAACACCAGACGTAGGATAACAGTACAATACAGATCAGGATGTTCCGGCGCCACGTCAGCGTAGTTGTCTTGTTATTGGCTGTTTTCCCGCTGTGGGCGCAGCGGCAATCCGGAGAATTGCGCCTGCAGGTAGTCGACTCCACCGGCGCCCCTCTGCCTGCTTCCGGCGAACTCCTCGGCCAGGCGACCCAGGTTCGTAAGCAACTCTCCATCGGCCCCGACGGTCTGCAAACCATCTCAGCGCTGCCCTTTGGCATTTACCGCCTCCGCGTCGACCACGAAGGTTTTCAATCTGTCGCCGCGCTGCTCGAGATCCGCTCGGAAGTTCCGCTGAACTACAAAGTCACGCTCGGCGTGGCTCCGATCGAAACTACGGTCGACGTGTCGGATACGGCAACTTTGCTCAATCCCGACCGTACCGGCGCCAGCCAGCAGATCGGCTCCGAAACCCTGCGCGACCGCCCGTCTTCCATCGCCGCGCGCGCCATCATAGACACGGTCAATTCTCAGCCCGGCTGGCTTTTGGAGGCGAATGGCGTCCTGCACCCGCGTGGTTCTGAATACGGCGTGCAGTACGTGTTCGATGGTTTACCGCTACTCGATAACCGCTCCCCGAATTTCGCGCCTTCGCTCGATGTCGAAGAATTCCAGTCAATGGTGGTGCGCACGGGCGGCTATCCGGCCGAATATGGCCGCCAGCTCGGCGGCGTGATCGAAGTAACCACGCAGCGCGATGCCCGCCCCGGTCTGCATGGAAAGGCCTCGCTCGAAGGAGGCAGTTTCGCGAACATCAGCGGCTCGCTCGATCTGCAATATGGCGCCGGTAAAGATACATTCGGCCTGAGATCGGACGGGCTGAGCACGGGGCGGTATCTGGATCCGCCGGTCCAGCAGAATTTTACGAATCACGGTTCGGGCGCGAGTGTGGGCGGCAGCTGGGAGCGCGACTGGGGTCCTTCCGATCACTCGCGCGTGCAAATGCGGCATAGTCGCGTGGGCTTCCTCGTTCCCAATGAACTCTTGCAGCAGGATGTCGGACAGCGCCAGGATCGCACGTCCGATGAAACCAGCGGTCAGGTGTCATACACGCACCTGTTTTCGCCGAATATACTGCTCGATCTCCGTGGTTCCGGCCGCGATGTGACCGCATCGCTATGGTCCAATCCCCTCTCCACCCCGATCGCTCCATTTCAAGATCGCCGTTTTCGTGAAGGTTATGGCGCCGCGGCGGTCTCGGTGCATCACGGCATCCACAATTTCAAATTCGGCACGGATGTCCTGGCGCGTTCGGTGGCGGAACGATTCTCGTACTCTATTACTGATTACTCGGTTAACGGCGTACCGTTGTTCGACCCCGACACTCCCACTTCATTTTCGTTTGCGAACCGAGCGCAGAATCGCGAGGAAGGGGCGTACGCGCAAGACCAGATCCGTTACCATTCCCTGACCATCAACGCTGGTGTGCGGTGGGACCATTACAGCTTCATCGTCCACGAACAAGCAGTGAGCCCGCGGCTGGCGGTATCCTGGCAGTTGCCGGGCGCCGGCCTGGTGCTGCGCGCGTCTTATGATCGCGCCTTCCAGACTCCGGCGATCGAGAACCTGCTGCTCGCCAGTTCGGCGTCGCTACTGAACCTGAACGACGCCGGCCTGATTCTGCCCGTGCGCCCCTCGCGCGGCGATTTTTATGAGGCGGGTTTCGCCAAGAGCCTCGCCAGCCATCTCCGGCTCGATGCCAGTTACTATCGACGCGATGTCCGAAATTTCGCCGATGATAGTCTGCTCCTCAATACAGGCATCAGTTTCCCGATTGCTTTTGATCGGGCCACCATCTACGGCTTCGAAGCCAAACTCGAGATCCCAACCTGGGGACGTTTTTCGGGATTCCTCAGTTATTCCAACATGCTTGGCATGGGCCACCTGCCCATTAGGGGCGGTTTGTTTCTCGATGATAACGCGGCCGGCCTGCTGCAGAGCAACGAACAATTTCCGGTGACTCAAGACCAGCGCAATACCGCTCGGGCGCGAATTCGCTATCAGGTGCTACCGCGCTTGTGGGTGGCCACCGCAGCGGAGTACGGCAGCGGCCTGCCGGTCGAGCTGGAGGGGTTCGGGGATACGGCCTTGTTCCAACAACAGTACGGCCAAGCCGTGCTCGACCGCGTCAATTTCGAACGGGGTCGCGTGCGTCCTCTGTTTTCGTTGGATTTTTCAGCGGGAGCGGACGTGTGGAAGCACGAGAAGCGGTCCGTCCGGATTCAAGCCGATGTCTCGAACCTGACGAACCACCTCAATGTGATCAATTTCGCCGGTCTTTTCTCGGGAACGGCAATCGCTCCGCCGCGCTGGGCGGCAGCGCGCGTTCAGTTCGAATTCTGATTACCGGCGCCAGTAACCGGGGCGAAACCGACCGCCCACCCAATACGGGCTAACCCAGCGCGCGCCAGCGTACGGGGGCCGCGCCCAATATCCCTCACGCCAAACTCTGCGCGGACCAACCGGGTAGTAATAGCCGGAAATCCAAATGGAACTCGGAGCGTAATAAGGATACGCCGGCGGCGCGTAGTACACGGGTGGTGGCGGCGCATAATAGACCGGTGGCGGCGCATAGTAATACCCATACGGGGAATAACCGCCAATCCCGATCCCGATGGAAACATGCGTTCTCGCGAACAAGGATGTTCCGGCGAGCAGCAGGATCACGAGCACCTTGGTCTTCATACGTTCCTCCCGCGCGGAAAACATGCACTTCGCCTGCCGATTGCGAATCGATTGAATTGAAAATGGTTAGAGCGATTCGTGCGACTTCGTCCGGTGGCCGAATTCCACCACATCGCGCGATTAGAACCGCCGGATTACTTTCGGCCTTTTCCCTTAGCCGCCTTGGCTTTGGGGGTCTCTTCAGCCGCTTCTTCGACAATCTCTGGCACCGCTCCGTCGGGGTCTACCTTTTTGAGGACTTCGTTGAAGAGCGCCGCTTTGCGCGGGTCGATTTTCGGCGGGGGCGCCTGCTCGTGCCGGTAATCATGATCGCTGTGACAGGTCCGGCAGCGGACCTTTGCGGGTTCGTTGTTCAGCACCGACACGACGGCGTGATTCATGATGCGCTTGCAACGGACGCAAAAGTCGTCGATGATGTCACCCAAGCGATATTCCGGCATGAAGACTCCTAGATAGCGGGTGTAGGATTTGCGGTCTCCGGCTCGGTCTGAGGGCGCGGCTCCGGGATGACCCATTGCGCCGGCTCGAAGCCTACGTACTTGCAGATGCGAAGCTGTCCGTCGACGGTTTCCAACAGATCGCCGACCAGCAAGGGCTGCTCGGATTCGCGCAGAATGCGCCAGGCATCGTATTCATGCAAAGCTTCCAGTTCGCCTCGCGGCTCGTAATCTTTCGGCTTGACGGCGGCACTCCCCGAGACGTGCGGCGCTGCGCGAAACTGCTGCCGGGACGACTCTTTCATCGCGTGGATCCGGTAAAGCGGCATAGCTTTTCATATTGTAATCGCACTCAAGGCGCGTTTCGCATCCCGCTCGCCCAATTCAATCCAGCGCTCGATGTTGGAATGTGACCAACAGACCGCTTCCTTCAGGGAGCCGAGCTGTTCGGAAGGCTCAATCAACGTCACCAGGAGCGACGGGCTGGCGCCGCGCGGACGGAGCAGAGAGCGCATCATGCGAAACGAGAGATTCGTCAGGCAATTGAGTGCGACCGCATGGGTGGCGCCCATTTCCTCGGCCGCCCATAAGGGCAGCGAACCGAGGAGCCCTCCATCGACAAACTGTCTATTTTCTATAGCGACTGCCGGAAACGCTCCGGGAATGGAGCAGGTTGCTGCCAGATGCTGCCAAGTGATATTGGGTGCACGCACCAGCCGCGATCGGAAATGAGGGACTTCCACCACCGTCAAACCGTAGGGCTTGCGCGGCTGGAACCGCGACCAGAGGTCTTGAGCCTTTTGGCGAAGCAGTTCCGGGCGGAACAGCCAGGTGGCGGCAATCGACGGGTCGTGCCACTCGGCAACCAGCTCGTCGGGCGTAGCGCCACCGGCGATAATCCAGCCGTTCCACGCCCCGGACGAGGTGCCGACGATCAGATCAGGATCGACATGACCGGCAAGCACTCTCCAGACGCCCGCTTCCCAGGCGGCAAACATGCCGCCCGCCGAAAAAACCAGCGCGGTGACCACCTGGTCCCATTCTAATGCCGCGCGGGGGCCTTAACTCAGCGCTCGCCTTTGCGAACGACCTCGACGGTACCTTTGATGAAGGCGCCGTTCTCGATCGTCACGCGGGGACTGCGGACATCGCCGGTCAGGTGGCACTTGCTGCGCAGTTCGATGCGCTCGGTGGCCTCGATTTTGCCTTCCACGTTGCCGACAATGATCACATTGTGCGCCTTGATATTGGCTTTGACATTCCCCGAAGGCCCGATCGTGAGTTTGTGATCGGGAAGATTCAGAGTGCCGTTCACCTCGCCATCCACAAACAAATCCTGCTTGCAAAAAATGTCACCGCCAATGGTAACGGCGCTGCCGACCATGGAGGTTGCAATGGCCCCGGGTTCCAGCGCGGCGCGCGCGCTAGGGGGAATGCCCGGTGTCTCTGTGGGATTGATTCCATTTATTACAGATGTGCTCATAGTTTTATGTCTCTGTGTGGGCGATTTTGCCCGCGAGCCGGTCTCTCACTCCGTGCGAACCCTCCGATCATATCGGCCGGTTGCCAAGAAAGACAGTTCATCTTTGGTTAAGGATCTACACTGAGGACGTCAAGGACGTTAACTGAACTTCCCAACTATTTTCACTACCGGTATGTGGTCGCGAAATCTTGCACGGCAGCCTGGCAGTTTTAGCGCGGGCGGCCTGCCTTGTCGGGTTCATACCGGGCGAGTTCGTAACGCGCGACGGCTTCACGATGCACTTCATCGGGACCGTCGGCCAGCCGCAACGTTCGCGAATTAGCCCAGGCCCAGGCCAGCGGAAAATCGTCCGAGACGCCGCCGCCGCCGTGCGCCTGGATGGCGCGGTCGAGGACGCGCAGCGCCATATTCGGGGCCACTACCTTGATCATCGCGATTTCGGAGCGGGCGACCTTGTTGCCGACGGTGTCCATCATATAGGCGGCTTTGAGGGTGAGCAGGCGTGCCTGTTCGATCTCCATGCGAGATGCCGCGATATCGGCGCGAATCGAGCCTTGCTCAGCCAGTGTGCGGCCGAAGGCCACGCGCGATCCGACGCGGCGGCACATCAACTCCAACGCGCGCTCCGCCACGCCGATCAGCCGCATGCAATGGTGAATCCGCCCCGGCCCGAGGCGCCCCTGCGCGATTTCGAACCCGCGCCCTTCACCGAGTAGCAGATTGCCCGCCGGCACGCGGACGTTTTCGAAGAGAACCTCGCCATGGCCATGGGGCGCGTGGTCGTACCCGAAGACGTTCAGCGTCCGCTTGATCGTCACGCCGGGCGCGTCCATGGGCACCACGATCATCGATTGCTGCTTGTGCTTCGGCGCGGTGGGATCGGATTTCCCCATTAAGATGGCGAGTTTGCAACGCGGATCTCCCGCGCCCGAAGTCCACCATTTCAAACCGTTGATCACGTAGTCGCCGCCATCGCGCGCGATGCGCGATTCGATATTGGTGGCGTCCGAGGAGGCCACCCGGGGCTCGGTCATGGCGAAGCAGGAGCGGATCTCGCCCGCCAGGAGGGGCTTGAGCCATCGTTCCTTCAACTCCGGCGAGCCGTAGCGCTCGAGCACTTCCATGTTGCCGGTGTCCGGCGCCGAGCAGTTAAAAACCTCGGGCGCTAGCGGCGAGCGCCCCATAATCTCGCAGAGCGGCGCGTATTCGAGGTTGGTCAATCCCGCGCCGTGCTCACTGGCCGGAAGGAACAGGTTCCACAAACCTGCGGCGCGCGCCTTCGGCTTCAATTCTTCGATAACTGGGACGGGTTTCCACCGATCCGGTCCCTGGCAGTGCTGGTGGAAGCGCGCTTCATTGGGATAAATGTGCTCGTCCATGAAGGCGGCCAAGCGCTTCTGCAAGTCCTTCACTTTCGCGGGAAATTCGAAAACCATCCATGTCCTCGTGAGTGTTAACGATATGTGCGAAGCTCTGGCGCGCACAGGTGGGGGATAGTGTTGAATGAATCCAGCCGCAACTGTCCATCGCGCAACCGCATCACCGTGCAAGAGGCGTTGCGCAGAACGCCTGCCAACTGCATGGCGCGGTGGTCATGAATGTCCATGGCCATAGCCGTCCAGATTCCGATGGGCGTAGCGGACGTGAAGACGGCGACATCGCCTTCCCGCGCGGCCTCCTGGAGGCGCGAACGGCAACCGGCGACTCGTTCGCGAAACGCCGGCCAACTTTCGCCATCATATGAAAGCCGACCTTGGATCCAGGCTTCCACCACTTTTACATCACAGGGAAGCCAC
>CAZKQQ010000254.1:0-8870 GCA_964554945.1 uncultured Solibacteraceae bacterium | reverse complement strand
ATTCCTCTGTGAAGGCATCGAACTTTCCCTGCTGTTGCAGAATGTTGGCGCCGGCGGGGCGAGTGGCTTCCTTCTTGAGCGTCAGATGCATGCGTTCATGGCGGCCATTTTGCTGGGGATGACCAGGCTTGATGCGTTCAATTGAGATGCCGAGCCGGAGCCACCAGACCGAAAGTTTGGAAAGCTGGAAGAGCCCGTGCGGAGACGCGAACGGCAAGCCATTATCGGAACGGATGGCACGCGGTAAACCCCTTTCTCTGAAAAGCCGTTCAAAGGCACGCAAGGCCAGCTCTTCGCGGGTGGATTCGAGCGCTTCGCAGAGCAGCAGGTATCGGGAAGCATAGTCGGTGACAGTCAGCGGATAGCAGTAGCGTTTATCAGCCAGCTGAAACTCGCTTTTGTAATCCGCACACCACAGATCATTCGGATTCATGCCGTCTGAAAGCGGAGTGCCTTCGGCCCTCGTACGGGGCCGCTTCATCGGCTGAGCCAGGCCGTGGCGATCCAGCACGGCATGCACCGTACTAGCGGCCGGGACTTTGATGGCATGCGGCAAGCGCCGGAGCAGGCGATCGCGAATCTTGCGCGCACCCCAGTGGGGTTTTTCCTTCTTCGCCGCCACGATGGCGGCTTCCACCTGTTCGGGCAACTGGTTGGCATAGCGAAATGGCCGCCGTGTCCGATCCGTCAGCCCTTCCAAACCGCATTGCTCGTAGCGCTCGAAGATTTTATAGCCGGTCTTCCGCGAGATGCCGAACTCACGGCAAAGCGAAGCCATGCTCTCCCAATCCTTTAGGCGGATGACAAAACGCATTCGCTCGTCCATAACAGAACTCTCCTTCCCTGGCATGGCCTTTCTCGCCCCCTTTGGGCGACAAAGTGTAACCCATGTCTCCGGAACGTTCTGTTACCCATGTCTCGGAACGGTCAACTTACGGGACCGCTCGCTGGTCCTTATTCAGCTAGCAATTTTGCTTTTGGAGACCTTATGTTGCATGCAATGATGCAATGTAGACGATAGGCGACGCATCGCGCCGTGTCGCCGATGAACTAGAAGCAATCGCTGAACACTGCGCAGGTTTGCCATGTGCTCGACGGGAGGAGTGCCGGAGAGATCTTAGCCGATCTGGCAAGGGACGTCATCCCGCAGGGCTCAACTACGGCGATTGCTTCTCATACGCCGCCGCCATGAGCTTGGGGAGCCGTTACTCTGCAAGGGCGACGACTTCGTCCGCACGGATGCGCCTATCTTCAAAATTCAGAATGGGTGATCGCGTGAAAAAAGTGAATCGCGACCAGGGACCTCAGCGGGGCTGCGCCCAGATTAACTGTCCGCTTTGCTATTTTCCCGAAATTGAGTACGACGGCGTGGTTTCCGCAGCGATCCTATCTCGCGCCTCTCGCTAAGTTGAACTTCGGAATCGATTGTGAGAATAACCGCTAAATCGTACAGCGCCGCTCGTTGCGAAATTCTGGGAAGTGTGCCGCCTTCGTAATAAACCATACCTAAAAATCTCTAGTTCATTCGGTCTTTTGCAGTACGGTTTCGCGGTAATATTAAGGACATGTTTTCGCGGTATTCCCCTGGGTTTCTTCTCCTCGTTACCTTCTCTGCCTGTGCCCTCAGCGCGCCCGCACAATCGGCAAGTTCAACGGACACAAGGGCTGCTGAATGCGCCAGCAAGTCGGAAACTTATCTTTCCGAGCGGCTTTCGGTATGGCAAAAACGCCTGAAGCTCCAGAATTGGAAGGTTTCGATCCTTATGGCGCATCCTAGCGATCTCAAGCCTAAAACGCTAGGCAACATACATTGGGATGCGGATAAAGGTTCAGCGGTGATTCGAGTCCTGGCCGCGTCCGATTACCACATGGAGTGCCGCGACATGCTGGCTGACATGGAGTTCACGGTGGTTCACGAATTAATTCACCTGGAGCTTTCATCTCTGCCGCGTTCCGAGGCCAGTCGGCGGAGCGAAGAATATGCGGTCAACCAGATTGCGGACGCGTTGCTCGCACTCGACCGCCCGTAAGTTTCCAATTTCGGGTTTTTGCCCATCCGGTCTACGCATCCATGCTCCGCGCGCTCTCGACCAGTAGTCGCAGACCGCTTCATACCGTTTTGGTTGCTGGTCCGAGCTCGACGTCAATCTCCACAGGGGCAGTCGTTTTCGGTCGGTGAGCCCGGCGCACAGTAACTCGCACGCGGTCTCCCGGTTTGTGATCCCAAAGCGCCACGCGAATATCGTTTAGAGTCTTCGCTGGTTGGCCGGCCACTTCCAGGAGCACGTCTCCTTTTCTGATGCCGGCTTTTTCCGCTCCACCATTCGGATCCAGGGCCCGGACGCGGCACTCCCCATCTTGTTCCTTTAGGCTGGCGCCAAGCACGCCCGCCGGCGGAAGTTCCACTTTCTTGCTCAATAGAATATAGTCGGCGATCTGTGGTTCAGCCTCTACACCGCTATTGAGAACGACCGCGTAGCTACGATGCGTCCGCCGTTCTAGCCGCTTGGGAATACCCGAACCAAAAGCCACGTGTCCGGTACCAGCGAGGATTACCATGCGGCGCCCGTTGGCGCTTAGGTAAGCGGCAGCGCTGGCCGACATACCCTCGTCCCATACTAATTGCGCCTCCACGAAATGATCGAACGCGTTAGGCCCCGACGCGTGGTGCTCCTCAAACGCATCCCGGAGGCGGGCCTTATAGCCTTCGTCCGCGGGCTCTATTCCTTGGGGCAACGAAGCACGCTCCTGTTCGGAAAGACCTGCAATTCCGAGCTTGGCCACAGCCGATGTGAGGCTGGCGGGCACATTCAATGCACGAATCTGAATTCCCCGCTCGCGAGCGAATCGAAAAATCGGCGCGTAAAGCCGGTAGTCGTATCCCCAGGTCTGGAAATAGTTAACCGCGCGCAGGAATTGATCTTCGGTGATCTTCCCGGCAACGTAGTCGTCTATCTGGGGCTGAACGCGTTGCGGAAAATACTCGACGCCGACTGTCAAATTGGGATCGAGTTGATACAGCCGGCGAATGATTTCGAGCTGGTTCAAATGGTGATCGTACCGATTGTGTGTTTCGCCAACGAAAATGACGCTTTTGGTGGCGAGCGTAGTGATCACGCTGTCGAGTGTGACAGGTAAATTCAAATCGATTGCGCCTGGGGGCGTGCGATCTTGCGCGGCGGCATCCCTCGCCTGGGGAATGGATCCGATCGTCAGAGCAATGAAGAGCCCATATCGAAAATTCCGAAACTGCATGGCATTGTAATCTTAGCTCGCTGCCGTGTGGTGGTCCGTTTGTGACACCCTCTCAGTTGCTCTTGAAATCGCAGCCGGTGCCAGGCTCTTACGAACTTCTATTTACTCCGTTTATCCACCACCACCACTCCGCCCTTGACCACTACTTTGGTCTTTAACCAATTCCAGTAGCCTTCCAGCGGATTGCCGTCCAACAGAACGATATCGGCGAGCTTGCCCGGCTCCAACGTTCCCAGTTGCTCGCTCATTCCGATGTAGGACGCCGTGTTCGGCCCCATCATCTTGATCAGGTCCGGCATCGAGAACATCACGTTCAGCATTTTCAGCTCATGGTCGAGCCCAGCCTTCGGATCATAGCCGGTATCCGTGCAGTAGCCCAGGATCACGCCCGCATCCCAAACTGTCCGCGCATTGACCGGCATGTATCCGGCTTCCTCACCGAGCCGGACGCCGTCGATGATGCCGTCGGGCCACGGCTTGCCGTCGCGGAAGCGCGGCTTGTTATCTTGCGCAAATACCCCAAACACGGGCGAGCCGAAACTGACCGTGCCAAGAACTTTCGTGCCGGCGGCTGCCACCTTTTTCGCGTCTTCTTTGCTCACCCAATCTTTATTCGGGAGATGAACCAGCAGTTGCACGCCGGCCTCCACCGCCGCGACCATCGCCGCAGAGCTCACCGCGTGAACCTGGACGGTCACGCCCACTTTCTTCCCTTCATCCAGTACCGCATGCAGATTTTCCAACTCCTTAGCGGTCGGTCCGGGAATCGGGTTCAGGACGATTTCCCCCGTGAACTTCACGCCCCTCTGCGCCATCTTCCGGATCTCGGCGCGAGCCGACTCCTGTGTGAGATTGCCTATCTGGAAAAGCGCCCCGGACGGGATAATACGCGGGCCGTTGATGACACCTTTGTCGATATGATCGCGCAGCGTGAGGTTGCCTTCCGCGGGGCCGCCGCCGGAGAGAATGGTGGTGTACCCGGCTTCGAGAAGCGCCTGCATCTGCTGCTTCTCCTCGGTTCCGGTATTGATGTGCTTGTGGCCATCGATGAATCCTGGCATGGCGGTCATGCCTTTGGCATCGAGGGTCCGGCCGCTTGCGCCGGACGGTGCGCCCGCCGCTACCGACGCGATTTTGCCCCCGCGCACCACGATCGACCCTCGTTCGATCACCATGCCATTCGGTCCAATGATCCGGGCATTGGTGATCGTCAGGTCCTGCGCGGCGAGCGATGCCACTGCGGCTAAGAGGATACAGGCAAGCTTCGCCAAGGCGTTTTGTTTCATGCTGATTTCTTCTCCGGCGCGATGGCCATGAGCTGCGCATTTTCCGCGACCACCGCTTTCAGAACCTTGATTATGTCGGCAACCTCTGCAACCATAGCGCACAGTGTATCGCAGGTGTATGAACAATTACGCCGGCGCGGCGCCGTGTGATCTATCAATCTTGTCGTTTGGCGCTCGGGGTGTAACGAATGGAATTGAGGCACTCATTTATGGCATCAACTACCGCGGCGGATGTTCTTATCGACGCCCTGCAGGACTGGGGCGTGGACACAATTTTCGGCCTGCCTGGCGATGGTATCAACGGCATTATGGAAGCGCTGCGCACACGCAAAGACAAGATCCGCTTCATTCAGGTCCGCCATGAAGAAGCGGCTTCCTTCATGGCGTGCGCCTATGCAAAATATACCGGCAAGCTTGGGGTTTGCCTGGGCACTTCCGGCCCGGGCGGAATTCATCTTCTGAACGGTTTGTACGATGCCAAAATGGACGGCCAGCCCGTTCTTGCACTCACTGGCATGCACTACCACGACCTGATCGGCACTCTGGCCCAGCAGGATGTGGAGCTCGATAAACTCTACCAGGATGTGACGGTTTTCAACGAAAGAGTGATGGGCGTCACACACGTGGAGAATCTGGTCGATCTCGCATGCCGCACCGCTCTCGCCTATCGCGGCGTTGCTCACATTACTTTTCCCACCGACCTCCAGGATCAGGAGTTGACGCGGAAGCAGGCTTCCAAACGCAATCTGCCTCATCACACATCCGACGTCTGTGCCCAGAGCGCGCGGCTGCCTTCGGTGGAGGATCTGGCGCGAGCGGCGGAGGTGCTGAATGGCGGCAGCAAGATCGCAATCCTGGCCGGTCGCGGCGCGTTGCACGCTGGCGAGCAGCTTGAGCAAATCGCCGAAAAATTGGGCGCGCCGATCGTCAAAGCGCTGCTCGGCAAGGCTGCCGTTTCCGATGACAGCCCATACACCACCGGCGGCATCGGGCTTCTCGGAACCAAGCCGTCGCAAGACGCCCTGGAAGACTGCGACACTCTTCTGATCGTCGGAAGTTCGTTCCCTTATATCGAATTTCTTCCCAAGCCCGGCAACGCGCGTGGCGTCCAAATCGAGCTTGATCCCAAGCGGATCGGTCTGCGATACCCCGTTGAAGTCGGCCTGATCGGCGACTGCAAAATGGCCTTGGAGGCGTTACTGCCGCTGCTGCATGGCAACAAAGATCGCAGCTTCCTGGAAAAGGCCCGCAAGGGCATGGCCGAGTGGAACAAGATCATGCAAAAGCAGGAAACTCGCATGGAGAAGCCCATGAAGCCGCAGGTAATCGCGGCGGAATTGGGCCGCCGCCTTTCCGCCACCGCCATCGTTTCGTCCGACTCCGGAACTAATACCACCTGGTGGGCCCGCCACATCCCCGCAAAGCGGGGCCAGATGTATTCCTGTTCCGGCAATCTGGCTTCCATGGCTCCGGGCCTTCCCTACGCGATCGCCGCGCAGATTGCCTATCCCGAGCGCGAATGCGTCGCCTTCGTCGGTGATGGCGGATTTTCCATGCTGATGGCCGAATTCGCCACGGCTGTGAAATACGAGCTGCCCATCAAAGTGGTGGTCGTCAAGAACAACACGCTTGGGCAGATCAAGTGGGAGCAGATGGTTTTTCTCGGCAATCCCGAATATGGCTGCGAGCTGCAGCCCATTGATTTCGCGGCTTTCGCGCGCGCCTGCGGGGGAGAAGGCTTCACCATCGAGGATCCGGCCGCATGCGGCGCCATTCTCGATGAGGCGTTGGCGATTCGCAAACCGGTCCTCATAGAAGCGGTCGTGGATCCGTATGAGCCACCCATGCCGCCTAGCGTGACCATGGAGCAAGCCACCCACTTCGCCGAATCGCTCGCAAGGGGAGAGCCCAATCGCAAAAAGATCGCGCTCACCGTCTTGGAAGACAAGGTGCGGGAGATGGTGTAGGGAGCGGCCGTGAAGAAGATTCGATATGCCGTCGTCGGAATCGGCAGCATCGCGCAGGAAGCGGTGCTGCCCGCTTTTCAACATGCCGCGAATTCGGAACTGGTGGCGCTGGTATCCGGAGACGAAGAGAAACGAAATGAACTGGCGCGCCGCTAATGAATATGCCGCCGACATCCGGTTGAGCGTCTCGATCGACGGCAAAGCCGAGGATCGCCTCTTTCCGAAGCGCGATCAGTTCGCGCCGGAGTTGATCTATTTTTCCAATTGCATCCTGGAGAATCGGGAGCCCGAGCCCGGGGGCGAGGAAGGTCTCATCGACGTGCAGATCATCCGCGCGGCCTATCGTTCAGCCGAAGTGGGAAGAGCCGTTCCGGTCCAGGCGAATCATGCCGCCCCGCGTCCCGAACCTGCGCAGCAGATCCACTGCCCGCCCGCGGAAGAGCCTCAGTTGTTGCACGCCGAATTGCCGTCCGGATCTTCGAACCAATGAAAAGGTGATCGGAATGCTCGTCTCATTTCCTCAAAAAAATCAGGGCGGCGCGCGAATTGATGGCCGCCACCCCAGGCCCTCCGCAGTATGGCCCGGCGACGCAGCGTCGCTGGAAAACGAATTGCGCAACGCGATTCGCGGCGAAGTGCGCTTCGACAGCGGTTCGCGAGCCCTCTATGCCACCGATGCGTCGAATTACCGCCAGGTCCCCATTGGCGTGGTCCTTCCCCGCGACGACGACGACGTCTTAGCTACCGTTGCGATTGCCCGAAAATTTGCAGCGCCCATCCTTAGCCGCGGTGGAGGCACTAGCTTGGCCGGCCAATGCTGCAATGTCGCTGTCGTGATGGACATGACGAAGTACATGCATGGCGTTCGCCGCATCGATCCGCTGCGGAAACTCGCCTGGGTCCAGCCGGGCTGTGTGCTGGATGATCTCCGCGCCGCCGCCAACCGGTTCGGCCTCACGTTTGGACCTGATCCGGCAACCCACAACCATTGCACGCTCGGCGGTATGAGCGGAAACAACTCCTGCGGCGTGCACTCGCAGATGGCTGGCCGGACGGCCGACAATATCCACGAGCTGTCTATTCTCACCTATGACGGCCTCCAGATGACCGTGGGCCAAACCAGCGAATCGGAGCTCGATGCTCAGATCCGCCAGGGGGGCCGCCGCGGCGACATATACCGGCGCTTGCGCGACCTGCGCGATAAGTACGCCGGTTTGATCCGGGAACGCTATCCGAAAATCCCGCGCCGCGTGTCCGGCTACAATCTGGACGAACTGCTGCCCGAAAAAGGCTTCCATCTTGCTCGCGCCCTGGTCGGCACCGAAAGCACGTGCGTGACTTTTCTCGAGATCGTTGCGCAACTTGTGCACAATCCCCCGGCGCGCGCGCTGCTTGTGCTCGGATATCCGGACGTCTTCACGGCCGGCGATCACATTGCTGAGATTGACGCGAGTCCGGCCATTGGCTGCGAAGGGCTGGACGATCGTCTCATCGAGTTCATGCACAAGAAGAATCTTCACGTTCGCGACCTCACTCTGCTGCCTGAGGGCGGCGGCTGGTTGCTGGTGGAGTTTGGAGGCGAAACGCGCGCGGAAGCGGAAGACGCCGCGCGCCAGTTGATGGACAAGCTCAAAAAAAGCGGCCGTCCGCCTTCGATGAAACTCTACGATGATCCGGCGCAAGAAAAGCTGCTCTGGAAAGTGCGGGAATCCGGGTTGGGCGCCACGGCGTTCATACCGGGCGAGCCGGACTCGTGGCCCGGCTGGGAAGATTCGGCCGTCCCTCCCCACCGCATCGGGAGTTATCTGCGCGATTTGAAAAAATTGTTCGAGAAACACAACATCCCGAGTCCTTCCCTGTACGGCCACTTCGGACAGGGATGTGTTCACTGCCGCATACCGTTTGATCTCAAGACGGCCGAAGGAATCAAAACCTACCGCGCGTTCATTAGCGATGCCGCCGATCTGGTGGTTTCCTATGGCGGATCGCTTTCCGGAGAGCATGGCGACGGCCAATCACGGGCCGAATTTTTGCCCAAAATGTTCGGGCCCGAGTTGGTGCAGGCTTTCAAGGAATTCAAGTCCATCTGGGACCCGGACTGGAAGATGAACCCCGGCAAGGTGGTCGAACCGCATCGCATCGATGAGAATCTCCGGATGGGCACAGCGTATCATCCGCCGGAGCCGGCCACCGAGTTCAGCTATCCAGCCGATCAGTACAGCTTCGCGCGCGCCGCCACGCGCTGTGTCGGAGTTGGCGACTGCCGGCGCGAGGCCGGCGGCACCATGTGTCCCTGCTACATGGCGACACGCGTGGAGATCCATTCCACGCGCGGCCGCGCGCGCCTGCTCTTTGAAATGCT
>CAZKQQ010000253.1:0-9001 GCA_964554945.1 uncultured Solibacteraceae bacterium | reverse complement strand
GGCCGATCACGCACGGCGATAAGTCCGCGTAGCCCGGCCGCCCGCAACGCCTTTTCTTCTTTCTCGCTTAGCCTCAGTGTCTCTACCGCAACGCCCTGCCGCAGAGATGGGATTCCCCCATCCTCGCCAAGACCCGCGCTCGGATGCCGGCTATGACCGCCTGAAGTCGCTCTTCGGCGATAGCTCGGGACCATGCTACGCAGTCAATTTAATATCGACCCACTGCAGTTCCTGGGTCGCCACAGCTCGGCCTAATTCGGAACTGGCGAAGTCGAGCAGTATGCCTCTTCCCACTCCTTCACTAGTGCATTGCGCACGGTATAACCACGCGCCATTGGCCAGATTTAATACTGCAATGGCCCAGTGGTCGGTCCGCCGTTCGAGAAACAACCGAAGATGGTCTACATCTACCCGCATTCTATTTCGCCGGTCCGCCCGGAATGTAAACATTCCGGCGGATCAGAACAGCCATCGTGACAGTCGCCGCCAGCGTCAAAGCGCCTGTCGCCGCGTGAATCATCGTCATCAGGATGACCACCGGCGGATCGACGTCCATCGATTGCATCGACAAGAGTGCGAGCCCCACAAACACCTGCGCCGATGCAATCGTCAAAAGCGCCCTGGCGGCTAGGTGCAGTGAGCTATGCTCGGGCCGATAAATCACGGATAACGTCAGCCCCAGAATGAAAAACGCGATGACGAAGGCTCCAAACAAGTGAGGCCCGACGCCGATTGCGCCGTGGCGAAACAACGTCCCGAGCGCCACTTGCGCCAGCACGACGATTGGCGCCGAGTTCGCCAGCATCTGCAGCGGACGGCCGCCTTCCGTCCGCTTCGGCGGTTTGTTCCACGCGCGTGAGGTGCAAATGGCGATGACCATAGTTGCCGGAAAAAAGAGCTGGGCCATCCCAGCGTGTGCAATCCGGGCAGCCGGAGACTGCGGTAACGGCTGGAATCCCACCACGGCCTGGAGGACCACTGCTGCAAGACCGCTCCATCCCAACCACCGCAGCCACGTGCGTTCCCGTTCGGAACGAATCAAAACGGCCACCGCGATCGTCAGAATTCCGGCCGTGATGCCTAGCCACATGTGATTCTGTCCCACCGAATAGAACGGCCGCTCTTCGTTGCTCGTGACAGCCGTGCCGGTGCACACCGACAGGAAGGAAATCGCCGACAGCAGAACGGCGCAGCGATGCAGCCACGAACGCCCCATATTCACCGTTCCGCTGGGCCGGCCTCGGCTGGCTGCAGGCTCAAGCTCACTCGCTCGCCGTTGATGAGCACGTACCCGGCGTCAATCAGTTGCTGCCCGGTCGAATCGAACTCCGCGTAGGCGTTCAGAATCTTGAGTGGAAAGATGAACTCCACCGCCACCGGGTTGCCTTCGGACCCAAGCCGCACCGTGCTGCTGAAATCGATCCCATCGAAATCACTGCGGTCTTTGAAATACGCGAGGGCGGGACGGATCAGATGCGCGATGTGCTGATCAAAGGCTAAGGCTGCCAACCGGTACTGTGAGCCGCCCGCCGATTCCGGCAGCGCGGTAGCCACCGACAACTGGAGATACAGTCCGCTGTGAAATGGCACGAACGCCGGCGGCGCATACCGGACAAAGTGTGCCTGCGCGTCCATCTCCTGCACCAGTCGGTCGAGGGATGCTTGATAAGACTTCTGCAGTTCCTTGATTCCGGCAGGAGAACTGTCGCGCGCGACCGGCGGATCTGCGACAGGAACGGGCGCAGTCTTAGCCGGAAATCCGATCGTTCTCATTAGCCGCGGCGAAACCGTCGGGGCCGGTGCCGTCTTCGATACCGCGGGCGGCGGATCGATTTCCGGAGCCGCTTCCTTTGTAACCTCACCCGTAACCTCATCGTCCGGCCCCGGCCAGAAAGAAATGGGTGCGGCGTTTAAGAACGCCTCGCCCTCCAAAACCGCCGCCCGCCGGACCTCCGGATCGCTGGACGCCACCAGCCGCTGTGCCGACGCCTTAGGCAGCACCAGCACCACGTTCTCGACCGCTTCCGATGAAACTCCCAGCATCTTCTTGCGCACGTGATGCGAAATCTCCAGCGCGAATGCTTGCGGCATGTCCGCCTTATCCAGCGCGTGTACCGCGGCCTGCAACAGCGGCAACATCACGCTTTCATAGGTCAGCCGGGCGCGATCCTCCCGCTTCACGATCTCGGCCGAATACGAGACGAAGTAGTTGCCGGTGATTTTGAGAGCCACCCGTCCTTGATACCGGTCAAACTGGATCGCCCGCTGATCGCTGTGCTTCTGGTCTTTCTCTTCCAGGTCGAGCTTGCGGCTGAAATAAAAGTGATACGGAAAATTGTGCGCCGCGACCGCGCTGGGAATCTGCTTTAGCTCGTTCCGATACTTCTGTTGCAAGGCGCGCAATTGAGGGTCGCGAATCTCCTCCGGGGCCAAAACCTGTGCCCGCCCGGCCGCGCCGGCCAGAATCAGCATCAGAAAAGCGTTAATTACTCGCATAGAAAACTCCTTGTGGACGATACGGCGGATCGGCGACCGCCCGGATGTATGCGGCCAGCGCGTCGATTTCAGCTTTGGTCAGTCGGTTGCCATACGGGGGCATTTCGGCAGATTTATTCAGCGCGGCCCCGCCATGGCCGATGATGGCGGCCAGGGTCGCGTCGCTCATCGCATTGAGCACCGCGCCTTCGGTGAAAGCGTGCGGCTTGGCATTCAGATTGTCATGATTCGATACACGCTCCGGAGTGGATTCCGGATCGTGGCAGCGGATGCAGTGAATTGCGTTAAGCTGCTGCCCCAATTCCTCCTGGTAGCCGAGCGCGATCTCCACGATCTGCAGTTCGGCTCGCTTGCCCGCGGAATCGAGCGTGAACGCCGCAATCTGATACTGTCCGCCCATACTGCCGAGACTCACGGTTGTTGTGAACTGCCCGTCGGCGCCGGTCAACCCATGATCGGGCTGAAACCTGACGCCGCCTGCGCCCGCGAAACGCACCAGGGCGCCCGCAACCGCGGCGCCTTTCGCATTGTTCACCTGAACTAAAACGGGCAGATCCAACTGTGCTCCTACGGCCCCCACCTGTTTTTCTCCGCTCACCAGAGTCACCGCGGTGCCGAATGCCTTCGGCTGCGGCTCCGTCGTGTTGACGGCCGCGCGCCGCGCGCACGCCCCCCCGAGCGCCAGCACCGCAATCAAACACGCCTGACCGATCCGGCTCATCTGTTTGCCCTCTCTTTCAGCGGCGCGCTCTTCTGCGCCATCAGAAATGCGGTGATCGCCCGGGCATCGTCATCGCTCATGTTCCAGACCGGCTCGAGCGTGCCTGGCCGCAGGCTTTCCGCGTTCTTAAGCCACTGGAGAATCCAGGCCGCATTAAAGCGCGCGCCCACCTGAGTCAGGGTCGGTCCCACATAGCCCTTGTCCTTATCCGGATCCACGATGTGGCACGCCTGGCAGGCATACTTGCCGTAGAACAGCTCTTTGCCGTGCTCCCCGTCGGCCGCCGCGAATCGCGCCGGATCGATGGCATCGCGATCAAATGCCGGCGTCTGGTACACCGTCATGATGTAATCCGCCAGCGTGTTCGCCTCGGCATCCGTCACATTGAATTTCGGCATGCGTCGGATCAGCGCCGGCCGAAGCGTGTTCGGATTTTTCAAAAAATTGACAAGCCAGGCTCGCGTCACTGAGGTTCCTTCCCATGTCAGATCCGGAGCCATGCTGCCGCCGCGGCCATTGATGGTGTGGCAACTGAAGCAGCGCATGTCCTCGATCAACTGCCAGGCTTTTCCCGCCGCGTGGTAATCCGACGGCTTCCGTGCCGCGATGCGCAATGCCGGCGGCATCTTCTGCGCGCGCTCGGTCTGCGCCAGCAGCGCCGTCACCAGCGCATCCACCTGCTGTGGCGCCAGCGTAAACTGCGGCATCTTCAAATTGCTGCCGAACGACCGCGGATCGCGAACCTTCGCCCCAATGTAATCCGGCAATGTGCGCGCCACGCCCGGCGCGAACAGGATCTTCGCCAGCGGCCGGCTGCCCACCAGAGTCAGCTCCGGCGCAAAATTGTCCGGACGCTTGATGCCGTTGATCTCGTGGCAGGAGGCACAACCGCGCTCGTTCACCAATTGCTGCCCGCGCACGATCTGGGCCGGCGTCGCTGGAGCGAGATGCCGGTTCCCTGCGAAGTCGGAATCCGTTTTGTTGCCTAGGAAGGCCATCAGGACTCCGATCTGTTGCGGGTCCAGCCGGTAATGCGGCATTTTCGTGTCAGGATCGTAGTTCCCCGGATTGCGCAGCCATTGCGCCAGCCATTCCGGCTTCACCTTGGAACCGACCCGCGTCAGTTCCGGCCCTACCGTGCCTCCCACCAGCGTCCCGGCCGCGTTCTGCGTGGCGTGGCACGAAGCGCAAAACGATTCGCCGTAAAGGCTCTGTCCCCGCTGCTGCGCGCCGTCGTCGGTCGGAACGGCGGGCGGCGCGGCCTTTGCCTCTGGAATCTCCGTGCTCTGCGCGATCAGGAAAGCGGACAGATCGCGAATGTCGTCGTCCGATAATTGAAAGTTCGGCATCGTGGCCGTGGTGGAATACGCTTGCGGGTTCTTCAGCCACGCCGCGATCCATTCGCGCGATGTCTTACCGGCGATATGCGCGAGCGAGGGCGGATCGTCGGTTCCGGTCATGGTGACGCCTTCCGGAGTCTTCACCACGTGGCAGCGCACGCAGCCATACTGCGCGAGCGTCTCGCGCCCCTGGTTCAACAGAGGCGTACCGGTCAGGTGTTCCATATGGCACTGGCCGCAAGAGGCTTCCAGGTACCGCGCCGGCAGGATGGGATCCTCCCACGAGTTCGTGCTGCGATGCGCCTCGTCAACAGTCGTCGCCGCGCCCTGACCGCGATGGCACATCACGCAGCCGAATTCGGTCAGGCTGTGCGGCATCGGCGGGTGCGGCCGGAACGGCTGGGTCTTCACGCCCGCCAGGCTCGCTTCTTTCAGGGCAGAATGACACGTCGTGCACCGGTCCACGGCGCCCAGTTCCGGCAGCCAGATCTGCTGCAGGCCCGGCTGGAACCGCCGCGAAAGCGTAATCGCGTCGCCGCGCCCCCGGATCAGCCGCAGGTATCCCTTCTGGTATGCACGCCACTCGCGGAAATAGTCCTTCGCCGGCACCACCGCCAGCAGCGCCAGCAGTACCACGCTCAGCGTGCCGAACGCGTGCGCGCTGTCCCCGAATAACATGCTCAGGAGCTTCCTCATATCTGGCCGCTCCACGGCATTACAAACGACCACCCCGGGCCCCGGAAGAACGTGCCGATGAGCGTCAGCACGGCCGCCTGCAGCAGGAACCACGACATAATCCAAAACGAAAGCGGTTTCCCCGCCAGCCACCCGTGCAGACGTCCTGGCGTTCTTGGGTTGCCGGCGGAGTAGAACATCAAACCCGCCACCAGCAGTGTCGGAATCAGCACAGCGTAAACATCAAACACCACCAGGAAAATCGCGAACGCCGCCACTACAGCCGCGACGATACGGAGCCGCCCCGCCCGGTTACGCGTCCACAGCCCCTCTGCCTCGACATTGATTCGAAAATACGGGATCACGATCAGCGCCATCACGACCAGCGTGGGAATCAGTACTCCGGCCACCACCGGCGGAAAATAATGCAGCAGTTCCTGTAGCCCGAGGAAATACCATGGCGCTTTGGCCGGGTTGGGTGTCTGCATCGGGTCGGCCAGTTCTTCGAGCGGCGCATTCCAGAACAGCGCCAGCAGCACGAGCGCCAGCGCCAGGACTTCCACCGCCAGCACCCCGCGGAAGAGCGCCTCCGGGAACGTCATGACGTAGTCGTCGTCCTGGATCTTCACATGCGGCGACTTGCGCCGCGTCACGAACGCCACGCGCAGCGGCGCCTTGCGGCTGTCGGACTCAAAAGCCGCGATGAACTCTTTTGGTTCACTCATGGCGCGCCTTCTCCCCGGAGTACAACCCGCCGTCTTTGCGGATCCGCCAGAAATGAACCGCCACGAACGCCGCGGCCGCTAACGGTAGGACCACACAATGGAGCACGTAAAACCGTAGCAGCGCGTTGGCGTTGACGCTGTTCCCGCCCAAAAGCAGGAACCGGATGCGTGCGCCCATAACCGGCACCGCCGAAATCAAGTTCGAGCCCACCGTGATCGCCCAGAACGCCAGTTGATCCCACGGAAGCAGATATCCCGTATAGCTCAGGAACAGCGTGATCAGCAGCAGGAAGACGCCGATTACCCAGTTGAACTCGCGCGGCGGCCGGTATGCCCCCCGGTAAAACACTTTAAACATATGCGCGAACACCAGCAGCACCATGGCGTGCGCGGACCACCGGTGCAGATTGCGCAGAAATACTCCCGCCGACACGACAAACCGCAAGTCGTTCATGTCGCTGTAGGCCTGCGGCACCGACGGATGGTAATAGAGCATCAGTGGAATCCCGGTCAGCACCAGAATCGCGAACGTCCCCAAGCTCAGCGTGCCGAGAAACCACGTCACGCGAAACGACAGCGACCGCTTGCGCACCTTGACTGACGCCAGGTGCAGGAACACATTCTGCTGAATGGCTAGCGCGCGGTGCAGATTGGTCTGTCCGAATCCGCTACGGAAAATCGAACGCCAGATTCGGTTCTCGCGCAGGTTCGTAAGGTTGGTTTCGAGCGAAGCCGGCATCTTAGGTCCTCACGTACTGCTTGCGCTCGAGCTCTTCCGAGCGATCCACCAGCAGATTCCCCTCATCGCTCAGGTACGCCTTGAGCCACCGCAGCGGCCGCGGCGCGGGGCCTTCAATCTTCGATCCATCGCGCCGGAATTTGCTGCCATGGCACGGGCACGCCACCATGTCCAGCTCCGGCTTCCATGCCGTCAGGCAGCCCAGATGCGTGCAAACCGCCGACATCGCATACAGCCCCTCGGGACCGTGCACGATGTAAATGCCCGACTGCAGGTCTTGCGTCACGGTGCCCGGCGGATACGTGTCAGGCTTTCCCGCGTTCACGATGGGCGAAGGCTCATACAAGACATTCGGCGCCAGAAATTCGTATCCGAACACCGAGGCCCCGGCACACGCCGCGCAGATTGAACCGACTCCGATCTGCACGAAAGCCTGCCGCCGGGTGGTCTCGGCGCTTCTCGCTTCCTTACTAGCTGGTTCGCTCATTGGGCCTCCACACAACGCAATGAATACGCTTCCATCGTGATCACGTTGACCGGGCATCGTTCCGCGCACAACCCGCACCGGATGCAGCGGGTCTCATCCTTGAGCATGGCCGCGCCCGTAATAATGCCCAACTCTTCCGCCGCTACATCATCCAGCTCCACTCGGAAGCTCGACGGGCAAGCCTCGATCTGCGCCAGAACTTCCGGCGGGAATTCGATGCTCTCCAGCGGCACCAGTTGAATGCACCGCTCGGGGCAGACATCGACGCACCCGCCGCAGAGGATGCACTGCGATCCATCCGCGTCGTTGCCCTCGAACACCGTGTTGACCCAGCACCGCAGGCACCGCCGCGCCTCCCGCATGGCCGCAATTTCGCCGTACCCGGTCTCGACCTCGGTCACGCCGGTGCGCCGGTCCAGCGGCAGCATCGGCACTGATTCGCGCCCCAGATTGATGTAATCGGTGAACATCTTGTGATGGTCGAGAATTTCGACGTCCACCTCGGCCTCCGGCCGCTCCCGCCCGGTCAGATAGCGGTCGATCGAAGCCGCTATCCGCTTGCCGTCTCCCACGCTGTCAATGATCAAGCGTGGCCCGAACACACAATCTCCGCCGGCGAACACGCCCGGTGCCGTCGTCATCAGAGTGTTCCGGTCCACCGCGATCAGCCCGCGCCCCGAAACCTCAACGCCGTCTCCTGGCGTCAGAAAGTCGAGCCGCGGCGCCTGGCCGATGGCGAGAATGATCGTGTCGCATTCAATCGTGGATTCGCTGTGCTCTTCAAATGTCGGATTGAACCGGCCGGAAGCGTCGAACACCGCCTTCGTCCGCACGGTCTGCAAGCCGATGACTTTGCCGTCCCGGCCGATCACGCGCTTCGGGCCCTGGCCGTCCAGCAAGACGATTCCTTCGGTCTCGGCTTCTTCCACTTCTTCCAAAGCCGCCGGCATTTCCTGGCGCCGCTCGATGCACACGATCTTGACTTCCCGCGCGCCCAACCGCAGCGCCGAAAGCGAAATGTCCACCATCTCGTGCGTGGCCACCGCGCTGATGTTTTCCGCGTTCGGTTCGGCCTCGTCCAGCCAGTGTTGCTTGAGAACCTCGCGCGCCGCCGATCGCGCCACATCCATCGCGACGTTGCCCCCGCCGATCACCACAACCCGCTTCCCGATCGTGAAGCGATAGCCCAAATTGGCATTGAGCAGGAATTCAATTCCTTTGTGCACGCCGTCAAGATCAATCCCCGGAATCGACAAGTCCCGGCTGCGGTGCGCGCCTACCGCCAGTACTACCGCGTCGAAGCCCTGCTCGCGCAATTCGCCGATAGTGAAATCGCGGCCGGCGGCGTGATCGGTCTTCAGCGTTACGTCGCCGGTATCGAGAATCTCACGGATCTGCGCTTCGACGATGCTCCGCGGCAAACGGTACTCCGGAATCCCCAGCGTAAGCATCCCGCCGGGGACCGACGCCGCTTCGAAGATGGTTACCGAATACCCCAGCCGCGCCAGGTCATGCGCCGCCGAAAGCCCGACTGGGCCGCTGCCGACGATTGCCACTCGATACGGCATCCGGGCCGCCGTCCGCCGGATTTCCAGAGGTTGACGCGATTCCGGCCCGTACCGCTCCGTGAGAAACCGCTTCAGCGCACGAATCGACACCGGCTTGTCGATCGCTCCCCGCCGGCACGCCGTCTCGCACGGATGCGCGCACACCCGTCCGCAAATGCTCGCCATCGGGTTCGGATCGCGCGCATACCGGTACGCTTCTTCGAACCGGCCTTCCGCGATCAGCGCCACGTAGCGCCCGGCGTTGGTTCCG
>CAZKQQ010000252.1:0-9022 GCA_964554945.1 uncultured Solibacteraceae bacterium | reverse complement strand
GAAGACATCCGGCGGCAAATGAGGCGATTATTCGAATGGATAAACGGCTTGCCAGGATCCATAATCCCGCCAGCAAGGCTACGATGACCCCATCCAGCGGACGGATTAGGCTGCCGAAACCTGTCGCCGCGCCGGCCAGCAGCGCCCAACGCCCCTGCCTGGTCCGTCGCGCCCAGGCAATACCTAGAAATGCCAGCAGAGCGCACGTCGTCGTCCACATGTGCGTCATGAAGCTCATTCCCAGGAAGAGATTCCATGGCGAAAAACAGAGCAGAAGCACACTGATGCGCGCCAGCCGCCGATCGCAGATCCCCCAAAGCAGCAAATACACGAGCAGAATATTTACGCCGGCCAGCACAGGGTTCACTAACCACGGAATTCCGAGCAGAGTTCCAACGGCGAGCGCCGCCGGCCATCCCAGGGGTACCGCCGAGACCCACTTGTCGGGTTGATAGTCCATCAGGTCCACCGCGAACGCACTCTGCACGGGCGGCGGTGGCATTGTGAGATGCCCGGAAGCAAAATATCGCGCGTTGTACAGGTAGGCGACCTCATCAGCAAGATGGGGATGTCTCTCGTACACGGACCAGGCGAGCGCGCCGGAAACCAGGGTCGCCCACAACGCTGCAAAGGCGGCAAAGCGATCGATGCGCGCCCGCTTCGATTGTTCGGGGTTCCCAAGGAATGCATCGAATCTGCGAGCAAGAGACTTGAGAGCGCCAGTAGGGAACGAGCACGCGATGAGCAGTACGTTCAGCGCGGCAAACGTCTGAATCGCGGCCGCCAGGCACAACTCTCCAAGAAAGTAATGCGGGTCACGCGATACTGCCGCTCCTGTCGCGCCTGCGGCCAGCAAGGCGCCGGCGAGCCGGACCCACCCGAACCGGCCAGCCACCCACTGCTTGACGCCAGGCCAACGCCGGATCACACCGAAGAGCACCAGAACAGCGTGAGCGCTCAATATCGCCAGATAAACCCGGCTTGGCGCATCCCGAAGCAACTCGGGTATGAGACGGTAATGCTGATAGTGCAGGAAACTGCCTGCGTCTATCAATTGCAACGATATGGCCTGTGCCACGATGGCCAGCACAAACCAGAAGATTACGTTCCTCCATGCAGTGCCCGATGACCATGACAACAGAATCACCGCCGCTGATGCCGCCAATACCAGAATGAACCGGCCATTCTCAAGGCCTTCGGCATTCCGGAAAAAGGGAATGCGAAGGGCAGCCAGCACCATCGCAAGCGCCAGAGCGATACCGAAAAGCCGAAAGAAGTTGCGAGCCACCATGAGTTCCAGATCAGTGCAAAACCACGGCCATATGGAAGTTCAATAGCGGGCGGCCGCGCTGCGCAGAGCCCTGAGCGACCGGCGGGCGGCGACGTAGCCGGCGCCCCACTTGGTGCCTATGCGTTCGAGCCAGAATTGCGAACGCAAGTAAAATGAATCTAAGCGGGGAAGGTTCAGCAGATCCGTGTCTTCATCAATGTATGCCATCTCCGTGGTACACGCCAGACGAAACTCGCTCCGGACGACCTCCCGGGCAATGGCGCCGACGTCCCCATACGGATAGGCAAAGGCATCCACGCCCTGGCCACACCGGTCTTCAATCGCCATCCGCGAGTCATGCACCTCGCGCTCGATGACAGCCCTGGGTTGCGCTCCCAGGCGCGGGTGCGTTGCCGTATGCGATCCCAATGTAATTCCATGCTGCATCAGGTCTCGCAATTCCGACCAACTCATGGTTGGGAATGCGGGAATGCCGGGCAGCTGCGACGGCCAATTATTGAAAGCCCCGCAATACTCAGAAACCACGAAAATCGTGGCGGGAAAGCCGAATTCCACCAAAGTTGGGACGGCGTGCTCCAATACGCTCCGAAAAGCATCGTCGAAAGTGATGGCCACGGACCCAGGTTGCCGGACCTCACCCAGCGGAACCACACGGAAGCCGGACTGTGCAAGCCAAGCCATGTGCTGCCGAAATGCTCTGGGAGAAACGGAGAGAACTGATTCGGTCTCGTCTAACGAGTGATATGTCAGGATGCAGGAGCGGTATTGATCCATCACTCGGGTACTATCGGGACGCGCTTCTTCGCTGTTTCCAAATCACGCCGCGCATAGTATCGGAAGGTCCCGACTACAAACGAAATCCCATTGTAGAAGTGGAACAGGAGATGAAACGGTATAGCCGCTAGAGCCAGCAGCCGTCCGGTGCGGCCGGCAAGAAACACATAGAACTGGCTATTCATCACGATGAGAACACTGAGGACAATGAAGAAACAGAAGACTAGCGGGTGATGTGGCAAATAAATCAGCACAAACAGCATGACAAAGAGCAGGTAGACGCCGCAGAAAATACCTGTTATTTGCTGCCTTCGTTTGGACGTGAATGCGTATCGATGTCTCACAAACAGCAGCAGGTATGCCAGGAGCACCGGCGGAATCAGCCACCGGCTGTTATTTCGATAGGCCAAAAACAAAATCGCGCCAACCAGCAGCATGGTGGAAACAATAACTTTGGGTTGCGTCTTCCACGTGCTTTCCACTTCAAATTGTGACAACACGAGGAAGAGCAGCGTGACGAGCATGAGAATGAACGGGCGCCCCGCATACCATGCCCCCGCGCCGGCCAATGCGATCAGGATGTATACCAGCGCCACGCTGACGCGCTGACTCAGCTGCAAGTTGAGATCGTTCGGCAAAAGCCGGTCGCGCAGAATCAGTTCGGTCCACGGAATCCCGCGATCCATAATGTCGGTTTTTACGAGGTTAAAGAAGCTCCACCGCTTCAGATGCTTCACCGACATGTTGGTGTCGAGTACGAGTTTCTTCTTGGCCCGGCTCAGACGATACCCGAGTTCGATATCCTCAATGGCTGGACGATCGTAACTCTCGTCAAAACCAGCATGTTCCAGGAATACGACTCTGCGAATTGCTCCGCATCCACTCCAAAATGTACATGCTTCCCGCTGCGAATTATGATGCACGAAACTATGCATCAGATTTTTATACAGCGACAGAAAATCCTTGGATTGCGGCAGATCGTCATACGAACCCATAGCCGCCGCCAATTCCGGATCTTGCTCAAAATTCGTGCGCACCTGCTCGAGGGTATGAGGTGCAACGCAGACGTCGGAATCGATGAAGAACAAGATGTCGCCCTGAGCGGCACGTGCCCCCAGATTCCGCGCAAAAGCCGGCCCCTTCTGCTGTCCCGTGTGCAGGACCTTCGCTCCATACCGGAGGGCAACTTCGACAGACGAATCAGTTGAGTTGTCGTCGACTACGATGCACTCGTAATCGCCTATGGTCGAGCGCCGCAGGTACTCCAGGCAGGACTCGAGGTACTTGGCGGCGTTGTAAACGGGAATGATAACTGAGATAGTGGCGGCCATTCCGGCGATCCTGCGCTATGTCTTATGAAACCAGAGCCTTAGGCATGCACGTCCATTGCCACAATGAATCGGGCGATTGTCTTAAACCAAGTCGCGCGCCATGGCAAATTATGAGCTTAATGTTCCTATCCTTGGGAAATTGGCTGCCCGAGCTACTGGACGTATCCGAGCGAGCGAAGGCTGTCCAGAGACTCCCTCGCAATGTGTCCGCGCCGCAGGTCAAACCGGGGCCTCGTCTGCAGGTAATCGACGAGTGCCGATTCCAGCCGCTGCGCCTCTCCCGGCTGTGCCGCCACTAGATTATGTTCCTCGGCCACATCGGTGGTTGTGTCATATAGCTCCCGCTCGCCTTTTGAATTGATAATCAGCTTCCATGAACCGCTAAACACCGCCTGCGCCGGCTTCTGAAGATTGATGTGTCCGTGCGATGGGCTTGCCGCCGCCCCACTCTCTCCACCCGGAAATGCCTCGCTGATGACGTATTGCCGAGCTCCGATCTGTTCGCTGCGAAGGCTGGTTCCTTGAAGGTTTTTCGGACCTTCGTAGTGGAGCACATCAAGCACGGTAGGCATGAAATCCACATGACTGACAGGAGTATCGACGGTTCGGCCTTCGTTTACTCCCGGATATTTCACTAGAAGCGGAACGCGGGTGTGGCTCTGGTACACCGAGTCGACTCCGTGCTCCATCAGCTGCCTTTCGCCGAACGCTTCACCATGATCGGCCGTTACGATGATCATTGTTCGGTCGTATAATCCCAGCCGCTTCAGGCGTGCGAACAGCTTTCCCAACTCGCTGTCCAGGTAGGCGATGCCTCCGTCATATTGTGAAACCAGGTGTTCCGTTTCGTTCCTCGATGGTTTCCGATGTTGATTGACTACGCGCTCCTTCAGCCGCCAATACTCTTCCAGCGTGAAGCTCGGGTCGCGCCCTGGAAAGCGGCTTTTGAAAGTTCCTGGCGGTATATATGGCGTATGAGCATCCATGTAGTTCAGGAAGAGAAAAAACGGGCGGTTCGCCCCACCGACCTGCTCCAGCATACGGATTGCATCCTGATTAATCTCTTCTGCGCGCCGGGTGCGCATATCAAAGTCCGCAACGTCGATCACGTATCCCAGCAGTCTCCGGACACCTTGCCGTATGAAGAATGGACGGTTTCGGTCGTTAACGAAAACCGGGCTCCGCAAATCATAGACATCGAATCCCCGGTTCAACCCAAACATGGGATCCAGATAAGCGGGGTTTGCCGCAATCGCCAGTGTCGAGTAGCCTTTAGCCTGCAGCATCTGTGGCAGCGTCACGACACTGCGGTCGAGAGGACGCCCGTAGGGGAAATCCGGCGCGGAAAAGTGGGCTCCGTGCCAGCTCGGATACAATCCCGTGAACATCGACGCATGCGACGGTAGCGTGAGATCGGACGCCGCAGATGCCCGCGTATACACTGTCGCTTGCTGCGCGAATTTTTTGAGATTGGGCGTGGTGTCTCTCGCATATCCGTAGACCGAAAGATGATCGGCCCGGACGGTATCCAGCACGATTAAAATCACATTCGCAGGGCCAGGGCCGGCGGCTCGGGCCCGCAGCGCCTCTGCCGGCAGGGGATGCCGGAGCAACAGACAAACCGCCGGTACCGCCAGCAGCGCACCTACCGTTCTCGCCCATTCCGGCCAGCGCGCCACCGGAATGCGGTTGCGCCCCAACACCCAACTACAGATCGACACGCCCAGGGGCACAAGTACGATGATGAGAGTTTTTACGGTGCCTGAACTGTCCTTGAGGTAATCCCGGCTGAAAGAGGGACCGCTTACAAGTAGGATGCTGATAATCCACGGGCTGGTAAACGGCGTCCAGGAGCTGGTTGATTCTGGATTGATGATTGCGCGCGCGTGAACGGCGATCAAGCTAATGGCGATAAACAGAGCGAAATATTCAGACCGCGCCGGAGGCCAAGTCAGTAGCAGATTGAGCGCGAAAGCGAGCGGTAAGGATGCACTGGCCCATGTACGTTGCCCTTGGCCGTTGGAAAATAAAAACGCGAGCAGCCCGGCAAGAACACCGCTGATTAAGCCTATAACCACATAAGCCAACAGCAATACGCCCGCGAGTTTCCAGGCTGGTGTTGACACGGTCAATGAGGATGATTTGGCCAATGGAATCACCATACTAAAGGTGAACTCCACTACGGCATAAGCGAGCCACGCCAGCAGCCCGTGCGCCGCCGCGCTTCGCAACGATTGAGAAAGAGATTGTCTACTGAACGTATCCAAGAGATTTCAACCGGTCCATTACTTTGGAATCCAAGCCTCGTCCATCAGCCGCTTTATGATGCGGCACGGCTTTTGTCCATTGCTCAAGTTCAGCTCTCATCTGCATCGAATCGGGATTGTCAGCGCGGTAGAGGTTCTGGTTCTCTGCCGGGTCGCGTTCGAGATCAAAAACCTCGGTGCTGCCCCTGTTGGACAAGATGAGCTTACGATTTCCTTGGTACAGCGCACGTTCCAACCGGTCGAATTTTTGACCCCACTGCAACAATGTCGGAAATGCCTCACTCACTATGAATCGACCGGCAGGAGGCTCTGCCAACAGGGTTCTACCTGTGACCGACTTCGGAACCCCATAGCCGGCAACATCCAGAACCGTTGGCATAATGTCCGTGTGCGTTACCAAAACGCTGGACCTGTCTGCTGCGTGCGTACGCGGGTATTTGATGATGAGTGGCACGTGCACTTGATTCTCGTAGACCGAAGCCACTGCATGTTCAACGAGCCCTTTCTCTCCGAATGCCTCGCCGTGGTCGCCCGTTACGATCAGAAGAGTATTCTCGTAAATTCCGCGCGCCTTTAGTGAAGAAACCAGCGATGCCAGGGCGGTGTCGATATAGGCAATGCCACCGTCGTATTGGGAAACGAGGTTTTCACGCTGGCTCGCCGTCATGGTCCGATTCTGCTCGAGTACCTCCCTTTGCAAGCTCATATATTCCTGGAACGTAAACTTCGGATCTTTTCCAGGAAAAAGACGGTCATACGGGGCTGGCGGGATGTACGGCGTGTGCGCGTCCATGTAGTTGAGAAACAGGAAGAAGGGGCGTTGTCGTTGGCGGGCCATATCCAACAACCGCACGGCGTTTCGGTTGATCTCATCGGCCCGGCGGGCCACCATATCAAACTCAGCGGTGCATCCGATTTGCGCCAGCAGCGCCCGGACACCTTCGCGGAGGAAAAAGGGTTGATCGCTATCCGATACCGGTACGGGCGATTCAGAGTCAAATACTTGGAAACCGCGGTCGACCCCGAGTTCGGGGCGCAAATAAGCATAATTGGCGGGGACTGCGATTGTGGTGTATCCGTTTTTCCGCAGGGTTTCGGCCAGCGTCGGTAGGCGGGAATCCAGCGGGCGGCCGTAGGGATAGGAAGGCGGATCATAGTGAGCACCGTGCCAGCTCGCATATGTCCCTGTAAAGATCGAAGCGTGCGCCGGCAGGGTCATATCGGAGGCCGAGATCGCGCGTGTGTATACCGTTGACTCGCGGGCCAGACTCTTCAGGAACGGCGTTGTCTCGCGCTCGTATCCGTATGCCGAGAGATGATCGGCCCGGACCGCGTCCATCGTGATCAGGATGATGTTGGGATGCCCGCTTGCGTCTGCAGTTCCGGCCGTAGCGGGAAGGCGGGCGAGCCCTGGTCGGGCCACCCAACCCACGACGAATACAACGGCGCAGACAGCGAGGCTTACCGCGAGCCCTGATTTCGACCGCCACCGGCCAACTATCCCTGATACGGCCAGTACGCCGCAAACAGCCGCCGCCGATAGGGTTAGCTTTACCCATCCGGCCGAATCATGCAAGGCGGTGCGGCTGATCCATGGCGCCGCCAGTAGCAGGAACGCCAGGACCCAAGGGCTGGCCAGCCCAGCCAGCCGGCGCCTCCACATTGCGGAGCCGATGCTGACCCCCAAGGAGACCAACACCAGCGCATCCTCTACCAGGGCAAAATATTCGGAGCGCGCCAGGGGGATGGCTCGCAACAGATTGATTCCAAATGCCAAAGCCAAACTCAAACCGATCCCTAAATCGATCCGGGGAGGCACTTCCGCAGGGGATGCCTTTGCTCGTCCGGCCAAAGCAGCGGCCAACAGACCACAGACCGCGCCGAAAGCACAGTAGAAAAACAGGACTTCCGCCATAAGGGGCCATGCCCACGGGCTGATGGTTCGGTCCCCTTCCGTCAGCAGCGGATAATCATAAGCCAGCGCGTACTCTGCCGCGCCATAGCACAACCATGCTGCCGCTCCACGAGACACTCCGCGGAGGTAAAAAGAGAGCGTGGTTGGCTGCATCATCGGGGTCGGTGTCTGCGGGGTGTGAATGCACTTGGCATTCCACAAAAGTCCAAGGCCCAGTTACCCTGCATTTACACTGACTCCCGGAAGATGCGCAAAAAGGCAAAAGTTTTGGATTCCCCGGCGGTGCTGCTGCCGGGGTTCTCCACTCTTGTATCGGTTATTGCACCGTGAAGCTTGCTGTGTTGCTGGTTCCTACTGAGTTGGTGAGCGTCACATTCTGCGGTCCCGTCGGGGCGTTCGCAGCGATCGTAAACGTCACTGTCATGCTCGTACCGTCACTGCCGATGGATGCATTACTGGCCGTGATTCCGGCTCCGGAGAACCCGACAACCACATCACTGGAGAGATTGGTGCCCTTGATGGTAACGCTGAACGCCGTACCCCGAGTTCCTGACGTCGGCGTCAAGCTGGTGATCGACGGAGTGCCGAATACGCTAAACCATCGAGCCGCGCTGGTTCCCCCCGGCGTCGTGACCGTGAGCTGCCGCCATCCGGTGCTGGCGTTTGATGCGATCGTGAACGTTGCTGTGAGCGTGGTGCTGCTGACGACGTTCAGGTTGGATACGGTAACGCCAGTACCGCTCAAGAAAGTAATGCTGGTTGCCCCCGAAACGAAATTCGTACCCGGCATCGTGATATTCACTATTTGGTTCAAGTTACCTTGCTGCGGATTCGGTGGGCCTGTCAAAGTGGGAGCCGGCGGAACGTTTACCGTGAAGCTAACGCCATTACTCGTTCCGCCAGATGTGGTAACCGTAACCGTTCGACCGCCGGGCGAAGCCGTGCCCGCGATGTTGAAGTTCGCGGTGATTTGGGTACTGCTGGCGACGTTCACATTACTCACCGTCACGCCCGCTCCGCTCACTTGAACGACGGCGCCGCTGCTGAAGTTTGTACCTGTTAAAGTGACCGGGAAGCTGCCGCCAACCAAGCCGCTTGTGGGACTGATTGAAGATAGCGTGGGCGTGGGCACCGTAGCATTCACAGTGAACGCTACGGCATTGCTGGTCTGTCCCGACGAAGTAACGGTCACATTCTGCGGACCCGTCGGAGCGTTGCCCGCGATCGTGAATGTAGCCGTGATCTGTGTAGCACTCACCACATTCACCGCGCTTACTGTTATTCCGGTACCGCTCAGGCCGATGGTGGCGCCGCTAGCGAAATTCGTCCCTGTAAGCGTAACTGGCACCGCGGCGCCTTGTGCGCCCGCCGTCGGGCTAATCGACGAAAGCGTGGGCACCGTAGCATTCACAGTGAACGCTACGGCATTGCTGGTCTGTCCCGA
>CAZKQQ010000251.1:0-9126 GCA_964554945.1 uncultured Solibacteraceae bacterium | reverse complement strand
ACCCGGGGCGGTTGATCAAGAACGTGGCGGTCGACTCGAAAAACGCTCGGAGATGCGCCTCGACTTCAACGGGAAAGGCGGCCTCCGTAAGGGCGGCATTCATCAATTCCATCCAGCGGTCGCGGGCGAGGGGGCCGACGGGAAAGCGTATATGACGCATGCGAAGGCGGGGATGGCCGCGCTGTTCGATGTAGCGCGGCGGACCGCCGAAGCGGAAGATCAGGAAATCGCGCAGGCGCTGCTCCGCGCCCGAAAGGTCATGGTCCTCCGCATACATCGGGCCGAGAACATCATCCTGCGGGATGCGGCGGTAGAAGGCCGCGACCAGTCTTTCGAAGCCTTCTTCGCCGATGGCGTGATAAATGTCGCTCTCGTCCATCACCACGATGCTAGCAGCAAGCCTGCCGTCGAAGGACGATGCAATCGGAAATGTCAGAACGTGAATCGTGCGATCAACGTTCCATTTCGCGGAACTTGGGCGCCGGTAAAACCGGGCGTGATCGTATTCATGAAGCCGAAGCCGGAAGCGGCATTGCCATTGGGGGCCTTGTTCTGCGGCGCTTTCGCGCTGGTCCCTGCAGGGTTGCCCCAATAAGCCCGATTGAACACATTGGTCAATTCGAACCGGATATTGAGCATCATTCTTTCTTTAAAGCGCCAGGTCCGGCCCAGATTCATGTTTTCGGAGGGACGCCGCTGTGTGCGGTAATCGCCGTAATATGCCGCCGAGGTGCCAAACTGGCCCGGCAGCGGATCCGCCCACGCGTTCGGATTTAATAGAAAAGTCTTGTTCGGATCGTAGCAATGGCAATTGGGGTCGACGTTAAATAGCGGCTGGTTTGGTACCCGGTTGGCAAAGGTTCCAGTCGAACCGGTCACGCCCGGCGTAGTATTGAACAACGCCTGGCCGAGATTGTTGTTCGCGAAGGGAACCATAATGGGGAACCCGCTGGAATACTGCAGAAACACGCCGTAGGTCCAGTCGCGCGCCAGCCAGGACAAAGCCTTGTTCCCCCCCAATTTCGGTGTGACATATGTTGCGGAGACATTGAACAGGAACGGCTGATCATAGGCCGAAAGGTATTTGTTGTTCTTCCGGTTGAAGGGATCGTTGACAACGGCATTTCCCGAAGTGCCGGGATTGGGTTCGCCAATTTCGACGCCGGTGTCCTGGGTCTTCGACCACGTGAACGTGCTGAGGAAGGAAAGGCCGTGCGAAAAGCGCTTGCTCGCCTTGATCTGGAGAGCGTTGTACCATGTGTCGCCCAGCGGGTCCCAGTAAGTGAGAATGTTGGTGAACTGCGGGAAAGGCCGCAGAGACTGTGCGAGTGTTTGAGTCTGCGGGAAGCCTGCGTACGGCGCCTTGTTGAGCCCCCGCGCCACAACGCCAGGCGAATTCAGCGCTTGCGTGAGCAAGGCCACATCGCTCGGATTGTTGATGTCTATTCCGGCTGCCGCGACTCGGGATAACGGGACCGCGTTAAGATTTTCGAGCGCGGGGGACTGCCACCAGATTCCGCGATTGCCGATGTAGTAGACATCGATCGCCAGGTTCTGGAAAATCTCCCGTTGGAATCCTACGCTCCATTGATACTGTCGGGGAGGGCGTCCGGCGTTCGGATCGAGGAATGGCTGGTTAATGGGAACCGGCGCGGGCGTGGTGTTGAACTGGCTTGGATTCAGGTTCGGCCATGGCGGCGGGTTGAAGGAGGACGGTATGCCGGTTGAAAGCGTCGTGACCGCCGCGTAGACGGGCGAAGCAGTTTGTGAGTTCGAGGAGCCGGCCAAGCCTCCGGAGGCATTGTTGTTCGATGCCGTGCTGCCGTAGACAATGCCGAAGCCTCCGCGGAAAACAGTTTTCGAGTTGATCTGGTACGCCAGACCCAGGCGGGGAGCAAACCCCCAGGGATAGTTCTTCGCGAGATCGCAGTTGCAGTGTCCCGGCCCATAACCATCAAACACCATCGCGCCCAGAATGCCGCCGAGCGCCGGGTTCGGAGTGCTGGGTGAAAAGAACGGGTCGCGTCCGTGCTCTTCGCGCAGATAGGTCGCGTAATCGTAACGGATCCCGTAATCGAACGTGATCTTACGCGTCACCTTCCAGGAATCCTGCGCATACAGACCGAGTTGGTGCTTTCCCAGCCGCGGATCAACCGGATTAGCGATGCTGATTGTCTTCACGTCACCCAAGAGAAAACTGGCGTAGGCGAATCCCGTAACCAGCCCCTGGAGCGAAGTCCCATTCAGGTAGGGCAGGCTGGTTTGTTCGGGCCCGAATACGTAACTGCCTGCCGTGTTCCCCTTGGCGTGCACAGGGTACCCTTCGAGTCGAAACTCCCCGCCAAACTTGTAGGTGTGATTATTTTTCACCCAGGTGAGGTTGGCGTTAAACGAGGGTGACTGCGTGTTCTGCGAAGAATAAGCCGAGTTGCCGAAGTTCTGCATGCCGCCCTGGCCCGTGCAGGAATAGGGTGTGAACGGTCCCGGCCCAGTGCACAGGCCGGAGAACGGCGGAAAGAATGTGTGGGTAGTGCCCCCGTGCAAGCCCAATTGCTGCTCGGCATTATAGTTCGGTACCTGGCCCTCTTCATTAACCGCCGGAACGAAGAATGTATTGCTCCGGTATCCCGCGCCGAGATGCGCCAGCACGGTCGGCGAGATCGTATAGTCATAATTCAAACGGTAAACGGGCGCATGCTGGAACGTGCCGTTGTTGGTCGGCAAGGGGTCGGGCAGGCCGTCCACCTGGCCGAACGTGAACGAAAGCGGAGCTGTGGTCTTGGTGTTCTGCCAGAAGAACGACACTTTGCTCTTGGCGCCAAAGAACTGATCGATCTTGAGCGAAGGAATCTGCGTGACACGAGTGGTGGGAATCGTCGGAACGTAGTTGTTCACCACTCCATTGGCACTGGGTCCCATCGGCGCCGGAAACAGATTCTGGATCTTGACGGCTACCGGATCCCACATGTCCGACGGAATGCGCTGGTTCGCGAACGGGTCACGGACAATCCGGCCGTCGGCCGCCGGATGGTCGGTGGTGGGATTGTAAATCTCGCCGCCAAAAATCGGCCGTCCCAGCGGGTCCGTTCCAATCGGGGTCTGATTGGGGATGGCGGTAGTGAAGTCGCCTGCGCGATACGCCGCGGTCGGCACGGTCTCGAGCTGGTTATTAATGGCGACGGCTTCGCGGTACTGTTCCCAATTGAAGAAGAAGAACGTTTTGTCGTGGCCGTTATATACTTTCGGAATCCACACCGGGCCGCCAATGGTGAACCCATAATCATTGCGGCGGTTGCGCGCACGAGGGTTGCCGGGAATAAACGGCTGACCCGCGTTGAATGCTTCGTTGACAAAGTGTTCGTATGCGGTGCCATGGAACTGGTTCGTGCCCGATTTCATGGTCACATTGAACATCCCGCCGCCCACCTGTCCATACTCGGGAGCGTAGTTGCTGGTCTGAATCGCCACTTCCTGGATCGCATCGACGCTCGGCTGTGTCTGCGCCTGTACGCCCGGAGTGCCTGTGTTTGAGGCATCCTGCCCTTCGATGCGGAACGACTGAGTGTTGTTCGGAGTGCCGTTGATGCGGACCTGCGAATTGGCCTGCCACATGGCGCCTGGAACTAGCTGGATCATGGCATAGGGATTTCGGATGCCCGCGCTGCCGGCCTGGCCAGCGCCGATCCCAAGTATCGGAAGATCATCGAGGTTCTGAGCCTTAATGGTATGGCTGATATCGCCACTCTCGGTTCTTAGCAAAGGGGCGTCCGCTTGCACGGTGACCGACTCGGTGGCTGCGCCCACCTCGAGTGCGATGTCAATGCGGATTGTCGCCGCGACTTCGACGGTGATGCCTTGCCGGGTGAACTTTTTAAATCCCGGAACGGCAATCGACAGGGTGTAGACGCCCGCCGGCAGTTGCGGGACCGTATAGTTGCCAGTGGCTGTGGTGGCTGCCTGATACTGAACGCCCGTTGCAGTATTTGCAACTTCCACGGCAGCGTTGGCGACAACCGCGCCGGCCGGGTCGGAGATGGTTCCGGTAATGGTACCGCGGTCGCTCTGGGCGAAAGCTCCCCAGGCGAGCAAGAAGACAGAAGCTAACCGTATTACAGAGCGCACGAACACGACCCCTCCTCTAATTCGTCGAAAACGAACAGACCCAGATAGTGGTTGGTGGCACCACCTGCTACATCGTATTGGGGTGAAGTTTATACCAGTGAGAGCCGTCGGGTCAAGCGAGAGAGGCTCCGTCATTCGAGTCCGAAAACGGCTGGTCAGGGGCGGTTGGCGGAGTTATAGTCAGCAGTGACGTGCTGCTCGAACGCGAAACCTGCCGCAAAGCCCGACTGGCCCGCGATGCGCGGTTCGACGGCCGATTTTTCATCGGCGTCCGGACAACTGGAATTTTTTGCCGGCCGATCTGTCCGGCGCGCTCGCCGCGGGAAGAGAACGTGGAATACTTTCCGTCGGCAGCAGCAGCGGCGGCGGCTGGATTCCGTCCCTGCTTGCGATGCCGTCCAGAGTGCGCACCGGGAACACCGGCGTGGAATGGTTCCTCCACCACGGTGACGCGGGCGCTCCGAGAGATCGCGGAAGGCGCGCTTGACGAGGCCGGCGTGCGCAGACTGGCCGACCGGCTGGGAGTGGGCGACCGGCATCTCCGCCGGTTGTTCGTCGAGCATCTCGGCGCGCCGCCGATCGCCGTAGCGCAGACGCAGCGTCTGCTGTCGGCGAAACGGCTGCTGAGTGATACTGATCTTCCGGTCACTACGATCGCTCTGGCATCGGGATTCGGAAGCGTGCGGCGGTTTAACGATGCGTTTCGCAAAACGTGGGGCCGCAGCCCGCGCGAGCTGCGCAAAACGCAGCGCGCCAGTGGGGCAGCCGGCTGGCGCTTCCGTCTCCGTTACCGTCCGCCGTTTGACTGGATTGCCCTGTTGGCATTCCTGGAATCGCGGGCGATTCCAGGTGTCGAGGGCGTCTCCGAGGGAGTTTATCGCCGGAGCATCACGTTATCGGGAGTACCGGGGACCATTGAAATGTGGCACCGGGATTCCGAAGTAATGCTCGATGTGCATCATCCATGTCCCGACAATTTGCTGGCGATCGTCTCCCGGGTGCGGCGACTCTTCGATCTAGACGCGGACCCTTTGGCCATCGCGGATTGTCTTGGAACGGATGCGTTGCTTCGGCCGCTGGTGCGGGCGCGCCGCGGTCTCCGCGTGCCCGGCGCCTGGGATGCATTTGAGCTGGGAATTCGCGCGATTTTAGGGCAGCAGGTGAGTGTTGCCGGTGCCTCGACGCTGACCGGACGGCTGGTGGCGCGATTCGGCCGACCGCTGGAAGGGGTCCGCCCCGGCGTGACGCACCTTTTTCCCCGCGCCGAGGATCTGGCCGAAGGCGATGTGGCGTCGATCGGCCTACCGCCGCAGCGCGCCGAGACGGTGCGCGCCTTTGCCGCCGCGGTTGCGAGAAGGGATGTCGTGCTGGACAATCTGCGTGCGCCTCACGAACTGATGAAGCGGCTGCAGGAAATCAACGGGATCGGCGCATGGACAGCCGGTTACATCGCGCTGCGGGCACTTGGCGATCCCGACGCATTTCCTTCGGGCGACCTGATCTTGTTGCGGGCAACGGGAACGCGCACCGCGCCGGAGTTGGAACGGCGGGCTGAACGATGGCGGCCGTGGCGCGCCTATGCGGCGCTGCATCTTTGGCAGGGAGTGAGAGATGGCCACTTGTTATCAATGGATGGAAAGTCCCACCGGGCGGCTGCTGCTAGTGGCGGATGAGGAAGGCCTCCGCCAGGTTTCTTTCGCGGAAGGGCGCACGCCCGCCAGCGTGGATCCCTCATGGGAGAAGGACGATCGCCACCTGCGGGAATCCGTACGGCAACTTCGGGCGTTCTTCGCGGGCGACCTGGAGCGATTCGAACTGCCGCTCAAACCCGAAGGGACCGAGTTCCAGCAGAAGGTATGGAGCGCGCTCTGCCGGATTCCTTTCGGTGAAACCAGATCTTATGGCGAACTGGCGCGGCGGCTCGGAAATCCGTCCGCATCGCGCGCGGTTGGCCTGGCCAATGGGTCTAATCCCATTGCCATCATCATCCCGTGCCATCGCGTAATCGGAAGCAACGGCAAGTTGACGGGGTATGGAGGGGGGCTGGAGAACAAGCAATGGCTCCTGGACTTCGAGCGGCGGCAGCTCCGGTTGGGATTTGGGCCGGGCCGGGGACGGGGCAAACCGAACGGTCGGTAGTTGAGTATAATCGAATACGAGAGGGTGATCATGAAGCTGCTGCCTGTCCTGGCGTGCTGTATATCTAGCGTTGCATTTGCCGCCACTAATTCCGTGACGTTCAGCAAGGACGTCGCTCCCATTTTGCAGAAGAATTGCCAAAGCTGCCACCGTCCAGGCGAAGCGGCGCCGTTCTCGCTGCTTAGTTATCAGCAGGCCCGCCCCTGGGCCAAGGCCATGAAGCAGGCTGTGCTGGAACGCAAGATGCCGCCATGGTTTGCCGATCCGAAATACGGACATTTCCGCAACGACCGGTCGCTGGCGCAGAAGGATATCGACACGCTGGTCAGCTGGGTGGACGCCGGAGCGCCGGAGGGGAATCCCAAGGACTTGCCGAAGCCGGCCGAGTTCGTGGACGGCTGGAACATCGGCACGCCCGATATGATTTTCGAAATGCCGGAAGCGTTTCAGGTTCCCACCTCGGGCACCATCGAATACCAGTATGTGGTGCTGCCCTATAAGTTCACCGAAGACCGCTGGGTGCAAATGGCCGAGGTGCGGCCGGGCAACCGCGCGGTGGTGCATCACGTGATCGCGTACATCCGCGATGGCAGCTCGAAATGGATGCGCGACAAGAAGCCGGGCGAGATCTTTGTGCCGGAAGAAGACGCGAAAGGCAACCGTCCGCAGCTCAGTGGCGATATGCTCTCCGGGTTCGCGCCTGGTTTGCCGGCCAGCGTCCTGGAGCCAGGGCAGGGACGTCTCATTAAGGCGGGTTCCGACATTATTCTGCAGCTTCACTACACCGCCAACGGGAAAGCCGGCGAGGACCGCACCAGAGTGGGCGTGGTCTTCTGCAAGCAGCCGCCGCAACAGCGCGTCATGACGCTGGCCGCCACGAACAATAAATTCACCATCCCGCCCGGCGATTCCAACTACCGGGTAGACGCGGATTTTGAACTGGGGAGCGACGCGAAATTGAGTGCGCTACTGCCGCACATGCATTTGCGCGGTAAGGATTTCGAATACCGGCTGATCTATCCGACAGGCGAAAGCGAGACCATTCTGAGCGTGCCGCATTACGATTTCGGGTGGCAGCTGTGGTATCAGCCGGTCGACGACATCGTGCTGCCGAAAGGCACGAAGATCGCCGCGACGGCTCACTTCGACAATTCGCCGAACAACAAGAACAACCCCGACCCGACAAAAGCGGTGAAATGGGGCGACCAAAGCTGGGAAGAGATGATGATCGGCTTCTTCGATGTCACGTTCCCGGCAGAGATGGATCCGAAGCACCTTTTCCCGGAGAAGAAGAAAACGGCCGGGCCGAATACATCGGCGGAATAGCAGCTGGCAGCGACGCGGCAGGTCAGACACGAGCGAGACCTGCCGCGTGGCAGCTGTTTTTCGCCTCGATCCGAACAAGCAAAACAAGCGACAATAAGGCGATTGGCCCTCGTTCCGCCCTATATCGAGTCGCTTCGGCCCTATGAGGCCGGGCGCAGCCTTGAATCGGTCCGCAAGCAGTATGGTTTGAGCCATATTGCCAAGCTTGCATCCAACGAGAATCCGCTTGGCGCTTCGCCCAAAGCCGTGGATGCCATCAAGCGATCCGTAGAAGCGCTCAACCTGTATCCGAGCGGAGGGCTCGAATTGCGCGAAGTGCTCGCGGACAAATTTGAGCTCAAGGTGGAGAATGTCATTGCCGGCAGCGGTTCCGAAGGTATCATGTCCAACATCATTCGCACGTTCCTGGGCGATGAGGACGAGGTGCTCACCACCGAGGCAGCATTCATCGGCTTCCAGGTTCTGGCTCGATCCCGCGGGGTGAAGTATCGGACTGTCCCCTACCGCGACTGGCATTACGATCTGGCCGCGCTCGCCATGGCCATCAATCGGAACACGAAGATCATTTACCTGGCGAATCCTAATAACCCGACGGGCACCATCTTCACCCGCCACGAGTTCGATCAGTTTTACCGGCACGTGCCGGAGCGCGTGCTGATCATTCTTGACGAGGCTTACTTCGAGTACGCGAAGGACAATCCGCGCTATCCAGATTCGATGCAATACCGCTACGACAACGTGATCACGCTGCGGACGTTTTCGAAGATCTACGGTCTGGCCGGCGCGCGCATCGGCTATGGGTTCGCGCACGAGGAGTTGATCCGCAACCTGCTGAAGGTGAAGCTGCCGTTCGAGCCGTCGACGCCGGCGCAGGCGGCCGGCATCGCCGCCCTGGGAGATAAAGAGTTTGTTCACCGCTCGCTTGAGCTGAACGCGCGCGGGCTCCGCTATCTGGCGGAGGGGCTGAAGGATTCCGGACTGACGGTGGTGCCGTCGGAAGCTAATTTTGTGATGACGGTGATGGAATCGGAACGGCAGGCGGACGAGATGTTTGAAACTCTGCTGAAGCGAGGTATCATCGTGCGTCCGCTGCGCGCGTTTGGGCTGCCGCACTGCTTGCGCGTTTCGACTGGCACGGACGAGGACAACCGGATGTGCGTGGAGGGGTTCCGGAAATAGTGGTGCGACACGCCGGCGACAAGATCCGGAACGGACGCAAACCTCTCCGGAGTTACGTGAGCTTGGTTTCCCCCATTAAGTAGACATCAACGGCGCGGGCGGCTTTGCGGCCTTCGGCAATGGCCCAGACGACCAGAGATTGACCGCGGCGCATGTCGCCCGCAGCGAATACACCGGTCACCGAAGACATGTAGTTGTCATCGGTAGCGACGTTGCCGCGCGGGTCGAGATTCACTCCCAATTGCTCGATCATGCCGTTTTTGACGGGACCCAGGAAGCCCATTGCCAAGAGCACCAAGTCGACGTCAATCGTGAATTCGGCGCCGGGCTGCGGCTGGAACTTCGGAGGCGGACCGACGC
>CAZKQQ010000250.1:0-9139 GCA_964554945.1 uncultured Solibacteraceae bacterium | reverse complement strand
CCGCAAGCTGGCACGCGAATCCGGCGTGCCGCTGCGGGAAATTCTCGCGGCTGCCAACCAGGCTTACGTCGCACAAAAGAGATGAAGTATTACATCACAACACCGATTTATTACGTGAACGCCGCGCCACATATCGGCCATGCGTATACGACCATTGTGGCTGACCTGGTAAAGCGGTTCAAACGCATGCAGGGCTATGAGGCGTTTGTGACCACGGGCTCGGATGAGCACGGAGTCAATGTTGAGCGCGCCGCACAACGCACAAAGAAAACGCCTCGCGAATTCTGCGACGTCATCTCCGCGGAATTCGCGAAAGAGTGGAAGCGGATGGGGCTGGACATCGATTTTTTCCAGCGCACTACGAACCCGCAGCACGCGAAAGTGGTCCAGGACCTGTTCGAACGCTGCCGGAAAAACGGCTACATCTATAAGGGGTCGTACACCGGTCAGTACTGCATTTACGACAACCTGTATGTCAACGAAGCCAAGCCGGGGGACCCCTGTCCCGATTGCGGCCGTCCGACTGAGACCATTACCGAGGAGAATTTCTTTTTCAAGCTCTCCGCGTTTCAGAACTGGCTTTTGGAACTGTACGAGACGCAGCCGGACTTCATCCAGCCCGATACGCGCCGCAACGAGGTGGTCTCGTTCGTCAAAGGCGGCCTGAACGACCTATCGATTACGCGCACGAATCTCAAATGGAGTATTCCGGTAGAAGGCGAGGCGCCGCACGTGTTTTACGTGTGGTTTGACGCGCTGACCACGTACATGAGCGCAGTGGAAGGCAAGAACCTCTGGCCGGCCGATCTGCATATCATCGGCAAGGAAATTGTCCGCTTCCACGCGATCTACTGGCCGGCGTTTCTCAAGGCGGCCGGCCTCGAATTGCCAAAAAGAATATTCGCGCACGGCTGGCTGCTGTTTGAGAACGATAAGATGAGCAAGTCGCGCGGTAATATCGTGCGGCCGGATCCCATTCGACAAGTGATGGGCGTCGATGCGCTGCGCTATTTTCTGCTTCGCGAAGTCATGTTCGGGCAGGACGGCAGCTTCAGCTACGATGCGCTGGTGGGCCGGTATAACTCCGATCTGGCAAACGGGCTGGGAAATCTGGCCAGCCGGACGCTGGCGATGATTCATCAATATCGCGGGGGGGCCATTCCCGAGGGGTCTGACGCCGAAATTTGCGCGCTCGCCGGGCAGACCATCGCGGCGGTCGAAGCTGCGTTCGACCGGTTCGAATTCTCTCGCGGATTGGAAGCGATCTGGAGCTTGATTTCCGCCGTGGACAAATTCATTGTGCAGAAGGCTCCGTGGAAGCTGGCGAAACAACCCGAGGCACAGGCGGAGCTTAATACGACGCTCTACACTTCCGCCGAAGCATTACGGATTGTGACTGGCCTGCTCTACCCGATTTTGCCGCAATCCACACCCAAGATCTGGGCGCAACTTGGGATGAAGGAGCCCATAGAATCCGTGCGGTTTTCGTTGCTCAAATGGGGCCAGCTGCCGGCGGGGCAGAAAATCGGTGAAGTGTCTGCCGTGTTCCCACGGATCGAGGCGAAGCCGGCGATCGATAAAATGCGGGAACTCGAGGTGGTTGCGACCGCGGAGCAGAATGCTCTGCTCGGGAAAACCGCAGAGCCGGAGGCCGAAGCTGCGCCGGAATCTCCGAAGATCGCGATCGACGATTTCGTCAAAGTCGATCTTCGTGTCGGAATAGTGCTCTCGGCCGAGCCGGTGAAAGGCGCGGACAAGCTGCTGCATCTGAAAGTGGACATCGGCGAAGCCGAGCCCCGAACGATCGTCGCCGGTATTGCCGAGGCTTACAAACCCGAACAGATGATTAACCGCAAGGTGGTGATCGTCGCCAACCTGCAGCCACGGAAACTGCGCGGCCTGACGTCCAACGGGATGATCGTGGCGGCGTCCGTGGAGGGGGGCAAGCCGGTGCTGGCGGGATTCCTCGAAGATATTCCCGTCGGAGCGCGGCTGAAGTGAAGCTGGTCGATTCCCATTGCCATTTGGACGACAAGCAGTTTGACGAAGATCGCGAGCAGACCATCGAGCGCGCTCGCGCGGCGGGGGTTGAAAGGTTGATGGCTATCGGGACTGGCAACGGCCCGCCCGATCTGGAAGCCGCGATTCGCCTGGCCAACCGGTATCCGTTCCTGTATGCCACCGTGGGCGTCCATCCGCACGATGCCGTCGAGGCGACGGACGAGACATTCGCACAGCTACGCGAGCTATCCCGGCATCCGAAAGTAAGAGCCCTTGGTGAAATTGGACTCGACTACCATTACGATTTTTCGCCGCGAGACGTGCAGCGGACCGTTTTTGAAAAACAGCTCGAAATCGCCGGCGACGCGGGATTGCCGGTGGTGATCCACACCCGGGAGGCCTGGCAAGACACACTGGCGGTGCTCGGCGCGGGCTGGCGCGGCGGGGGAATCATGCATTGTTTCACGGGCGACGAGCGGCAGGCAGGTGAGGCGCTCGATCTCGGGTTCCACCTCGCTTTCGGCGGTGTACTCACATTTCCCAAAGCGGAAGCCGTCCGGCAGGCTGCGCGCATTACGCCCGAGGACCGGCTTCTGGTGGAGACCGACTGCCCCTACCTGGCGCCTGTACCGATGCGCGGAAAACGCAACGAGCCGGCTTTTTTGGTCGAAACCGTGCGGCGGCTGGCCGAGGTGCGAGGGGTCACACCGGAGACCATCGCCGGGCAGACCACCATCAACTTCGAGCGATTGTGTTTGCGGGGCGCGGTCCCAAACGGGTAAACTGGTGGCTTCCAATGAATTTGGGAAAGCTAGGGCAGGCCCTCACGGCGCGCGAGATCTTCGACCTCATCCAGGACGAGCTGGACCAGGTCGAAAAGAAGATCACGCTGGAGTCAGTCGCGTCCGTCGACGCCGTCACCGCGATCGGCCAGTATCTGCAATCGAGCGGAGGCAAGCGGCTCCGGCCATCGATGCTGCTGCTGTCCGCCAAACTGGTCGGGAACACAGGGCCGTGCGCGATCCAGCTCGGCGCGGTCGTGGAAATGATCCACGCGGCTACCCTGGTCCATGACGATGTCATCGATGCGGCTCAGACTCGCCGCGGGCGGCCGTCCACAAACGTCAAGTGGGGTAATCATACCTGCGTGCTGGCGGGCGACTGGCTGTACATGCAGGCGTTCCAGATCGCCCTCCGCGAACGAAATTTCCAGATTCTCGACCTGCTGATCGGGCTGACGCAGATGATGGTTGACGGCGAACTGCTGCAACTGGAACGGATCGGACAAATTAACGTGAGCGAGGCCGACTGCATGGAATTGGTCGACCGCAAGACGGCATGCCTGTTCTCGGTCTGTAGTAAGCTCGGCGCGCTGGCCGGCGGCGCCGATTCGCAGACCCAGGAACAGCTCGCCGAGTACTCATGGAACCTGGGCATGGCGTTCCAGTTAGTGGACGATGTGCTCGATTTCACCGCGCGCGAGAAGACGCTCGGCAAACCGGTGGGCGGTGATCTGCGGGAAGGTAAGGTGACGCTGCCGCTGGTCTATGCGCTGGAGCGCGCGTCCGCCGACGAACGGCGGCTGGTAGAGACGATTCTGCGGCGCCGCGATTACGACGAAGTGCCGTTCTCGCGGATTCTGGCGCTCCTGGAAAAATACCGCGGGATCGAACGGGTTAAGGAGCGGGCGCAGGCGTTTACCGATAAGGCCCGGCGGATTATCGGTGAGTTTCCGGATTCTCCCTACCAAAGGGCGCTGTTGTCGGTAACGGAACTGGTGACCGAGCGCGACCACTAGCCGCTCCCTGACGATCGCGGTTGTTTACCACCTCATGGTTACATGGACGAGATGGCCTTCCACAGTTAGATCTTGCGCGGCCTGCGCTCCTTCGAGAGCCGTAGTTTCGAGCTTCACAGCCAATACTTCGTCCATAACATAGTCGCGGTGCGAGCAAATCGCCTGTTGCATTTCAGCGCTTTCCGTGACCAGACCCAGCTCAATCCGTTGACTTACAGACAAACCAACCTCTTTGCGCATGACCTGCAGATGCCGAACCAGGTCGCGGGCCAAGCCTTCGCGCTTCAACTCTGCCGGGACTTCGAGATCGAGGGCTACGAGCACGTCGCCCTCTTCGGCAACACCGTAGCGCGGATCGGGCGCTCGCTCCATACGGAACAGACTCGAGGGAGCAGGCATCTCGAAGCCGTCAACGTGCACGTCGGCGCCGGCAGCGATTTGAGACGCCAGCGCGGTCCGGCTGCTTTCGGTCAGTGCCTCAAACGATTGGCGAAAACGAGCCGCGTCGCGGCGGAAGTGTGCATTGGCGGCTTTCCAATCCACCTTCACCGCCTGTTGAAAGAAACCCTTCGCATCCGCGGCAAAACGCACGTCTTTGACGTTTAACTCACTTTGGATCAGCGCGCTCTGCTCTTCGATCGCGGCCCGCTTGTCGCCCGACAACACGACGTATGCTGCCTGCAAAGGCTGGCGAACGCGAATGGTGGCCTGGGCGCGCACCTTGAGTCCCAGCCGGATCACGTTACGCACGGTTTCGGTGCGGCGCAGCAATGCTTCGTCGCGCCACTCGGCAGGGGCCTCCGGCCAATCGGCATGATGCACGGACTCCGCTGCAGTCGGATCCAGGCCGCGAATCGCATTTTGCCAGATCCGTTCGGTGATAAAGGGAATGATCGGAGCCAGTGAAAGCGTGGTGGCACGTAATGCTGCCATAAGCGTGCTGTAGGCGGCTTGCTTATCGGCATCATGGCCGCTACGCCAGAAGCGACGGCGGCTGACCCGCACGTACCAGTTGGACAGGTCATCCAGATATTGCTCGACGTCGCGGATCACCGCCGGGGTGTCGTAAGCTTCATAGCCGCGTTTGACATCGTCCAGCATGACGGCGGTCCGCGCGCGCAGCCAGCGGTCGGTGACTTGCAACGTGTCGGGCGGAACCGGCTTCGACAGATCCGGCTGGTCGATGATCGCATAATTCACCAGGAACGTGTAGATGTTCCAGAGATCGGCGATCTTGCGAGCGGCCATTTCGGCCAGCTTGTAGCTGAACCGCATATTGACCGTGACCGGCCGCGAGCAGAAAAGATAACGCATGGGGTCGGCGCCGACCTTGTTGACGGCGTCGTCGAACTGGATCATGAAGCCGGTCTTCGAGAAACGCGTGCCCTCCTCGCTTACTACCGATTCGTACGAGAGCACTTTCTTGTACGGCGAACGGCCTTCGAGCGTAACACTCATGAAGAGCATGGAGTAAAACCAGAGCCGCACCTGTTCGCGCATTTCGCTGACCCAGTCGGCGGGAAAAGCGCGCTTCCACTTGTCGCGGTCCTCAAAATAGCCGAGCGTGCTGAAAGGAACGATACCGGCGTCGAGCCAGCAATCGCCGACCTCGACCACGCGCGTGGTTTCCGCGGAGCACTTGGGGCACCGGATGCGCACGTCATCGATCCAGGGGCGATGCAGCTCGGGCAGGTTGTCAACCGCAACGGGATCGACTGCTAATTCCCGCAGCTCCTGCTTGGATCCCACCACGGTCCGCTCATTGCATTGCGAGCAGATGTAGAACGGCAGGGGAAGCCCCCAGTAGCGTTTGCGGGAGATACACCAATCCCCCATATTGGTCAGCCAGTCTTCCATCGACTTGCCGACGTAATCTGGAATCCAGGTCACGGTCCGGGCCGCCTCCAGCATGAGCGGCCGGATCTCAGAACAACTGATGAACCACTCATCCACGAGGCGGAAGATCAGTTCCGTCTTGCAGCGCCAGCAGACAGGGTAGCTGTGCGTGTACATCTCGGCCTTGAGCAGCTTACCCGCTTCTTTCAGTGCGTACGAGATATCCTGTGCGACATCCGCGGCATGTTTGTTGGCCAGCCATCCGTAGTCGGGGAGATAGTGGCCGTTGCCATCCACGGGCGCGATCGCCGGCAAGCCGAGTTCCTTGCCCAACTCGTGGTCTTCGCGGCCGCACCCCGGCGCAATGTGTACGATGCCGGAGCCCTCAACCGCATCCACATCCTTCCAGGGCACCACGCGATGCACGATTTCGCTTTGCAGGGGGAGTTCCGGAAAGAAGGGTTCGTATTCTTCACCAATAAGCTCGGCGCCGGGAAATTCGCGCTCCACCTTGGAATGAAACTCCTTCAGCTTGCCGAGCGCTTCCTTCCCAGCGATGAGCGTGTGGCTCCAGTGATGCGAACTCACTTCGACATACGTGAGCTCCGGATTGACGGCCGCCGCCACGTTTGCCGCCAGCGTCCAGGGCGTGGTGGTCCAAAGCAGCAGCCGGCGTTGTGGGTTTGATTTCAGCGACGCCATTACGTAGACCGAGAGATGCTCCAGGTCTTTGTGCGAGCCGGCCATCTCGTGCTCGGAGAGGCTGGTGCCGCACCGCCAGCACCACGGCATGGGCAAGCCGCTCTGATACAGCCAGCCGCGCTTGTGACACTCCTTCAGAAATGCCCAAATGCCGGTGATGTTGTAATCGAGGTACGTATAGTAGGAGTGATCCCAATCCATCCACTGCCCGAGTCGCGCGGACTGTTCAGTGATCACTTTGGCGTATTTCTCAACGCGCTCACGGCATTGCCGGGAGAAATTGTCCAGACCAAAACGCTCGATATCGGGCTTGCCGTTAAAACCGAGCGACCGCTCTACTTCGACTTCCACCCAGAGGCCCTGGCAATCGAATCCGTTTTGATATTTGGCGGAGTGCCCCGTCATTGCCTGATAGCGTAAGAAAACGTCTTTCAGGGTACGGCCCCAGGCATGATGAACGCCCATCGGATTGTTCGCAGTGATCGGCCCATCGATGAAGCGGAACAGAGGCTTATCCGCGCGGAGCTTTCGTAGCTTCTCAAACGCCCCGGAATTTCGCCAAAAAGCGAGGATCTCCTCTTCGAGTTCCGGCGCTTCAAACACCGGTGGCACAGACTCCAATTTATTCATGGGTTCAATATTTAATTGTCACATAGGAAGCTGGTAGGGCCGCATGAACCGCTGCCACAAGCATCAGCTTCTTTTCGCGCGGAGGGCAGCCAACGCGAACAGGCCAATACCGGCAAGGACCGTGCCCGCAGCCTGGCGATGTTTCTCGAACCACGTTAATGGACTGAAGTTTATCGCGCGGCTCGTAAAAACACCGTGAGCCGCCCAGTTTCCGGGAACGGATTCGAATAGATTATCTGGCCGGCCAGGCGGCACGGGTTCGTTGGTCTGCTGCGAATCGTAGCCGGTGTGGCCGAGATAGCGGTCTGCAAACCCCGGCGCGATCTCCTGCCCGTAGATCGCCATGGACGTCGGATACCCTACGTACAACTCGCGGCGGCGCTGATGGGCGGCCCAGTAGATAGCCTCGGCAGCGACCTCCGGCTCAAAGATCGGAGGCACCGGCTGCGGATGATTCGGAAGCTTTGTGCGGCACCAGGAGAACTGCGGCGTGTTCATGGCAGGCAGATGAACCACCGTAATGTGAATTGCGCTGTGGTCGTGAATCAGCTCACAACGCACTGAGTCGGTGAATCCTACGATTGCATGCTTGGCTCCGCAGTAGGCCGACTGCAGGGGAATCGAACGGTACGCCAGCGCTGAACCCACCTGAACAATCGTCCCGCGATTCCGCGGCTTCATTCGATGTAGCGCCGACATCGTGCCGTACACATAACCCAGGTAGGTGACTTCCGTAACGCGCTGAAACTCGGCCGGGGTAATATCCGCGAAAGGAGCAAACACCGTGGTCATCGCGTTGTTGATCCAGACGTCGATGGGCCCAAACTCCTGCTCGACGCGTTCGGCCGCCTGCTCGATCTGGTCGGCATCGGCGACGTCCACCGGCAGAGCGAGCGCCCGTCCCCCGAGGTCTTCCACTTCGCGCGTGGCTGCTTCCAACCGGCTACCGCCGCGCGCGATCAGGGCGACCCTGGCATTTCGCTTAGCGAATTCCCGCGCGATCGCGCGTCCAACACCGGCGGACGCTCCAGTAATCACAGTTACTTCACTCATTGCCAGTGACCCCAATCGTTTGTACGCCGATCCACTGTGACCGCTGCATTTTTGTGACCAAGGCCCTTAATGAAAGCGCGCCAGAAGGCAGAAACTGCGCTTGCCACCTTCGTGACAAGCCTCACTCTCCCTGTGCGGTCCGAATCCGCGGTTTCCGAATGTCGAGCACTTCTGCCACGGTTTGCAGCAGGCCCTTCACGGTAAACGGCTTTTGCAGGAAGTATGCCTTTCCTTGTTGGAACAGCTCTGGGTCAACCAGGTCCTGATTGATCAGGTCCTGTAGCGGCTGACCGGACGTAAACAACACTGGCACGCCCGGGCGGAGCTCGTTAAAACACTGCGCCACAAGCTTTCCTTGTGTGGTCCGGAGAACGGCGTGCACGATCACAAGATCGAAATGGATCCGGCCCCGGCAGAGCGCGATGGCCTTGTCCAGATCTTTGGCCATGAGTACCCGATACCCTTCCTGGGCCAATACCACTCGCATCAACCGGCGCGCGGCCAAGTTATCATCCACCACAAGGATCGTCTCCAGCCTCATAACGTCTATGCCTTGTGCCGAGCCCATCGCACGCAGGGGTCCGATGTACGAAAGTTTTTGAGCTTCAAACCGAAGGAGCCATCGCTTGCCATGTGAGCGAGATTACGGGGCAACGGTCCGATTGTCGGGCGAGGGATAGCGGAGAGCTGAATACTTGTAAACGGATTTTTGAATGGCGGGGGCGAGTGGATTCGAACCACTGATCTCCCGTTGCTTTCGGGACAAAGGCAGATGTGGAAATGCGACGTGTTCCGAGTGTCCAACTGCGATTCGGTTCCGCCAGCGAACCGCCATTACAGAAGGCGCTCAAGTCCGGTATTATTCGCGGGCGCCGGAACATGTCCGTGTGCATCACTCTAGACCTCCTGGTTCGAGCCCAAGTGGTCATCGGAGCCGTCGGACAGCAAGTCGATCAAAATACGGCGACAACGACCGGCAGGTTCCACCGGCAGGGTCGGAGTAGGGTCCAAAAACGGACCCCTTTTGGGACCCTGATGTTGTTCGGTGTCTGTAAGTCTTTGAAGAATTTGGTCGGGGCGAGTGGATTCGAACCACCGACCTCCTGGTCCCGAACCAGG
>CAZKQQ010000249.1:0-9210 GCA_964554945.1 uncultured Solibacteraceae bacterium | reverse complement strand
TGCCGGAATAATACGAACGCCGCGGGCGGTCTGGCGAATGCCGGGGACGCTTCCGCTCGGACATTTGTGCGATGGCGCGGATGTGGGCGTCGGTGGTGCCGCAGCAGCCGCCCACGATGTTGAGCCAGCCGTTATCGAGAAAACGCTCGAGCGCCGCCGCGAGCGAATCGGGGGTTTCCAGATACTTGCCTTCCTCGTTCGGCAGGCCCGCGTTGGGATGGCAAGAAACGCGCGCCGGGGACATCTCGCTAATGGTGCGCAAGTGGTCGGTCATGAACTCCGGACCGGTGGCGCAGTTCAGGCCGATCGCCAGCAGGGACGCATGCATCATCGAAACGCAGAAAGCATCGGCCGTCTGGCCGGCCAGCATGGTGCCCATCGGTTCGATAGTGCCTGACACCATCACGGGGATGCGCCAGCCGAGTTCCTGACTGAGCCGGTCGATTCCCAATAGCGCCGCCTTCACATTGCGCGTATCCTGGCAGGTTTCGACCAGCAGGAAATCGGCGCCGCCTTCGATCAGCGCCTGGGCTTGCGCGTAATAGTGGTCCGTCAATTCCGGAAAAGTGACGCCGCCGGTTACGGTGATGGCTTTGGTGGTAGGGCCCATGCAGCCGGCGACAAAACGCGGCTTGGAGGTGGTCGACAACTCGTCGGCCGCCTTGCGGGCGAGACGCGCGGCGGCGCGGTTCAATTCGGGGGCGGCGTCCTGCAGACCGTACTCACGGAGAACCAGGGCGGTGCTGCCGAACGAATTGGTCTCAACCACGTCGGCGCCGGCGTTCAAATAGGAGCGGTGGATATTCAGGATGATGTCGGGCCGGGTGCGGACCAGGTTCTCATTGCAGCCCTCCAGCGCCGGGCCGCCGAAGTCGGCCGCGGTGAGGTTCTGCTGCTGCAGCATCGTCCCCATGGCGCCGTCGAGCACGAGAACCCGCTGCTCGAGAATCTCCGTGAGCAGCCGCTGCCGATTGTGAGGCTCTTGCATAGAAGACCTGTTTCTCAGTTTATCAGTCACCCAAACGCTTACTTTATGCATACCACTAACGTCTATGCGCGTGTGGAGTTATCCTGAGCAGCATGGAACTTCGATCGGTGTGCCGCTTCTGCATCCTGCTGCTCGCGGCGTCGGCAGTGCTGCCGATGCAGGGAGATACGCAATTCCGCGCCAGGAAAATGACGCGCAACGATGTACCGCTGGGCAAGGGACAGTGCGACATCCGGCTTCAAGTGGACAATGAAGTGGAAGTCTCGATCCGCGGAGACCTGGTGGCTGTGCGCACGATTTCCGGGCACGATAGCCGGGATGCCGGTTCGGAATGCAACGAGCCGCTCCCTGCGGGCGATATCCAGGGCTTCCGGTTTCAAGGGATTGACGGCCGCGGCGAAGTCCGCCTGCTCGCGGAACCGTCCCGGCGCAACGGGTTTCAAGCGGTTGTTCGCATTCGGGACAACGCCGGCGGCGAAGAAGGGTATCATTTCAGGCTTACGTGGATGATGACTGGAGGCGGTCCTGATTTAACAAGGCGTGATCCGGATGATCGCCGGCAAGACGCGGATGATTCTCCCGGGCGGCGCCGGGATGCGGATGACTTCCCGGGACGCCGGCGGGATGGCGATTTCGGGAATGGTCGCGGAGGGCTGGCTTGGAATAACACTACGCACTTCGCTGGACCAGGACGCGGCTCATCCACTTTGAGCGGCTACGGGGGACAGCGTCTGATGGACGTGAGCGTCGACATTGATCGCGGCAACCGGATTCTGATTTCTTTCCGGACCGATAGCGGCCGGCCGTTGACATTTTCCGGCCAAGTGATTGGCATAGATGGAGATACAATCAAAGCGGATGTTGCGACCGAGGACCGGGCTCGATTGCGCGGGCCCATGTATCTGTCGCGCACGCCACGGGGCGACGTTTACCGCATCAGCCTCGATGCCACTGACGGGCAATCTCAACTGAGCCTGGATTGGAACCGGCGATAGCCATTTAGAGTAAAAGAGTCCGATTGTAGAGAAATTCGCTTCCCCTGGGGAGCGAATGGTATTACTATTGGACCATGATGATATTCAGACTCCAATATCTCATGTTCACTCTGGCGCTCGTATTCGGCACCACGCCGGCGCGCGCGCAGGAAACCAAAGAACCCACCAAAACCATTAAGCGAGTCCCCGTGACGGACGTCCACTCAATAGACGGACAGGTTCTGTTCGATCATTATTGTGCGGTGTGCCATGGCAAAGATGCCAAGGGGACCGGGCCAGCGGCCGACGCGCTCAAGAAAGGGCCGGCGGACCTGACGCAAATCAGCCGGAAAGCCGGCGGCACTTTTCCGGAAGTTCATGTGATGCGCATCATCAAAGGCGACGATGTGGTGGGCGCGCATGGATCCCGCGATATGCCGATCTGGTCGGAACTATTCACATCGCTGAGCAGCAAGGAGACGACCGAGCTGCGTGTGAACGCACTAATGAAGTATCTGCAGACGATCCAAGCGAAGTAGCGGTTAGCGGATCGAACCTTTCATGGCGGCATCGAGGGAGATGCGGTTCTCGTCCAGGATGGTGCCAATGGCCCGCTGGAGGGCGGCTCGTGCCTTGACGTAAGCGCTCCGGGCGGCGACTTCGGTGGAGCGCGCCTGCGCCAGCAGAGTTTCGTATTGAATGACGAAGAAGCTGGTGGAGGCGCCGACTTCGAATTTCGCTTGCTCGATCTGGAGCGATTGTTGCTGGAACGCCCGCGCCTGGGCGGCGGCTTCGGAGGAAGCGCGGGCGCGGCGCATAGCGATCAAGGCGTCTTCGACCTCCAGACGGGCTTGGTTTTCCAACTGGCGGAGCCGGATCTGTGACTGCTTAACCTGGATTTCATCTCGAGCCAGGTCGGCCTCAGCAATGCGGTTGTGAATCGGAAGGTTGAACTGCAACCCGATTCCGTAAGTGGGATAGCGGCGGGCGAAGATCTGGTCGAGGACGCCGCCGTATCCGCCGATCAAAGCCGGATCGGCGGCCGGTTGCAGAGGATTGAGCGCGCCGGCCAGTCCATTGTTCTGCGCAATGCCGACGAGATCGACCTCGGGGCGGGTGGCATTTTGGGAACCCTGCAACCCGATTCTGGAAATATCGATTTGCAGGCGCGCCTGACCGAGATCGGGGCGGTTGGCGAGAGCCAGGGTGATCAGGTCCTGGATGGGTTGGATGTTGTCCTGCGCCGGGATCTCGAGCGGATCGGTGGGGATGATGTGGGCGGCGCGCACGGCCTCATCCTCGTTACCAAGGCGGGTGAGCACGTTCTTTAAAATGGCTTCCTGCTCGTCCAGGAGACCTTGGGAGTTGGCCAGATCCTGACGCGTGGAGAAGACCTGAGCATTGGCGCGAGTCTCCTCGACGGGAGCCAGCGTGCCCTCCTCTACCTGGGCCTTGACATCGGAGAGCAGTTTCCCGGCCGCGTTCACGGATTCTTGCTTCACCTTTACATCTTCATAGAGCGCGACGAAATCCGTGTAAAGGCGGACCACTCCGTAAGTGGTCGCGATGAGTTGCTGGCGGAACAAGAGGGTCCCGATCTTCTGCTCGTTACCCGCGATGCGGATGAAGCGGCGGTTCAGGCCGGCGCCAAATCCTCGCAGCAGGGGCTGGGTTACGTTGAGACCGAGGCTGGAACCGGTGTACGGGTTGTACGCGGTGCGCAGGGAATTGAGCGACTGGTGATTATTGTTGAAAGTCAGGCTGGCCAGCGCGCCCGAAGAGAATCCTTGCTGAATTCCGGCATTGGCAACCAGCCCGTTGCTGACCAGCGCGGGGGTACCGGTTACGACGCTGTTGCTCTGCGGGGTGGTTTGATGAGTCCAGTTCAACTGGCCGACGATGGCGGGGTCGTAGATGGGCACTGCGGTTCCGGCAGACTGCGGGACGGTACCCTGGATGGACAGGTTGGTCTGCGGGGCGGCGAGGACACCGAGTTCGAGCCCGTTGGTTGTGACCGACGAACCACCGGTGGCGCTGGTGCTGACGGCTGGATTCGTCAAGACGGGACTAAGAGGGCCACCAACGCCGGTGGGGACTTCGGCCAGAGTGTAATTCAGGCCGCGCACAGTTCCACCGCCCTTGGCGCGGAGAAGATCCGCATTCGCGGCCGGAGAAGTGAAGCGCTGAAGCTCGATATCGAGGTTGTTCTCGATGGCGAGGGCGAGCGCCTCCTGCAACGACAGATAGAGGCTGCCGGCGCGAATCAATTCGTGGACGCGGGGCGAGTTCTGAAAAACGACCGGGCGCTGCAGCTGTGGGATACCGGTTTGGGCGCGGGCCGCGACGGTACAGAGCACGGCCGCCATCAGGAGACTGGGACCTGATTTGTGCATGGTGATGCTTTCTTTAAGAGCGCCGGCGGGGCGTGGCATTTTCCTGCCGGACGGGTTTCACTTTGGCGCCTTCTCGCACGGCATCGCTGGGATTGACGGCGATCTGTTGACCTTCCTGCAGGCCGGAGAGCACTTCCATGCGATCGCCGTAATCGCGGCCCAATTGAATACGAGTGAAGTGAACGTCTCCGCCGGTGCTCACTAGAGCAACTTGCGGCCCGTCGGCGCGCACCACGAGCGTGTCGCCCGGAATCAGCAACGGCGGACTCTTGCGCAGCATCTGCAAATCGACCTGGGTAAACATGCCGGGAAGCAGCACACCATCGGGATTGGGCACTTCGACTTCCGTGAGGAGGGTGCGGGTGGCGGGATCCAGAGCATTGGAGGTGCGGGTCACCGTGCCGGTAAACTTGCGGTTCGCCAATTCGGAGAATGCGAGGGTTGCCGTCTGTCCGACCCGCACCGATTCCGCCTCCGACTGCGGGACATTGATGTAAGTCCGCATGCGGCCGGTTTGCGCGATGCGGTAGAGCATCGTATTTGCTTCATTGATCAGCGCGCCAATGTCCACGTTGCGCATGGTGATCACGCCGGCGAACGGCGCGCGGACGGTTTGATAACTCTTCAGCTCGGTTAAGCGCGCCAGGTTCGCCTGCGCGGCGCCCACGTTGCTGCGCGCCGCTGCGACGGCTTTTCCCAACGCATCAACGTTGGCTTTCTGGGCGGCATACTGGGCCTGATAGACGTCATTCTCCTGCTTCGATACGGCGCCGCGGCTGACGAGGTTGGCCCAGCGCTCCGCGGTGATGCGCGCCAAATTTTCATTGCTGCGGCCCTGGTCGAGGGCGGCTTCGGATTGTTGGACGGAGCTTTGCGCCTGCTCGAGAGTAGCCTGAGCCTGGCGGATCTGCTGGTCCAACTCAGGCGCCTCGATTTCGGCGAGCACCTGGCCTTGCTTGACGCGATCGCCCATATCCGCGTATCGTTTGCGAAGGTATCCGCTAGCACGCGCGAGCACGGGGGCCTCGGTGACCGGCTGCAGGTTGCCGGGTAAAACAAGCTGGGCGCGAGCGGGGCCGCGAGTTACGGTGGTGACGGTGGCGAGCGGGAGACTTTCCACTTCCGCTTTGGCTTCGGCGGCCAAGACCTGTTGCCGGCGCTGCCGCGGCAAATAGCCCGCGAGGAACGCTGTCACCATCAAGGCAAGCAGGAAAAATCCAAGCGACCACAACAGGCGCCGCGACGGAACGGATTTGGAATGCGATGAGGCGGGGGTGTTGTTCTGCTCCTCCAGCCGGCGTTTCAGCTCTTCAATTTCCGCGCGCAACTGCAGTTCAGTTGGCCTGACCTCATTCATTCCCAATCCTCACGAAATGTCATCTCGACGAGCCTGTATCCTTTCTCTATCGCGGCGTATCCGGACCCCTTGAGGGCTAAGTAACCCTATGATAACGGAGGGCTCAGGGAATCGTCGAGACACGGGAGGAGGAGGCGCGGATAGCCCTTTGGGGCTACGGAGGGCAGGCTGAGACTACTCCAAATGCACAATGCCGCGCTGGATCGCGGCGGTGGCTGCTTGAGTACGGTCCTGGACGCCGAGCTTGCTCAGAATGTTTTTGACATGATTTTTTACCGTATGCTCGGCGATGTTCAGCGAATAGGCAATCTGTTTGTTGGCGAGGCCTCGCACGATGAGCTCGAGAACCTGCACTTCGCGCGCGCTCAGATCGGGGCGCGGCATTTGCGCCGCTAATGCAGCGGCCACTCCGGAGGGCAAATACGTCTGGCCGGCATGCACGGCGCGAATCGCTTTCAGCAACTCATCATGCAAGACGTCTTTCGTTAAATACGATTGGACTCCGGCGGCAAGGGCACGGCGAATATCTTCATCGCCGCCGTAGGTAGTGAGAGCAATCATGCGCGCGTGCGGGAACTCGGCCCGGATGGCGGTGGCGGCCTCCACGCCCGACATAATCGGCATACGCATATCGAGCAAGGCGACATCGGGTAGGTGTTTGCGGTACATCTCGACCGCCTGCTGGCCATTGGAAGCTTCGGCGATCACCGTCATATCGGATTGCATATTGACGATGGTGCTGACGCCGACGCGCGCGACAAGATGATCTTCGGCAACCAGAATTCGAATGGGATGACTCACGGGAGTGGGACCGTAACCTCCACTTGAGTGCCTTCGCCGGGATGGCTGGCCAGGCGCAGTTCGCCGCCGAGCCGCTCGGCCCGTTCCCGCATGCCGATTAAGCCGAAATGGCCGCCCAACGAAGAGAAGACATCCTGCTGTTCAAAGCCATGGCCGTCATCAACGATGCGCAGGTCGAGCTTGCGGTCCTCGGTGTGGAGTTTCACCCAAACCTGGCTGGCATTGGCGTGCTTCAAGGCATTGGTGACGGCTTCCTGCGCTATCCGCAAGAGGTGCTGCTCAAATTCCTGGGGGAGTCCATTTTGCGCGCCGGTGACATCGACGTGCACCTGGACACCGGAACCGGCGGTCCAGATCTGGGCGCCCGAGTGCAAGGCAGCGGCCAGGTCCTGGCCTTCCAGGACCGATGCGCGCAGGTCCATAACGGAGCGGCGCGCTTCAGTGATGCTGTGGCGGGCCATCTTGCGCGCGAGATCAAGATACTGGCGGGCCCTACTACGATCTTCGGGCATCGCCATGGCGACGGCATCCAATTGCGAACTGATTCCGACAAATCCCTGCGCGAGGGTGTCGTGGATTTCGCGGGCCATGCGCGCGCGCTCATCCAGGACGAGCGCGAAGCGGGAGGCGAGCTGGCGCAGCCGAAGCTGGTATAAACCCCATGCGACCGCGATGAGAACCAGCGCGGACAATAAGCGAAACCAGGCGGTCTCGTAAAACTGAGGCAGCACTTCAAATTCGTAGGTACGCTCAGTGGCCGGACCGCCGGGCAATTCGGCGCGGACGTGAAACCGATATTTTCCGTGGCCGAGGGTGTTGTAGTTAATGAGGCGGCGGTTCCCCGCCCTGACCCAATCAACGTCGAGACCTTCAAGCCGGTGCAAGTAACGCACGCGCTCGGGAGCGCCGAGGTGGATGGCGGTATAGCGAATTTGAATTCTCTGACTGCCGGCGGGCAATTTGGGATTTTTCAAGAAATCTACGGCCTTACCGTCGGCGGTCATGTCCACCAGGTGGAGCTCGGGGGGGCCGCTGGCCTGGGCGCGGGCATGCGGATCAATTACGGCCAGCCCCTGGCTGGTGGGGAACCATAAGCGGCCATCGGTGGTGCGCCGCCCGCCACCGGGGATGGGATAGCCGGGAGCGCATTGGGCGCTACGCAGGCCGTCATCCACGCCGTAGTTGGTCGGCTCGAGAGCGCGGATTTTGTGTTCCTCAAAATCGCGGAGCTGCTTTTTGGAAATGCGGCAAATACCGCGTGTGGTGCTCAGCCAGAGAGAGTCGCCATCGTCGGCGACATCGGAGATGTTATCGCTGAGCAGGCCATCTTTCGCCGTGAAGTGGGTGAACTTATTATTGCGAAACGCGTTCAGGCCGCCGCCGAAGGTGGCGATCCACAAGGTGCCGTCGGGATCCTCGCGCACGGCGCGGATCTGGTCGCTGGACAGCCCGTTGACCTCGGTGTAATGGAGTTTCTCCTCGCCACGCACGCGCCAGAGGCCCTTGCCGTAAGTACCGGCCCATAGTGTTCCGCCGCGGCCTTCGGCCAGAGACACGACGGCATCAATCAGCACCGGTCCCCCGGCTACGACGATGCGGAGGTGTTTATCGGTCAGCAAGCCCAAACCGCTGGGGAGGGCCAGCCATAATCGCCCAGTGGAATCCTCGAGCGAATCAAATACCAGCCCGCGATTCAGCTCATCGGGCGGTACATAGGTGGTCAGGTGCTTGTCATGCATGCGGACGAAGCCGCCGCGCGTACCCAGCAGCAGATCGCCATCACGGCTCTCGCGAATCGAAAAGACTTCGTTATTGGGTAAGCCATTCCAGGTGGTGAAGAGCTGATAGTGTTCGGGCGCGAACAGGAGGAGGCCGCTGTCATGATATCCGATCCAGATGCGGCCGCTGCGATCCTGGTAGACGGTATTGGGATCGTCGCTCGGCAATCCTTCGCTCTTGCCGTAGACGGTGAACACATCGTCGCGCAGACGGGTGAGCCCGTTATTCGCACCGATCCACAGGTCGCCCTCGCGATCTTCAAACAAGGAACGCACCTGATCGCGATCCTGGCCGCTGGGGCCGCTCATGGTGACAAACCGGTTATTTCTGAGGCGCGCCAGACCGGAGTTGGTTCCCGCCCAGACGTTACCGTCGCGGTCGATTTGCAAAGCGCGGACAAAGATGTCGGGCAAACCATCGCGGGTGTCATATTTGCGCATCCTGCCGTCGGCGGACCGGACGACGAGGCCCTGGCCGCTCCCGATCCACAGATTGTCATGGCTGTCGGGGATGATTTTCGTGACGTTGCCGGAATTGAGCGCTTCGGCGTCAATTATCGGCACGAATCGGGAGCCGGAATATTTGACGACGCCACCGAAGCCGCCGACCCAAAGGTCGTGACGGCGATCCTCGGCAACTCTCTGAACGGTGGTGACCGGAATGTCCTTGCCCGCTTTAAAAACGTGGAACCGGGCGCCATCGAAGCGGGCCAGATCGACGCCGGCGACCGCCCAAAGAGTGCCGGCATGATCGACCGCGAGGTCGACAATCGAATCGTCAGGCAGACCGTCTTTGGTGGTATAGGTGTAAAACTTTCTGTCTCGATAGCGGGTCAGGCCATTGGTAGTGCCGATCCACAAGGAACCGTCAGCTCCAGCGGCGAGGGCTGCTATCGAGTTACCGGGCAGGTTGTTGTGA
>CAZKQQ010000248.1:0-9272 GCA_964554945.1 uncultured Solibacteraceae bacterium | reverse complement strand
ACCTGCATGTGGCCGAAATCGGGCCGCCGGAAATGCTCGATAATCTGCATGGCGTCACTATGCGGGTGCCCGGCATCATCGAGCCAGGTTTTGTCGTTGACGGCGACCGTCCGAACGACCAGAGTGTCGTTCTCCCAGTTGCCTACCGAGTAGCCGAACCAGGCCGGATCGCGCTGCTCCGGCAGCGGACGGCCATCCGTGAAGATCTGGCGATAGGAGTGATAGCTCTCGAAGAGCATCGCGAGTAATCCGGGCGACTGGACGATCTTCTTCGGCATGAAGTGAGCGTCGAAGTCCGTCACGCTATGCGGCAGGCAGCGTCCGCTCGGCCGGTCTTTTCCGAAATTCTCCTGGCGCTCTTTGTATACCTGTGCGGCCCAGGGTTGCATCGGGATTTGAATTCCATCCGCGCCGAGATCGGCCAGGTACTTGTCGCTGGGGGCTTGCCAGATACCGGAAAAATCCGGTTTGCCGTTGGCCATTCGCGGAGCCGGCGCGGAAAGATTCGGCTTGCCGTCTTTGGTGCGCGGAATACCGGGCGTCGGATAGTGAACCCACTGCGCCGCCAGGGGCAAAGCAAGCAACGTGAGAACAGAACTGAGCAATAGCCTCCGCAAACGTGTAAAGTATACACCCGAGCGGCCGGGGCCGTGTTATATCTGAGGAGCTTATGACACGGCAAATCCTGCTTCTGTTTGCGGCAGCCGCGTGCGCTTCCGCCGCCGACCGCTGCGATCATGCGCGCGACCTGCGGCTCGTCAACGGAAAGATCACGACGATGGACGCGCGCAACACGACGCTCTCGTCGGTGACGATTCAAGACGGCCGGTTTGTGCCGGAAGGCCAGAAACTGAGCCCTTGCACGAAAGTCATCAACCTGCGTGGGCGCACGGCGGTTCCCGGCCTCATCGACAATCACAACCATATCGTGCTGCTGGGCATTCGGCCCGGCTACGATACGCGCCTGGAAACCGCCAGATCCATCGCCGAAGTGCAGGAACTGATGCGGTCGCGCGCCAGAACGGCGCCGGCCGGCGCATTCCTTACCGCAATGGGCGGCTGGAACCCGGCGCAGTTCACGGAGAAACGTCTACCGACGCTGGCGGAATTAGACGCCGCCGTGCCCGACCATCCGGTGCTGCTGTTTCAGGCATTCACCGGTCCGGCGGCTACCAACACACCCGGCAAAACCTTTTTCGCAAGCAAGGGGATCGCGGTCAGCGACACGGGCGCAATCGCAGCGAACGCGCCTTCGCTCGCGGCCTTGAACGCGCTGCGCGCGGCCCAAACATTCGAGGATAGAAAGCGCGGAACTGTCGATGCGATGGCCTATTCCGCGAGCGTCGGCGTCACCACGAGCGTCGATATGGGCGCATTCGTCATTCCCGGAACGCCGGATGTTCAGGACTCGTTTGCGTTTGATACTCTCGCCAGCGCCGATCCGTTTCATATGTACGATGCCGTCCTGGCGCTTTACCGTGAGCACAAGATGTCCACGCGACTGCGCTTGTTCCTGCTCAGCATGGATACGCAAATGGGTGTGCCGCTATTGAAGGAACGCCTGCTCAATGCCTTCCCGGAATTCGGCGACGACCAGATGCGCGTCTCGGGAATTGGAGAATTCGCGACTCAGTGGCCTCTGTTCGGGCAAGTGACGCCGCCGCCGAATTATCTGGCTGCGCTGCAACTGATCGCGAAGCAAGGCTGGGCGTTCCAGCAGCACAGCCTCTCTCCGGCGGAGGACCAGCTTACGGTCAGCACGTTTGAAGCGGTCAACAAGACCACGCCGATTGGCGGGCTGCGCTGGTCGATTGCGCATGCTCCACGCATCGACCAGGCCACCTTGGACCGGTTCAAAGCTTTGGGGGCCGGAATTGCGGTCCATCCATTCGGTTACCTTGCGGGCGTTCCGGGGGCCGGGCCGCCGCTGCGTATGATTCTGGATAGCGGCATTCACGCGGGCGCGGGCTCGGATTCGGCGCAGATTTCCACGTTAGACCCGTGGCTCATCATCTACTACATGGTCACCGGGAAGAACGCCGCGGGCGTCCTGATTAATGACAAGCAGCAGATCACGCGGATGGAGGCGCTGCGCCTCTATACTGCCCAGAATGGCTGGTTCTTTCGGGAAGAAGACCGGCTGGGCTCCATTGAGCCGGGCAAACTGGGCGATGTCGTGGTGCTCAGCGACGATTACTTCGACTCGAAGAAGGTCTCCGATGAGGGCATCAAACGCTTGAAGTCCGTGTTGACCGTGGTCGACGGACGAGTCGTCTACAACCAGCTGTAAAGGCCGGCGGAGTTTTCGGGAACAAGCTGGTCCGTTCCCGCGTATGAACCCGAAGAGGAGCAGAAATGAAAGCCGGACCAATCCTCCCGCTGGTTTTAGCCGTGTCCGCGACGGGCTGTGTAATCCGGCACGCCGGGCCCACGCAGCACGATTTCCAGGCGATTGAACGCGACGACGCCGAGTTGGTTAAAGTAAACCTGAAGATGGGCGCCGGCACGCTTCGGATCGATACCGGAACCGACAAACTCGCCGCCGCCGACTTCACGTACAACGTGGCGGCATGGAAGCCCGAAGTTCGATACACGAAGAGCGCCGACCGGGGCACTCTCACGATTTCCCAGCCGGATCGGAGCGGGCCGCACATCGGAAGAAGCGCCTATGAATGGGACCTTCGCTTGAACCGCCAGGTCCCGCTGGATATCAATGTCCAGTTTGGAGCCGGCGAGGCACGTCTGGATCTCGGAGGTTTGACTCTGCGCGACGTCGAAGTGCAAATGGGCGTCGGCCAGCTCGACCTGGACCTGCGCGGCAATCCGAAAAAAAACTATGACGTTCGTATCCGTGGTGGTGTTGGCGAAGCGGTGGTGCATCTGCCGTCCGACGTCGGCGTCGAAGCCGAGGCAGCGGGCGGTATCGGATCGATCGAGGCCCCGCGTCTGCGCCGGGACGGCAATCGCTACTACAACGACGCCTGGGAGGATTCTAAGGTAAAGATTCACATTGATGTTCACGGCGGAGTTGGGTCCATCCGGCTGCTCTCTGAGTAAGAAAGAGATCCGGCCGGGGGATTACCTTGAATACCGAGGTTAATATTGTTTTCCCGGTTCTACTCGATTACCTTTGTCCTAGACGTTCTAGTTGTGCCCTCCGTGGGCGGGCTGAAAACAGCAGCGCCGCCCACATTAATCTTTTCCCGTCAATTCCTGATCCGGAACCATCGAACAAGGTGACGCGGTTGCGTCTCATCGGTCTTCGGCCCTACACTCAGGAAATTGGGTAACCGCCCGGTTGGCGGGGCCCTCGCTTCAATCCAAGTTGGAGGCACGCTGACATGAGAGGTACACGATTGTTCGCGATGGCGCTGTTTGCCGCCTGCTGTCTGACGCCAGCGGAGGCGCAGCAGGGGACGCCCGCAACGGGCGAATGGCGAGTGAATGGAGGCGACACCGGTAGCACGCGATATTCGCCGCTCGATCAGATCAGCGCGGCCAACGTGAAGAACCTGCAAGTCATCTGGCGGTGGAAAGCACAGAACATGGGGCCGGCGCCGCAGGCCGCGTGGGAAGTGACTCCGCTGATGGTCGGCGGGCGGCTGTATTTCACGGCCGGGACTGGACGCACTGTCGTGGCGGCCGACGCGGCTACGGGCGAAACGCTCTGGCTCTATCGCGGCGATGACACCGCCGAGCGGGGCGCCGTGCGCGCCAACAATCGCGGCGTTTCCTACTGGACCGACGGGCGCGGCGATGAGCGTATCCTATTCGTCACTCCCGGTTACCAACTGGTTGCGTTAAATGCCAAGACCGGTGTGCCCGTGGCAGGTTTTGGAACGGACGCTCGCGTTGACTTGTGGAAAGGCCTCGACCGGCCAGTGGTGGAGAAGGGAACGATTGGGGCTACGTCGCCCCCCATCATTATCCGAGACGTGGTGGTGGTCGGCGCGGCGCTGAAGGTCGGCGTCGCGTTGCCGAAGAAAGACAATGTGCCGGGCTACATCCGCGGCTTTGACGTTCATACCGGCAAGCTGCTGTGGACGTTTCATACCGTGCCGCAGGCCGGCGAATTCGGCACCGAAACTTGGGGTAAGGACCCCGGGACCGGCCAGGAATCGTGGAAGTTCACCGGCAATACCGGAGCGTGGGGGCCGCTCACCGGCGACGAGGAACTGGGCTACGTCTACATTCCGATGGAAGCTCCGAGCGGCGATACTTATGGCGGTCAAAGGCCCGGGAACAATTTGTTTTCCGATAGTATCGTTTGCCTGGACGCAAAGACCGGCAAGCGCGTATGGCACTATCAACTGATTCACCACGAAATGTGGGACTACGATATTCCCGCTGCGCCGATTCTGCTCGATCTCACGGTCAACGGAAAGAAGATCAAAGCGCTGGCCCAGGTGAATAAATCGGCCTACACATTTGTTTTCGACCGCACCAATGGCCAGCCGGTATTTCCGATCGAGGAGCGCCCCGCTCCCAAAGGGAATGCGCCCGGCGAATGGTATTCGCCCACGCAGCCCTACCCGACCAAGCCCGCTGCTTTCGATCGGCAGGGCGTAACGGAGGCGGACCTCGCCGACTACACGCCGGAGATCAAAGAGGCGGCTTTGAAGATGGCGTCGCAATACGTGCTGGGGCCGATCTACACGCCACCGATCGTCAAGGACACCGGAGGCAAGCTGGCCACGATTCAACTGCCTGGCGCGGGCGGCGGGGCGAACTGGATGGGCGGCGCGGTCGATGCCGAGACGGGTATCTTATACGTTCCCTCGGTGACGGCGCCGTACCTTTCCTCATTGCAGCCGGGGGGCGATCGTTCGGAGATGCCGTACATCGCGGCTGGCGGGCTTGGCGGTCCGACCGTCATGGGACTGCCGTTGATCAAGGGGCCGTATGGGCGCATCACGGCGATCAATCTGAACACCGGTGAGCACGTCTGGATGGTGCCGAATGGAAAGCCGGCGGATACCATCGTGAACAATCCGGCGTTGAAAGCAGCAAATATTGATGCGAGCAACTGGGGCGGCGGACAGCGTTCGCCGATCCTGATCACCAAGACGCTGCTGTTCGAAGGCAGCAACAATCTGCGTGTGATCGACAAAGCGACCGGCCAGCAAGTTCACGCATTCGAACTCGGCGGCAACGTGACCGGCGGCACGATGACGTATCTGGTGAACGGCCGGCAGTTCCTGGTGGCGGTGGTCGGCGGGCAGCGAGGCGAAGGAGCGGAGCTGGTCGGTTTGGCAATACCGCGGCCCGGGGAAGGCGGCGGCGGGCGAGGCGGCAGGGGCGGCCGCGGCGGCAACGCGAACCAGGAAAACCAGTAGTAAAATGCGTCTGTCCCCATTTTTGAGGAGGTCAGTCTGATGATACGCACAGGACTTGCGGTTCTTACGGCGGCGTTCGCGCTGGCGGGCTCGGCGCGAGCGCAGCTTCCCACTTCGAAGGTGCTCACCCTGGACGTGGCACACGAAATTGCACAGGCGGCCATGGAGAAATGCCATGCCGACGGCTACAACGTCACAGTCCTGGTCGTGGATGGGCTGAATGCGCCGAAGGCGCTGCTGCGCGCGGACGGCGCTACCGCGTCGACCACCGAAGTTGCAAAAATGAAGGCTACCGCGACCATGCTCTATAATCGGCCTTCCGGACCGGTTCAACCGCCGCCTCCGGGCACAACGGCTCCGCCGGCGACGATTCCCGGCACGATTAATGCGCAAGGCGGGGTGCCGATCAAAGTAGGAAACGTGACCATCGGCGCAGTTGCCGTCAGCGGCGCGCCGGGTGGCGATAAAGACGCGGCTTGCGCAAATGCAGCGCTGGCGAAGGTCGCCGAGAAGCTGCGGTAAACTCGTCCATGATTTTGCGAGCGATCGTATGGCTGGGGCTGGCGGGAGTTGTGGCCGGCCAGACTTGGAAGCCAGCGCGCACTCCGGATGGCCAGCCCGATCTGCAGGGCATCTGGACCAACGCCACCCTCACTCCCTTACAGCGGCCGCCGGAGTTGGGCGCCAAGCAGTTCTTTACCGAGGACGAGGCGGTTGCATTCGCGCAGCAGCGCATCGAGCAGAACGATGTGGATCGGGTAGAGGGCGCACGCGGCGAAGCCGATCTGGCGCGCCGTGCCTACAACAATGTCTGGTTCGACCGCGGCAATCGCGTCGTCAAGAGCCGGCGGACCTCGCTAATCGTCGATCCGCTTGACGGACGAGTGCCTCCCTTCACGCCCGGAGCGCAGAAGCGGGCCGATGCGTTGCGGGCCTACCTGGCGCAGCATCCCGCCGATGGGCCGGAGGACCGCTACCTGACCGAGCGCTGCATCTTGTTCGGCGCAACCGGACCGCCGATGCTGCCGGAGCCATACAACAACAATTACGAGATCGTGCAAGGACCAGGCTACGTCGCGATTCTGTCGGAAATGAATCACGATGTCCGTATGATTCCTTTGGACGCGCGCCCGCATCTGCCGGTTGGAATGGCGCAATGGAAAGGAAACTCGCGGGGCCGCTGGGAAGGCGATACGCTAGTGGTCGATACCTCCAGTTTCCGGTTCAATGACCAGAGCCGGTTCGGAGTCGGGTACCTGAGCGGACTGACTGACCAGAACCTGCACGTGGTCGAACGGTTTCGGCGGACTGACGCAGATACGATTCTCTATCAGGCGATGGTCGACGATCCGACGGTGTACACAAAGCCGTGGACGGTCGAAATCTCGATGAGTAAGCGGATTGACCCGATTTTCGAGTATGCCTGCCACGAAGGTAACTACGGCATGGCGGGCATTCTTTCGGGAGCGCGGGCAGAGGAAAAGAAGGCTGCGGGGCAGGATTGAGACCTGCCCCGCGAGCTTTTCCTTAAGGCCGGGTTAACTTCAGAACTTGTCCATTGGTGCCGCTGACGAGGCCCGAGGTGTTGCCGAGGACGTAAAGCTCGCCGTGGAAATCGCGAGCAAATCCCAATACGAAGATGCCCAGTTGGCCAGGTCTTCCAGCGACCGTGAGATACTCGGGCTGATTTCCGAACAGCGCCATGATGTGGCCCGATGGGACCTTAGCGCCCACGCCGCTGCCGTAATCGCCAAATACCAGATGGCCTTTCAAGTCCTTCAGCTTTTGTCCCTCATACGGGAACCCGCCGATAATCGCGGCGCGCACTTCACTCTTGCCGCCGTCATCGGTATGGTCGTACTCTCCGATCGGATCGATCAGATTCGGCGGATAGCCCGGGCTGTTTGCGTAGACGTAGCCGCTGGTGAGGATGTTGGGGTCCGCCGCATTCACCGCAAACAGGAAGGTTCCTTCTTTTATGGGCCAACCGTAGTTTCCACCACGCACCTCGTGATCGATCTCTTCGGCCGAGTTCTGCCCGACGTCATAAACCGTGAGGCTTTCGCCCTCTCTGTCGAAGGACATCCGATAGGGGTTGCGATGGCCGTAAGAATAGATTTCATGCGGGATGGTGGCGCTTTGGACAAACGGGTTGTCTTCCGGAATGCCGTACTTCCCATTGGCGGAGTTGCGGCCCAGCGGATCGATCCGCAGAATCTTGCCGAGGACATTGCCTGTCCCAAGGCTCTGACCATTCCCGCCCGGGACATGACCGATCCCGGTATCATTGCCGTTTCCACCATCGCCTACTGAGATATAGAGAAGTCCGTCTTCATCGAAAGCCAGCGTACCTCCGTTGTGATTGAAGTAGGGTTTGTCGATGCGCAGCAGGATGCGCGCGCTGGTGAGGTCCACGGTGAGTGAACTCGCCGCCGGATTGACGACCCGCCACTCGATGATCAAGCTCTGGCAATTGGCCGGCTTATTCAGCGGATTGTTGACGGTCATGGTGCTGAAGTCCGCCGCGCCGTTTATGGGTTCCGAAGTGAAGGTGTAGAACAGGCCGTTCTGGAGGAAGCGCGGATGAAAAGCCAAGCCCAGGAAGCCGCGCTCATCGTACTTGAAGAACGGAGACAGACCGAGCGTCACGAGCCGGGCGCTGACATCCAGAAATAAACTGCGCGTAGGCGCGAGCGCCGCGCCCTGCCCGTTGTTATCGTCGTCTGAATTGCCGTTGCCGGCCATCTTGATATCCCAAGCCTGGCCGGTCTGGTCGACGATGAACAAATCGTTCGGATGTCCGGGCGCGAAGGTGCCGGTCACCGGGGACACCAGGCCGGTGGCAACTGTCTGAAGACCGACCGTCACCGGACTTGTGGGCAGAGGGGCAGGAATGGGATCTTCCAGACCGGGAAATGGAGTTGGCGGCGGCAAGGGGAAGTTCTGCGCTTGGCTCGGAAGGAGGCCGCCAAGCCCGAACGCGGCGCCGAACGCGAATGTCAGCAAACGTCGATTGGGAAAAATCCCCGTTAGGATTTTCATTGAGTGTCTCTCCAATTTCAGATGATTTTGCTCGAGCCGTGAAGGCCGGCTCAGGCCTGGGTGAGAATCTATGCTCAGCCGGAGAAGTTGTCAATGGAGAGACACAACGGAACTGGACGTAAACGCACATCGGCGATCAGGAAATTACCGGATCGAGATGCGCGGATAGTGCTTACCGTTCGTGGACGTCTTCGAGGTAGGTGTAGCCGTGCAGGCCTTCTTCGTAGAAGCGCAGCAGAGAGCCGCTCTCTTCGTAGGTCAGGCGGCTTTCGCGTAAAGCGCTTTCCACGTCGCGGCGCAGCTTGATCACCAGCGCATCGGCGTTGAACTGGACGTAGTTCAGAACTTCGCGAACCGTGTCGCCCTTGATCACCGAGTCCAGAATCACTTCACCCGCCGGGCCGAGCCGCACATGCACCGTATTGGTGTCGCCGAACAGGTTGTGCAGGTCGCCCAGGATCTCCTGGTAAGCGCCCAGCAGGAAGGCGCCGAGGTAATAGTCGCCGCCGTTGAAAGGGTGCAGCAGCAGCGTGCGTTTGACGTCGCGGCGGTCGATGAAGGCGTCTACTTTGCCGTCGGAATCGCACGTAATGTCGCCCAGCACGGCGTGACGGAAGGGCTGCTCCTCCAGGCGGTGGATCGGCATCAGAGGAAACAGCTGCTTGATGGCCCAGCTGTCGGGCATGCTCTGGAAAAGTGAGAAATTGCAGAAATAGGTGTCGGAGAGCATGGCTTCGATGCCCTCCAGTTCCTCAGGGAAGTAATCCAGCTCGCGCGCCTGCTTCTGGATCTTGCGGGAAATCGACCAATAGAGGTTCTCAGCGATGCAGCGCTGTTCGAGCGGCAGGTAGCCGAGGCTGAACAGGTTGAGGGCCTGGTCGAGCGCCTGCTGGG
>CAZKQQ010000247.1:0-9526 GCA_964554945.1 uncultured Solibacteraceae bacterium | reverse complement strand
CATCTCCGCTCTCTTCGACCGTCATTTCGTGCTCAACCCAATTGGAGAGCGGTATATTGCGGAAAAAGAGCCGCTCCTGCAGGATCATGGAGCGTTTCTGCAGCAGCAAAGACTTTTGATCCCGGAAGTAATGGCGCTCTTCCACGCGGAACTCCTGCAAGAAGTCGTCCAGCGCTTTCCGCCGGGTGGCTTCCTCAGTGGCGCGGACGCGCTCCTCGAGCGTTGTTTGGTGCGTGCTGATGGTGGCTCGGGCTTCGGCGAGAGACTCGCGTTCCTTCGCGACCGCCAGTTCCAGTTTGGCCTGAAAATCAATTTCTGATAGCCGGGTTTTTCGCGCCCGCCGCGGCCCTCAGTGCCTGGCCTCGGGCGCTCGTCTGTTAATCTAGTCCATTGATGACAGTCGAGGAGATTCGCGAACTGATCAAGCTGGCAACCGAGACCGGGATCGCCGAACTCGAGGTGCAGCGCGGTCAGGACCGCGTGCGCATCCGCCGCGCCGGCACCAACCAGGAGGTCACGATTGGATCGCCCGCCATCGCCGCAAACGCCCCTGCCCCCGTGGCCCTGGGTGCGGCCGCCGGTGCTGTTCCGGCCGCCCTGTTTGAGACGGCGCGCGACCGCACCGAACCGCCCGCCGATCCCAACCTCATCCTGGTCAAGTCGCCGATCGTGGGCACGTTCTACGAAGGGCCCTCCCCGGATGCCGCTCCTTTCGTTCGCGTGGGCGAGCGCGTTCAACCCGGCCATGTTCTCTGCATCATCGAATCGATGAAGCTGATGAACGAAATCGAATCCGAGCTGGCCGGCGTCGTCGAAAGCCAGCTGGTTCGCAATGGACAGCCGGTCGAGTACGGGGAGGCTCTGTTTGCCATCCGGGCCGTTTAAAAAAGTCCTCATCGCCAACCGCGGCGAAATCGCCATTCGCATCATCAGCGCCTGCAAGGAAATGGGCATCCAAACGGTGGCGGTCTACTCGGAAGCGGATCGCTATAGCTCGCACGTCCGCTTCGCGGATCAGGCGATCTGCATCGGTCCGGCGAAAAGCGCGCGCAGCTACCTCGACCTGCCCTCCATCATCAGCGCGGCTGAAATCACCAATGTCGACGCCATTCATCCCGGCTACGGATTTCTGAGCGAAAATGCCGGTTTCGCCGAAGTCTGCGAAACCTCGGGGCTGAAATTCATCGGCCCCAAGCCGGATGTGATCCGCCTGATGGGCGTCAAGGAGCAGGCCCGCGCCTTCATGCGCGAGAAGGGTGTGCCGGTCTTGCCCGGCTCCCCGGGCGTGCTTCACAGTCCGGAAGAAGCGCTCGAAGTCGCTGAAGAAATCGGCTATCCCGTCATCCTCAAAGCCTCGGCGGGCGGCGGCGGGCGCGGTATGCGGGTTGTCCACGCCGCGGCCGACTTGCCGGCCTTGTTCGTCCAGGCGCAGCAGGAAGCCGGCGCAGCCTTCAGCTCGGCCGACGTCTACCTGGAGAAATTCATCCCTGCGCCGCGCCACATCGAATTTCAGGTTCTGGCCGACGAACACGGCGCAATCGAGATCCTCGGCGAGCGCGAGTGTAGCATCCAGCGCCGCCACCAGAAATTGATCGAGGAATCCCCCTCGCCGGCGGTGAGCGACAAACTGCGCGCCGAGATTTCCTCCGTGCTTAAGAAGGCGTTAGGCGCGGCGAGTTACACCAATGCCGGCACCATTGAATTTCTCATGGATGAGCGGGGCAAGCTTTACTTCATCGAGGTGAACGCCCGCGTCCAGGTGGAGCATCCGGTCACCGAATTCGTCACTGGCATCGATATCGTGAAAGCGCAGATCCGCATCGCGCAAGGCGAGCGCCTGAAACCGATTCTCAACGGTCCCGTTCAGATGCGGGGCCATGCCATCGAATGCCGCATCAATGCGGAGAATCCCGACACGTTCGCCCCCTCGCCGGGCCGCATCACCGGCTTTCTCGTTCCCGGTGGCAACGGTGTCCGCGTGGACACCTGGGCCTACACCGATTGTGTGATCCCGCCATTCTACGACTCTCTCGTCGCCAAGCTGATCACGTACGGGAGCGATCGTACCGAAGCCATCCGCCGTATGAGCCGCGCTCTGGACATGTTCATCATCGAAGGCATCCATACGAGCATCCCGCTGCACCGCCGCATCATGAACGATCCCGACTTCCAAGCCGCCCGGATGGACACTAATTTCATTACCCGGCTCCTGGCGCCGGAAAAAGTCGTGGCATAAAGGCTCGCAGCCTTCGTGCCGGCGCTCAGCGCTCCTGCTCGCTCCCGCCAACCGTAATCGATATAATCTCCGCATGTTTCAAGTTGTCCGCCGCGCCTCGGTCGCCGACGTGGTTGTGATCGGGTCGGGCGCGGGCGGCGGGACCGTTACCAAAGTCCTTACCGATCTCGGTGTGAATGTCACCCTGCTCGAGGCCGGCCCGATGCTCAATCCGGCAAAGGATTTTAAGGAGCACGTGTGGCCCTACCAGGTCCCGCATCGCGGCTCGGGCGAGGGTGGGGCCAGCTACTTCGGCCGCGGCCGTCCCTTCGGTTGGTTTTCCGCGCATGCGGGCGGCTGGGAACTCGATGGCGAGCCCTACACCAGCGCCGAAGGCAGCAAATTTATGTGGTTCCGTTCCCGCATTCTCGGCGGGCGCACCAACCACTACGGCCGCATCTCGCTGCGCTTCGCCGACTTCGATTTCAAGCCTTATACGCGCGACGGCATCGGCACCGACTGGCCCATCTCTTATGACGATATTGCGCCCTACTACGACAAGATCGAATCGTTCATCGGCGTCACCGGCTCGAAGGAAGGCATCCGTAGCGCCCCCGATGGCATCTTCCAACCCTGCCCGTCTCCTCGTGCGCATGAAGTTCTCATCAAGAAAGCTTCCGATAAGCTCAATATTCCCTGCATTCCGATGCGGCTCGCCGTCATCACCCGGCCCACCAACGGCCGTCCAGCTTGTCACTATTGCGGACAATGTGGCCGCGGATGCGTGACCGCTTCGAATTATTCTTCGAGTCAAGTGCAGATTTTTCCGGCTCTGAAGACCGGTCGCGTGCGCCTGATTACCAACGCCATGGCGCGCGAGCTCATCACCGACGACACGGGCAAGGTGACCGCCGTTTCCTACATCGACAAAGCCACCCGAACCGAACAGCAGATCCGCTGCCGCACCGTGGTGCTCGCCGCCAGTTGCTGCGAGTCGGCGCGCCTGATGCTCAACTCGCGTTCGTCGCGCCATCCCGGCGGTCTCGCTAATTCGTCCGGCCATCTCGGCCGCAATCTCACCGACAGCGTCGGTTTCAGCCTGAGCGGCCGGATTCCGGCGCTTGCGGGCATGCCGCACTACGACTCCGACGGTATGGGCGGCAGTCACCTCTATATGCCCTGGTGGCTGTGGGACAAGAAGCTCGATTTTCCTCGCGGCTACCACATCGAGCTGGGCGGCGGCTATGGCATGCCCGGCATCGGCAGCTTCAACAGTGTCTGCACCGAGCACGAAGGCTATGGCGGCTCTCTGAAAAAGGCCATCGCCGAGGACTATGGCACGCACGTCGGCTTCTCCGGCCGCGGCGAGATGATTCCCAATCCGGATACTTTTTGTGACATCGATCCGAGCGTGGTCGATAAGTGGGGCATCCCCGTCCTGCGCTTCCATTTCAAATGGACGGATGCCGAGCTCAAGCAAATGGAGCACATGGAACAGACCTTCGCCGCATTGATTGACGCGATGGGCGGCCGTGTGACCAACCGCCCCGGCGCCTCCGCCTCGGAAAAGATCTCCGCGGGCGGCGAAATTATTCACGAGGTGGGCGCCGCCCGCATGGGCAGCGATCCGTCGAAATCCGTGCTCAACCGATTCTGCCAGGCGCACGACGTGAAAAACCTCTTCATGGCCGACGCCGCCCCCTTCGTCAGCAACCCCGATAAGAATCCCACCCTGACGATCTGCGCCCTGGCGTGGCGCACCGCCGAGTATCTCGCGGAAGAAATGAGGAAAGGCAATTTCTAGCAGTCGCTCACAGAACCGCGCGCGCCGGCAAGCCGCCTGCGCCGGCTCGACGCGCCGCGAAATCCTCCGAAACATCGCGGCCGCTGCCTTGGCCGCCCCTCTCGCCGCCGAAGCCGCCGAGCACGTGCATCAGGCGGCCGCCAAACAAACGGTCAACGGCGTCTATCGTCCGCAAGCCCTCACCCAACATGAATTCGCCACCCTGCGCGCGCTGTGCGAGCTGATCGTGCCCGGCGCATCGAAAGGCGGCGCCGCCGAATTCATCGATCTCCTCGCGAGCCAGAATGCCGAAATGGCGGCGATCTACACGGGAGGACTCGCTTGGCTGGACCACGCCATGAAGAACGCGGTGAACGCCACGTTTCTCGCAGCCCGGCCCTCCGACCAGACCACCTTGCTCGATAAAATCGCCTACCGTCGCAACCGCACGCCCGAACTCGCGCCTGGCATCCAGTTCTTCGATTGGGCCCGCCGGATGACGGTGGATGCCTATTACACCAGCGCCGCCGGTATCCAGGAGATCGGATATCTTGGCAATAAGGGGGCCGCCGAATTCAAAGTTCCCCAGGAGGCGATCGATTACGCCGTCAAACGGAGTGGATTGGCATGAAAAAATACTTTTGTGTTCCGCTGCTCGCTGCAGCCCAACTGTTGGCAGCCCCGCTGTTCGCAGCCGAAGAAGGCTTCACATCGCTTTTCAACGGCAAGGACCTCACCGGTTGGAAGGCCAGTGAGCACCCCGAAACGTTTTCCGTGAAAGACGGCGCGATCGTGGCGCATGGTCCTCGCAGCCATTGCTTTTACATCGGCGGCTTCCACCAGCACACCTTCAAGGATTTCGAACTGAAGGTGGATGTGATGACGCTGCCCAAATCCAATGGCGGGGTCTATATCCTGACCGAATATCAGGAGACCGGCTGGCCGGGCAAAGGATTCGAAGTGCAGGTGAACAACAGTTATCCGAATGACCCGAAGCTCACCGGCAGCCTCTACGAAGTCGCTGACAACCTGGCGCCCGTCGCCAAGGACGATGAGTGGTTCACCGAAGACATCCTCGTCAAAGGCGACAGCGTCACCATAAAGGTCAACGACAAAGTAGTGGAACAGTGGACGCAGCCCTCCGGCTGGAACGGCAGTAAGAGTTTCCCGGGCCGCCGGATCGGCCCCGGCACCGTCGCGCTGCAAGCCCATGACCCCGGCAGCACCGTTTACTACAAAAATATCCGCATTAAGCCGCTCGACTGATCCAGCAACACCGCTTGCTTACGCGCGCGGTTCCGTGCTAAACCCTGACGCAGAGCCGCGACCGTGAGGAAGCGGCGGCCGATCCTCTAACGGACCCATCATGCACGAAATCCGAATCAAAGCCCCGCAGGGCCGCGGCGCCGAAATCGCAGGCCTCGCCCTGACTGTTGGAATCGAAGAAGCCTCCGTCGTATCGGTATACCTGCACGGCCCCAATCGTCCCGCCGACCTGGTCAGCGTCGAAACCTCCACGCCGAATGCCAAAGCCTTCGTCGATGCTGTCTTCGCGCATCAAAACTTCGATCCCGCGACCTGGTCCATCAGTTCGCGCGAGTTGCGCGCCATCATGACCCGCAGTCCGGCGCGCCAGATCACCCGCCCCATGGTTGAGCCGGTAATCGATGTCTTCCAGGACTTGTGGCAGCTCAGTTACGTCACCCCGAGTTACATCGGCCGGGCCTTCTCGGCGGCAGTGCTGCTCGCCTACGCAATGATGGAGAACAACCCGATCGCTATCGTGGTCGCTGCGCTCTTCCTGCCCTTTCTATCGGTCGTGCTGGCGCTTAGCTTCGGGCTCTGGGCTACGGACGTCGGCCTGGCCCGGCAAAGCGCGGTCGCCATTGCCGTCAGCGTCATTGCAAGCGTGAGTGCCGGTGCCCTGGTGGCTGCCCTTCATGGACCGCCAATGCAATTTCACGATTTTCAGAGGCCGCTGGTCAGCTTTGCCATCTCTGCGATCATCGGCGTGGCCGCGGGCCTGTCGAGCACTGACGACACTGGCCGCCGCTACCTGATCGGCGTCGCCGCCGCTGTGCAATACGCCGTCTTTCCGGTCTGGTTCGGCATCGCTCTGGTGATCGGATTCCCTGATCGCGCGATCGTCGAGCAGCGCCTCCTGACGCTCGCCATCAATATGGTTACGATCGCTGTGGCTGGCGTGATTGCTTACAGCGTGCTGGGCATGCGACGTGAGGAAGCGCACTCTTTTATCAGATCCCGTTTTTGGCGTCAGTAACGCCGGCAAACGCCCCGGAACTTGTCGCCGCTAACTTCAGACTCGCAGCGTTACAGCTGTAGTTTGCCCCTTTACCGCTCTCGCGATTTCAGGTAGACTGGCTCCGTTTGCCGCATGAGGTTGCGGCGAAATTTAGGGGGTCAACAGATGCTTCTTCGTCTTTGGCTTGCTTTGTTTCTCTTCCTGGCGCTCGTCACCGCGCGCGAGGCCTTCTCTCAGGCCGTAAACGCCTCGTTGGTAGGAACCGTAACCGATTCCTCAGGCGCAGCCGTTCCGAATGTCAAAGTCTCTCTCAGCGAGACCAACACCGGTGTGAGCCGCAGCACCAACACGAATGAAAGTGGCAACTACACCTTTTCCGATCTCCCTCCAGGCACGTACACCGTGACCGCGGAGCAAACCGGTTTCAAACGGGCATCGCGTCCCGGAGTGGATGTCGTCGTCAACACCACGGGCCGCGTCGATCTGACGTTAGTGCCCGGCCAGTTGAGCGAGACTGTCGAGGTCACCGCCGGAACACCGATTCTTCAGACCGAGCGCGCCGATACCGGCCGCAGCGTCGACACCAAAGCCGTTCAGGATCTGCCGATCGGCACCAGCCACAACTTTCAAAGCCTCAGCGTCCTGGTGCCCGGCTCCACTCGCGTGGAGTCTCAACATTCTGCCTTTTTCAACCCGCAAACCAGTTACGCCACACGGTTCAACGGCCAGTCGCGGCTCGGCAACAACCTGCAGCTTGAGGGCATCGACGATAATGAACGGACCGGCCTGCTCCAGGTGCTCATCCCTCCGCAGGAGGCCATTCAGACCGTCGACATTTCAACCAGCGATTATGACGCCGAGCTCGGACGCGCCACCGGCGGCGCCATCAACGTGATTCTCAAGTCCGGCACCAATCAGTTCCACGGTGAGGCCTACGAATTTAACCGCGTCAGCGCTCTCGCCTCCCGCAATTTCTTCGACTCCGCCCGTGGTCATTTTACCTACAACTACTTCGGCGGCACATTCGGCGGACCAATCCGCCGCAACCGCACCTTCTTCTTCGCCGACTATCTTCGCATTGAGGACCACAGCGCCAACAACGACCGCTTGACTCTGCCTACTGCCGCGGAGCGAACCGGCGACCTGAGTATCGCGCCCACTACGATCTACGATCCCAACACCGGCGACCCGGCTACCGGTGCCGGCCGATTACCGATTACCGGGAACCGCATCCCCCAGGCTCAGATCAATCCGATCGCGACGAAGATCCTCAGCATTATTCCGCTGCCCAACCTCGGTGGACTGACTAACAACTATTTCGTAACCAGCCCTTTCTCCCGCCATACCGATCAATTCGACGTTAAGGTGGATCACAACCAGACTGACAAGGACCGGCTCTCCGTGCGCTACAGCTACTCGCGCCCGGTTACGTTCGATGCGGCAGTCTATGGAATTTACGGCGGTCCCCGTGGGACCGGGGGCGCCGGTTTCGAAGGTACCGGCATCCAGGGCACCCACAGTGGCGCTATCAATTACGATCACCTCTTTTCGCCGACTCTTCTTACCGAGGCCCGCTTTGGAGTAAACCGCTACCGCAATGACGCGCAGCAGGTCGGTTACGGCCAGAACGTTTCCGACCAGCTCGGTGTTCCGGGCGTCAACGTCAGCCCGTTCACCAGCGGCCCCTTTGGTGTTCAGCTGGACAACTTCGGCAATACGCCCTTCTTTGGCTTCTCGCCCAGCCTGCCCTGGGTTCGCGCCGAGACGAACATCCTATTCACCAACGTGTGGACCAAGAACAGGGGCAATCACACCATCAAATTTGGTTTTGACATGCGCCGTGTGCGCGACGATCTTCTGCAAACCCAGACCTTCAGCCCGCGCGGTCTCTTCCATTTCAAGGTCGATCAGACTTCCAACGGCGTCGCCGCTACCAGCTTTGGCAACTCCATGGCCAGTTTCCTCCTGGATACGCCGGGCGAAGTCGGCCGCGATCTGCCCATCATTTTCCCTGCTTACCGCGCTTGGGAATTTTTTTCGTTCGTGCAGGACAAATGGGTGGTTACTCCCAAGCTCACATTGGATATCGGGGTCCGCTGGGAGTTTTATCCGCCTGCTACGCCGGCGCACGCTGGCGGATTCTCACAATACAATCCAGGCAACAACACACTCGTCATAGCCGGCGTCGCCGGCAATCCGATGGATTTGGGCCTTGATCGCCACTACAAAGATTTTGCTCCGAGATTGGGAATCGCTTATCGTTTGAGCGAAAAGACCGTCATCCGCACCGGCTTCGGCATTAGCTACGCTCCGTTCCCGGACAATACCTACGCGTACAATTTTCCCGTCAAGCAGAACAACGCGTACGAGCCGAATTGCAGCATTTGCCCTGCGGTCTTGCCGAACGGACAAACCGCCAGCTTCCAGGCAGGTTTCCCACCCGCGACGCCGGCCGTGATTCCTTCCAACGGCATCATTGCCAACCCCGACCCCAGCCAGGTTTACTTCCAGATCAATCCGCACTTCCGCGAACCGTATGTCGAATCCTGGAACTTCGCGATTCAACGCACCTTGCCTTCCAATTTCGTGTTGGATGTCGCTTACGTAGGCAACCACGGTGTGGCCCAGCCCGCGAATTACAACTTAAACGCCTCAACCACAATTGGTGCGGATGTCCAGGGACAGCCCGAATATTTACCCTTCGGCCGCAAGGCCAATACGGAACTGCGCTACGTCGGCTATAGCTCGATGTATAACGGCCTGCAGGTGAAACTCGACAAGCGGTTCTCGGGCGGATTTGCCATGACCACCGCGTACACATTCAGCAAGTCGCTGGGATATCAATCCGAGGACACTTTCCTGGAGTTCTTCATCAATCAGCGCCGGAATTGGCAGCGCTTGAACTTTGACCGCAGGCACTTCTTCGTCCAGAGCTATGTCTACGAACTGCCGTTCGGCAGGGGGAAGCAGCATCTGCAATCCGGTGCGGCCTCCTGGATCTTGGGCGGCTGGCAGGTAAACGGCATCCTTACGATCGGCAGCGGCGCGCCACTGGGCAATAATGGCGCAACCGTAGCTTTCTCAACCAGCGCCGCCGGTCTGAAAGCGCCTGGCAATCAGAACACCCTCAATCGCTACGGCCCGATCCAGGTGCTCTACGGCGACGGCTTCGATCACCCGTGGTTCGATAACACCAAATGCAGCTCCGCCATCACCACCAATTGCTTTGCGCAGCCCGCACCCCTGCAATTCGGCAATCTCGGGC
>CAZKQQ010000246.1:0-9672 GCA_964554945.1 uncultured Solibacteraceae bacterium | reverse complement strand
TATGGAGATTTCGCCGGGAGGCCGAGGGCTAAAAATTTGGGCGCGTGGCCGGCTGCCAGCGAACCTGGCGGGTGTCAAGGTCGGGGATGGCACGATCGAAATGTATGATCACGCGCGCTATTTTACGGTCACGGGCCGCGTGTTCCACAATGCACCGCTTCAGGTCGAGGACCACGCGGCAGACTTGCTGTCGTTATACGACCACCTCACGAGGGGACGAAGAGGATGGTCTCTCAAATCGCAGCCCGGGGGCCAGATACCCTACGGGAGGCAGCACAACACCTTGGTCAGCCTGTGCGGCACGCTGCGGGCTAGAGGAATCTGCGAGGCTGCGATCGAGGTGTGCCTTCAGGTTGTAAATGAGAAGCAATGCGAAAAGCCGGGGGCCCGAGAACAAATCACTCGAATCGTGCGCAGTTCCCGGCGTTGGGCTCAAAGTCATGGAAAGGCCAGCTGACTGGCTCCCGGATTTGCCGGACTCCGCCCGTGCCCAGTCAATCTCAACTGGGTGGAAGTCTCGACTCCTCATCGGGAAACGTGGGTCGGCGCTATCTGTTGTCGCCAACGCAATAACCGCGCTCCGGTACGCCCCAGAATGGAACGGCGTATTACGGTTCAACGAGAGTTCGCTAATGACTGTTGCTACCGCTAATCCTCCTTTTGGTGCCGCTCGGATCCCCTTCGAATGGTCCGACGAGCACGATGTGCTGGCGGCGGCATGGCTACAGGGCCAAGCTATCTGTGTTAGCAAAGAACTGGCTGGGCAAGCTGTCCAGGTTGTCGCGCGCGAGCGCACGTTCCATCCGGTTCGCGATTACCTAGGTTCATTGAAATGGGACGGAATCGGCCGAATAGACGACTGGCTGACCATCTATGTCGGCGTCGAGGCGTGCGATTATGTCCGGGCGGTTGCCGCCAAGTTCCTCATTGCTTGTGTGGGACGTATTCTGAAGCCAGGCTGCAAAGCGGATAATTGCCTGATTTTGGAAGGTCCGCAGGGCACACTGAAGAGTACGGCACTCCGCATACTCGCGGGCAGCGATTTCTTTACGGACGACATCGCTGACCTCGGGTCAAAGGATTCTGTGATGCAAACCAGGGGCATGTGGATCATTGAACTGAGCGAACTCGACGCGATGAGCCGAGCGGATATCGCGCGCGTGAAGGCGTTTATGTCCCGTCAAGTCGACCGCATCCGACCACCGTACGGAAGGCGTGTCTTAGAGATGCCGCGGGAATGCGTGCTTGTCGGAACGTCAAACAAAGATACTTACTTTAAGGATGAGACAGGAAATCGGCGCTTCTGGCCGGTGAAATGTGGACTCATCAAAGTCAACGAATTGAGGCGTGACCGGGATCAACTTTGGGCGGAGGCCCGACACCGTTTCGATTCGGGCGAGACATGGTGGCTGGACCGCGAAGATCTCGTTCAGGCCGCGGCTACCGAAACGCAGGGCCGTTATGAATCCGATCCGTGGGATGAAATCATCGCCCGATGGCTACAGAACCCGAAGGCATGTATGCACAACGCAGTCGCAGTCGCTGAGTTTCATTCCTCTTCGGAATCGATAACTATTCAGGATATTCTTATCCATTGTATTGGGAAGGGACCTCATGAATGGACCCAGGCTGATCAAAACCGGATCGCTCGAGTTCTAACGGCGATGAAATGGAAGCGAGTTCAGAGGCGCCTAGAGGGTAAGCGCGAGTGGCGATATGTTCGGTCTGTCACCAGTGTCACCAGCTAAAGCTCGATACTGGTGACAGGCCAACTCTAAAGTTCAGTAAGCTTGTCACCACTGTCACTAGTGTCACCAGTAATCTAATTAAGCAGGGGCTGCAGGTGTTCCATTGGACCTATACAAGCCTACTGGTGGCGAGTGGTGACTGGTGACAAGGTGATTTACACCGCGGAATGCAATTCATGAGTCAGGATTATGATTGCGAAGCAGCTCCAAAGCCTGGTGGAACACAGATCATGGTCGGGCACCGTCGCCAGACTCGCTGGACTGTTGAGTTCTGCAGATGAACCATCGGTCCAGCCAGCCCGGCTTGCGATCTGGCTGCGACAGCAAGAGCCAACGCTCTGGTGGACCTACGGCATCAGTATTCGGTTCTCAAGGACTGGCCGACAACGGCTCGTGCATCTCGCTCGCAGGACTCCGCTCATAAACCCACGGCTCGAACCGTCACATTCGGTGACAGCAAACCATTGACGGGCAGTCGTCACGAAAGAAATGTGATGACTCTAAGAACTGCTGGTGCTACTTTCATATCAGATGTCGGGTCGAGAAAAACCGGCATCGGCGAAGCGATGGCGGTCCGAGGTGTCAAGGCTAAGATCGATCTGGTCGAATTGCAGAAGCTCTGCCATCTCCAATGCACCGACGAGGAAATCGCGGCTTGGTTTAATGTCGCAACGAGGACGATCGAGCGTAGACGGAAGAATCCTAAATTCGCTGCTGTAATGGAACGCGGTCGGGCCCAGGGTAGAATTTCGGTTCGCCGAATGCAGATGCGGCTCTTAGAACAGGGGAATGCGACGATGGGGGTCTGGTTGGGAAAACAGATTTTGGGCCAGACCGATATCGTGGACTACCGAGGTGATATCGCCAAACAAACCTTCCTTTTGCTTCTGCAGCCTAAGGAATCTCAGGTCGAGCCGGCGGTGCCACCTTCCATTGAACGGGGAGCAGCGATCGACATACGCCCAGCCGGGGTTATCGAATAGCGGCGCAATTCTCGATCCCTTGTGTTCGCGTGCAGAGGTAATGTGAACACATGCTCGCGATAGGCTACGCACGCGTTTCTACAGATAGGCAGGCCGACCGGGGCGTTTCGCTGGACGCTCAGTCAGCGAAGATCGTCGCCATGGCCACGGTGCAAGGCGCCGAACTCCTGGAAGTGGTGGTGGACAGTGGCGAGTCCGCCGGAACAATGAACCGGCCCGGCCTGCAAAGAATCCTCGAATTGGTCCGGAACCGCAAAGTCCAGGCGGTGATCGTCGCCAAGTTGGACCGGCTCACGAGAAGCGTCAAGGACCTCTGCGGCATTCTGGAGTTGTTTGAGAAGCGCGGGGTCGCTCTGGTCTCCGTTGCCGAGTCGCTGGATACGTCAACGGCCGCCGGGCGTTTGGTGATTACGATTATGAGCGCGGTCAGCCAATGGGAGCGCGAAGCGATTGGGGAGCGAACGCGGGACGCCCTTCAGCACAAACGGAGCAAGGGTGAGCGGGTCGGCAACGTCCACTACGGTTACAGGCTTTCGGGCGACGGCAAGCACGTGGAGCCGGAGCCAAAGGAACAAGCCGTGCTCGCGGAGATACGCGCTCTACGCGCCCGTCGGCGCAGCCTGCGGGAGGTAGCAGCAGCTTTGAACGAACGCGGCTGCCGCACGCGCCGGGGCTCGCCGTGGCGGCAGGAGTATATTCGCAACTTAATCGTTAAGTGATATGACCGCTCGGTGACGTCACTTAGTGATTCACTTACTGTCACCACATTCCCGGCGTTTCCAACGTATTTAGCGAGCTTTGGAACAAAGTGGCCTGTGTGTAGCACCCCGGTCGGGACGCGCGAACCTACGCCAGCGTGCGCGCCAAGAAACGGCATTCGTGAGGATGAAGGGAAGGCCCAAACGAAGAAACGCGCCGGATCGCGAAGCCCGGCGCGTCAAAGGCGGGAATTTAGGGGAACTACCTAGTGACGGTATACGTGCGCTCGCCGCTGTCACTCTTAGTCGAGTTAACGTCGATGCCCAGCTTCTTGCCGACCGTGCCTGAAATGAAACCACGCACTGTGTGCGCCTGCCAGTCGGTTGCCTTCATGATCTCCGGGAGCGTGCAGCCGCCCTTGCGCCTGAGCATGTCGAGGACTTGGGCTTGCTTACTACCTTCGCGTGCCGCTCGCTTCTTGGCGGGTTTTGCGGTTTTGGCCTTCTTCGCGGGCTTGTCCTGCTTCGCGCGTCCGCGCTTCTTGGTAGCGGATTGGGGCGCCTCTTCCGCCTTGGGCGCCAGGCGTTGGATTGCTTTCCAGATTCGAATAGCGCCTGCCCTGCGGCTGGTGAAGCGGGTGACTGGCTTCACTCCGGTCAGACCATTCCAGACCTCCACCAGGCGATCGGCCGGCCAGTCGGCCGCCAATCTTGCGAGGGCCTCAACGGACGTGAACGGAGCCGATCCGTCCGGAATGCCGGCGGCGACCTCGTGCTGAGTCATGGCAGTGATGTTGTTGTCGGTGTCGATGATGAACGTGACCATTTGCGTAATCTCCTTTGCCGCCGGCTGTTCGGCGGTGGTCGATTCATCGCTCTGGTCGCAAAAGGAAGCAAGTCAATTCTGAGCGGAAAGAGATTCTAGATCGCGTGCAGCGCAGGGACGATTCAAGGCAGCAGGCACGGGCCCAGGGGGCGTGCCCCATTTTCAGATTGGGTCCCAATAACGCCAGCTTGGAGGCTCTTTCCCGCGCCTGGCCACATCGAAGCTGCGGGCACCGTGCCTCTTCTTACGAGGCGACGCTCTGGTCTGTTGAGTTCGGCTGGCGCGGCCGGCTCTGGCCGGGGTCGCACCGCGCCAGCCTTTATGGCCTGATCAATCAAGTTCACCAGTCGGCGGCATTTGGCCTCGTAACTTCTGTCGTCTGGCTCGGGCTTCCAGTTTGGGTTCTTTGGCATCTCGTCTGAAGTCTAGCAAGCCGCGGCCTGCCAGAAAAGCCGCATAAATTTCACCACGGAGACATATGGGAAAACCTTTAGCCATCGACACGCGACCAATTTCTTGGTTCCAGTTCTATGCGCGCAACCCGCGCAAGAATGACGCCGCAGTAGAACGCATGATGGCGTCCATCCGGGAGTTCGGGTTCAAGATCCCGGTGCTGGCCCGAAGCAGCGGTGAAGTCGTCGATGGCCATCTCCGGCTCAAAGCGGCAAAGAAACTCGGGTTGACGGACATCCCGGTCATCCTCTGCGACGAGTGGTCTGACGCGCAGGTGAAGGCCTTCCGGCTCATGGTGAACAGAAGTGTGACTTGGGCGGACTGGGACGAGGATCTGCTCAAGCTCGAACTCCTGGATCTGAAGGATCTGAATTTTGACCTGTCGCTCACCGGTTTCGACCTCAAGGAACTGGACCCATACCTTTCATCGGAACCCGTAATTGAAGGCCTCACGGATGAGGATGCGGTTCCGGAGGTTGGAGAGAGGGGGGTAACCCAAACCGGAGACCTCTGGGTGCTTGGCCACCATCGCCTTCTGTGTGGCGACGCAACTGTCCCGGCGGATGTGTCGCGGCTCCTCGGTAATGAAGCGGCAGATTTGGTGTTCACCGACCCTCCATACAACGTCGACTATGAAGGGTATACGGAAGAGCGGCTGACCATCCACGGTGACCGTATGAGTGCGGTCCAGTTTCGCGACTTTCTGGAAAAGGCATTTGCATCTTACCGGACCGCCGTGAAGCCCGGTGCTTCGCTCTATATCTGCCATCCCTCATCCTGGCAACGGGAGTTTCAGGACGCCCTGGAAGGCGCAGGTTTCGAAGTGCGCTGCCAGATCGTCTGGGCCAAGAATACCTTCGCCTGGGGATTCGGCCGGTACAAGTTTCAGCATGAGCCGATCTTCTACGCGCACGTAGCCGGCCAGAAAGACTCCTGGTACGGAGACAAATCGCAATCGACGCTCTGGCACGAGAAAAAGCCCGCGGCCAATCGGCTGCACCCGACGATGAAACCGGTTGAGCTTGTCGAACGAGCACTCCTAAACAGCAGCAAGAGCGGCGATAGCGTTGTCGATTTGTTCGGAGGCTCGGGGTCGACCCTGATCGCCTGCGAGCGGCGAGGCCGGAACTGCAGAGTGATGGAGCTGGATTCCCGGTACGCCGACGTAATCATACGCCGTTGGCAGGATTACAGCGGGAAACAGGCCACATTGGAAGCGGGAGGGAAGACTTTCAACGAAGTTACGCAAGCGAGAGGAACCACGGCTGCCTGAATCGAGCATTGCCGCCAGGAGGTTGCGGCCATTGAAGCTCAGATCCGTGCCGGGCATCGGGACCTTCAAGGGCTGTGCCTAGCCCTATCCGACTGGTATGGGGAGCTGCGCTTGATCCAGAAGAGTTCGCTCTAAGAAGGTAATCAATGTCCCATTCTTCCGATTGTTCGGAACCAAAACGCCCAAAAAGGACGGAGGGAGCGGGAGGTAGCCGGATGTCCGTCCCTGAGATCGCACAGCGATTAGGGATAGGACGACTGGCGGTGTACGCCATGCTGGAGCAGGGAATACTGCCTGGCATTCGGGTCGGCCGGCGGTGGATCATCACACGGCACGCCTACGAGCACTGGGAGCGGACGTGCGGATTGCGGTCAGACGCTGGACTTCACTCGCCACCAGAGGTAACGGTGTTGAACTGATGCCGGTATACAAACGCAAGTACGCCTCCGGAACGGTGCTCTGGTATTACAAGTTCCAGCCTCCCGGTGCCGCGCGCACCACTCTGCCGGTACGAGAGTTCGGATTTGCCACGAAGCGTGAAGCCGAGGACGCCGAGGCTAATCGCCGCATCGCCGAACAGCAGAAGTACGAATTGGCCAAGGCCGGCTCCGGGATTGCGGCAGCGCCCCCGAAGACCCTTTCGATGCTCCTGGAGGAGTTTTTCCTGCAACACGTGGAAAAGAAACTGGCTCCCAAGACCATCGAGCGATACCATGAGCAAGCGAAGTGCCTGAATCCGGAACTGCTGGCCATGCCCCTGACGGACGTCACGCCACTCCATCTCAATCGGGAGTGGAACCGGTTGCTGCAAAGTGGAGGCCGTACGCGCCGGGACAAGACCCAACGGCCACTTTCGGCCAAGAGCGTTCGAAGCATAGCCGGAGTGGTTTCGAGCGCGTTCCACCGCGCCGTCAAATGGGGCTTGATGTCGACCAACCCGGTCTCGAACAGCGAACCACCTGTGCCGAAAAAGCGTACAGGCATGGCGCTACTGCCCACGGAACAGATGCTGTTGATTGAAGCGGCGACGGGTCCGTGGTGCCTGCCGATGTTCCTGGAGTTCTTGGCTGCTACCGGTGCGCGACGCGGCGAGGCATTAGCGCTTCGCTGGTCCGATATCAATGGCCAAGACGCGGTAATTACACGATCGCTAACGCAGACTAGGCAGGTACTGCAGTTCAAAGGCACGAAGACCGACCGACCGCGACGGGTCAACGTGCCAGAATCAGTCCTGGCCTCCCTGGAAGCTCACCGGAAAAGGCAGGGCGAGTTCCGACGGCAGTTTGGTCCCGAGTACCGGGCGGATCTGGATCTGATATTCGCAAGTCCCGATGGGACACCGCTGAAGCCCGATTCGGTCTCGGCCTCTGTATCGTTGCTCTGCCGACGACTCGGTCTGCCGAAGGGCGTCAGCCTCCACACGCTGCGCCACAGCCACGGGTCGGTGTTGCTGGCGGACGGAGTGGACTTGGCAACAGTATCAGAGCGGCTAGGGCACTCTTCGGTTCGTGTGACAGCGGATATCTACTCACACGCCCTTCGCGGGCGTGATCAAGACGCTGCCCGGCGGTGGGACGAGTTCATGCGCCGCAACTCGACATCGCGTGACGGAGACCTCAAAAGGCGTGCGAACTAGCCTAGAAGCCATGCAGTTAACTAACAGGCTGGGTTTTCGACAAACGTTCGGGGACGCGGAGAGGAGTTGCGAAACTCTCCGGCCCGGAGGTTTACAGGTTGGAGAGAACGGTAAGGCGGGCGAAAATCGCATGATCCGCCGATCGTGCGAAGCATGTTTACTGGTAGGAAGTCTCAAAAGCCAAGAGTGCGTACGTGAATTCACACGCCACGCGCTACCAAATCGAATCGCTATCGCGCACCACTGGCCGATTCGGGCATCGCCCGAGGCGTTTCAGCCTGTTGTTCCACCTGGGTGCCGGGTCCGGTCTTTGCGGTAATGTCGCGTTCAGCGGAACTCGGAGCACTGGCCGCCTTACCGCCAGCGGGTCTTTTCTTCACCGGTCTAGGCTTATTTCGAGAGGTCCGGGACGCCCTTGGACTATATTGAGCAGGCGTGCCTTCTTTGGCGGAGTGCCGCTTCTTGGCGGCGGGCGTGCTCGCCTTCCGGCTTGGTGCCGGGCGACCTTTTGTCGCACGTGCGGTCTTTGACGGAGCCGGCGCTGAGGTTTGGGAAGATGCCGTAACACGGATGGCTTGTCTGGCACGGTTGAGCGACGCCTTCGCAGCGGCGAGCAAACTACGGAGTTCCCGATGCTTCCCGGCATACTCGTGGAGAACACTGATTAACAGCGCCTCCGCCCGATTTATTCGTTTCACTGCCTTCTTTGCCTTCATCGCAAACTCTCTTATAACATCTTGCGTCGTTCGCGATCATCGCGGAACGGAAAAGCCAGTGGAGAACAGTACAAGAGCGCGATGGAATGCGCACAACCTCGCTGAGCCGGCTGCGAGATAGGACACTCTTTTCAGAGACCGATTCTCAGAGGTTGCTTTACCGAGCCGGCGCGTAGCCGAACGTCATGGTCAGCGAAACGCTCCGTCCGGGCACCAGCGTCAGAGTGTCGCCCGCCGCAGGGGCATTGCTCTTCGTCGAGAACGGAACCACGCCAACGATGTTGTGTTGGTCCAGGAGATTGTTGATGGCGAAGCGGATCTTGGTTCCTCTCAAGAAGCTGTCGCCCTTGACCGTATAATTGATGAACGCGTTGGTCACATTAAACGGATTGATGGTGACGGCTTGGTTAATGGTGCCATTGTCGCTGTACATGGTGCCGACTCGTTTGTTGAACATGCCGACGTCCCAGTCCTTCCGTTGGTAAGTCAACCCGATGGCTTCGGTATTCTTGGGAGTGTTCGCGAGCCACAGACCCCCATTGGCGTAGGTCCGGCCTTCCTGGTATTTGGCCGCTCCCAGAGTACCGTTCAGGTAAAGACTGAGGCCATGGCCGATCAGGATGTTGCTTTCGGCCTCAAGACCGTTGGTGTTCGATGGACCCGTCTGATAGAAGTACGCCTCGCTAGTGTTTGCGTCTATGAAAGACGAGTACGGGTTCTGGAAATGGCTGTAATACCCATCGAAATCGAGAGTCCAGCGATTGAACTTAACCACCGAGCCGACTTGGTACGTCTTGACGGAGGTCGGTTTCGGCAGAACCGCTACCAGTGCGTTCGCCGAGTCAAAAACGCTGCTCGGGGGAATGTTGCTGCCGGTCCCGAACTGCGCATATGCAGTCCAGTTGGTTTTGATCTTGTACCGCAAATCGGCCGACGGCATCCACGAGCGGTAAGCGGCCGAGTGGTAGGTGGTCGGCGTCCCGCCCACGCAAACCGACGTCGGCGTAACCTTCGGTGTCGAGAGCAACCCGCCCAGGCAGCCGACGGTCTTACCGTTATCCTGCCACTGGTTCAAATCCATTCCGTATTGCGCCACCTTCATACCGGCCGTTATGCTGATATCCCGCGTGATCCTGTATTCGTACTCGATAAAGGGCTGAGCCGACGTAGTGATGAAGTGCTCGTGAAAGTTGGGTAGGAGTGCGTCCTGCCACGTCCGTGGGTCGGTGGGAATCTGGTACCGGTCGGTATACGCCCATTCGAACCAGAGGCCAGTCCGCAGGATGCCGCGGGCCATCTCATAACTCACCGTGGCGATATCGCCGACCTTACGATAGCC
>CAZKQQ010000245.1:0-9734 GCA_964554945.1 uncultured Solibacteraceae bacterium | reverse complement strand
CGACAGGCCAATATCCGCTTGACCCCGTACTGTTGAAGCGGCTCGCGAATACCCAGGATTCGACTTCCTACAATTCCAGCCAGCAGGTAGGCATGTACGTTCAGGTGAACAACTCGACCAACCTCGCCGCCGCATTCCAGCAGGTTGCGTCGTCGCTGTTGCGGCTGGCACAGTAATGGCCGCCGCACAGGAGGTAACAATCGGATGAAACGGTTTTTCCTTGTGGCCCTGACGGCGGCATGCGCCTTCCCGGAAACTCAGCCGGACCAGCCGGCGGGCGGCGCGGCGGCGGGAGAGCCCGGACTTTACGCCACCATCAAAACGTCGATGGGACCAATCACCGCCAAGCTGTTTGAGAAGGAGGCACCGCTAACGGTGAGCAACTTTGTTGGGCTGGCAACTGGTACGCGGGCTTGGAAAGATCCGCAGACCGAAGCCATGGTGGACCGGCCGCTGTATAGCAGCCTGCAGTTCGACCGCGTGAGTACAGATTACGTGATCCAGACCGGCGACCCGACCGGCACAGGCACCTACGACTGCGGGGTCCGGGTGAAGGACGAATTCGTGGCGGATCTTCACTTCGACCGCCCGGGACGTTTAGGACTTATGAACTTCGGGCGGCCCGACACGGGCGGGTGCGAGTTCTTCATTACGAACGATGCCTACCCGGAATTGGATCCATCCCCGGGAGGCAAGGGCTACACCATCTTTGGCCAGGTGGTGGATGGACAAGAGATCGTGGCCCGGATTTCGAACGTGCCGCATGATGCCCAAGGCAGACCTCGCATGCCGGTGAGGCTGCTGAGCGTAACAATCCAGCGGATTGGGCCTGGTCCGGCGGCTCCGGCGTCGAGAAAGTCTGCTAATGCGAGAAGGCTGCCGAAGATCGATTAAGTTTTGTACCGAAGGAACCGCGATCAGGAGTACGCTTGGCGCTTTTCGAAAAGCAAGTGGAGCGCCTCCACTGTTCCGGAAACATCGGTTGGATTTTCCGCGGCGGAGCGCCGAAGTTTTTTCTGAACGCGGGAGAGAAGTGCGCCCACCGTCCCGATGCGAATGCCCATCACATCGGCTATCTCGGCGTACTCGAGCTCTTCGGTTCGAAGGCGCAGGCATTCGAACTCACGCTCCGAAAGTAAAGCCTTCAACTCGCGGGCGATTTCCGAATTTTGCAGAAGCCGCTCCGGATTCTGCTGCCCGCCGGGTATATGGTCAAGGTTCTCCGCGATCACTTCGCGGTTGTTCAGGCGACGGTGGCAATCCAGCAGGTAGTTGCGCAGGACGTGATAGAGCCAGGCGCGCGGATTCCCGATGATGCGGCCGTAGCGCCGTTCGATGAAGTAGCGCAGAAAGACTTCCTGCACCGCATCGCGCGCACCTTCATGGTTTCGGGCGAAAGAAGCCGCGTATCGGGAGAGAGCTGAGGCGTGCTCCTGGTACAGCCGAACCAGCTCCTGCTCGAGATCGCACTCTAAGGAGCTCGAAGTCGCTTTGACTGTAGTTAAGTGCGCCACCAAGCTTCGATCCTAGCTGAGGAGGCGGTGGATTCAACCGTTACTTTAGTTAATGAGTGGAGCCTATCGGGAACCGGGAATTCCTTGAGTTTGGCCACCATTTTGTATGATGAGGGAATGACCAGCGTCCTTCCTCCCGTGGCGGAGCCATCTGCCCCCCAAGCCACTATGGATCTGGAGCGGGAATTCCTGCTCCAGAATTACGCGCGGTACCCGCTGCTGCTTGCGCGCGGCAAGGGCTGTTACGTATATGATCTGGAAGGCCGCCGGTACCTCGATTTCATTACGGGCATCGGGGTCAACGCGCTCGGCCACGCGCATCCGCGGATTGTGAAGACCATTCGCGAGCAGGCGGCGCTGCTGATCCATTCCTCGAATCTCTACTACCATCCCTTCCAGGGTAAGCTGGCCGAGCGGCTGGCGCGAATCAGCGGACTGCAGCGTGCGTTCTTCGCCAATACGGGCACGGAAGCCGTGGAAGGCGGGCTCAAGATGGCGCGCGCGCATGGGCGCTCGATTCATCCGGATAAATACGAAATCGTATCCTTGGATAACTCGTTCCACGGCCGCACGCTGGGCGCGCTCTCGGTTACCGGCCAACCGAAGTACCGCGCGGATTTTGAACCCTTGCTGCCGGGCGTGAAATTTATCCCCATCAACGATGTGGCTGCGTTGGAGGCCGCGGTAACGGAACAGACTGCGGGAATCATTCTGGAATTGATTCAAGGCGAAGGAGGCATCTATCCGCTCACCCAGGAATTCGCCGCGCGCGCGCGGCAACTGGCCGATCAACACAACGCGCTGCTGATCGCCGACGAAACCCAGTGCGGCATCGGCCGCCCCGGCGCCTACTTCGCCTATCAGCGGTCGGAACCAGTGATTCTGCCGGACGTCATGGTGGCGGCCAAGCCGCTGGCCTGCGGGATTCCTTTAGGCGTGATCATGGCCAACGAGAAAGCGGCCGCTGCCATCAAGCCGGGCATGCACGGCAGTACGTTTGGTGGCGGAGCCCTGGCGTGCCGCGTGGCGCTCGAATTCCTGGATATCCTGGAGGAACTGTTGCCTTCCATTCAACGGGTGGGCGGCTATTTCAAAGACCGCCTGAGCGATCTGGCGCAGAAATATTCAATCGTGAAAGAAGTGCGCGGCTTCGGCATGATGGTTGGGATGGAGCTGACGGTTTCCGGCAAACAGCTCGTGCTGGATGGAATTCAGCAAGGCTTGCTTTTCAATTGCACGCACGACACGGTGCTGCGCTTCCTGCCGCCCTATATCGCAACCGAAAAAGAAGTCGACCGCGCGGTGAGTATTTTGAAAAAGCTGCTGGGGAAAGTGAAGCCCGAGCAAAAAGCTTAAGTGGCGCAGGCCAATGTTTTCCGTGGCCTGCGTTTGACGGCAGACGACAAAAATGATCGTCTGCCCCACGCAAAACTGGCACACAGACTCACCGGGCACCGGCGCGCTACAGCAAGTCGTCGCGCCGGCGCTTTTCGAGAGCCTTCACCACGTCGCCGACCTCCTGCGCGCGCGAACGGTCGGCTACCAACAGAGCATCGGGGGTGTCGACGACGATCAGGTTCTCCACTCCCACCAGCGCCACCAGCTTGCCGCGCGCGTCGACAAAATTGTTGCGTGCGTCGAGGCAGACCGATTCGTGCGCGATGGCATTGCCGTGCGGATCGCGCGCCATCAATTCATAGACCGCGTTCCAGCTGCCCACGTCGTTCCAGCCGAAATCCGCGGCAGGAATGCCGCTCACGTTCCCTGCCTTTTCCAGCACCGCGTAATCGATCGAGATGTTGTCGCACCGCGGAAACACCTCCTGCAATTGCGTTGCGAAATTCCGGCCGCCCCACGGGGGAAGGGAGGCCAGCACCGCCGCTGTTCGCGGCAAATGCCGGCGCAGTTGTTGGAGGAGCGCGCGCGCCTGCCAGAAAAACATTCCTGAGTTCCAATAAAAATTTCCGGCCGCGACATAACGGCGCGCCTTCGCCAGCGCCGGCTTTTCATGAAAACGGCGCACCGCCACAGCCCTGGTTCCACCGGCCTGGACGCCGCGCGGAAATTCTATATAGCCATACCCGGTTTCGGCCCAACGCGGCTGGATGCCGACCACCATCAGATGACCGGCGGCGGCCCCGTGCAGCGCGGCCCGGACCACGCTCCGAAAGGCGGGGATTTTTCCAATCACGTGGTCGGATGGGAATACGCCCATTACCGCGGCCGGGTCGATCGACTCCAGGATGTGCGCGATTAGTCCGATCGCCGGCGCCGTGTTGCGCTGCATCGGCTCAGCCAGAATCTGCCGCTTGGGCACTTCCGGAATTTGCCGGATGATAGTCTCGCGCAGCGCTTCGCTGGTGAGCACCCACAGCCGCTCGGGCGCAATCACCGGTGCGAGACGGTCCAGGGTGGATTGAATCAGCGAACGCTCGCTGACCACGGGCAGTACCTGTTTCGCTGAGTGCTTGCGGCTGCGCGGCCAGAAGCGTGTCCCTCGGCCTCCGGCCAGAATCAATCCGTAATGGTGTCGGTTGGGCATAGTGAATGGGACGGTTTCTTATCCGGAGTAATCGAAGAATTATCTAACTGCAAAGGGTCATTCTAGCGGAAAACTCTGCTATTCTGGCTAAGATTGAGCCCGAGCGCAGTCAGTCCCGTGGAAAAGCAATCGCCTGGATCCCGGCGCAAGGGCGTGGCACTCGTCTTTACCTGTACCATTCTCGGAGCCGCTGCCCAGATCCTCATGAAGATCGGCATGGCTCATTTCCGGCCGGACGTGCTGGCGCTGGTGACGAACCTTCCGCTGATCGCCGGCTACGCCCTCTACGGCATTAATACGCTCCTGCTGGTGCTGGCCTTGCGCGAGGGCGAATTGTCCACCCTTTATCCAATCATTGCGTTGACCTACGTCTGGGTCACATTGCTTTCGTACACGCTGCTGGGCGAGAGGCCAAGTCTTCTCAAGGACGTCGGCATTGCGTCAATCGTTGTTGGCGTAGCGGTACTCGGACGCGGAGAGCGGAAGTGAGCACGCAGCTCTTTTATTCCATGTTACTGGTGTTTGCCGCCTCGGTGGTGGGCTCGTTCGGCGCGGTCTTCCTGAAAAAAGGCGCGGCGCTGCTGGACGGAAGCTTGCTCAGTTTTCTCAATTCGCGGCTGATACTGGGAGTGGCGCTGTTTCTTGGCTCTTCGGTTTTTTACGTGCTCGGCATCCGCGGCGGAGATCTTTCCGTGCTTTACCCGATGGTGTCGCTCGGCTATATCTGGACGCTGCTTTGGTCGCGTTTATTTTTCCATGAAACTTTCACGCGGCAGAAGTTTATCGGCCTGGGATTGGTGTTATTAGGCGTGATCTTCGTCGGCCTGGGCAGCAGTTAGGCGCGGCCGATCCTCACGGTCGTGGTTCTGTGAGCAGCGTGCGTTTCGGTGCGGAGTCGCGTAAGCTAGAGAGCTAACGCGTTATGTCCCGATTTACCGTAAGTCTCTCGCTGGGCCTCCTCGCCGTCCCGTCGTTCGCGCAGTGGCTGAATTATCCGACTGCCAAAATCCCAAGCGGCCCCGATGGCAAGCCGAATTTGTCTGCGCCGGCCCCTAAGGCTGCGGATGGCAGGCCGGATCTCTCCGGCGTCTGGCAGGCGGAAGGTCAGGAATTCTTCTTCGATCTCGCGTCCGGTCTCAAGCCTGGCGAGGTAGTGATGCTTCCCTGGGCCAAGGCGCTGCAACAGCGGCGCGTGGACCGGGAGCACGGGGACGACCCGCTGGCACGGTGCCTGCCGCACGGCGTGCCGCGCGTCAACACTAACGGCCTCTTCCCGTTCAAGATCATTCAGACACCCGGACTCGTCGTGATCCTTTATGAGCAGCTCTATCTTTTCCGTCAGGTCTTCCTCGACGGCCGCAAGCTCGCGGAGAATCCCAACCCGTCATGGCTCGGCTATTCCACCGGCCGGTGGGATGGTGACACTCTGGTGATCGAGACATCCGGCTTCAATGACCAAACCTGGTTGGACACGAGTGTGGGCCATCCAGCCTCCGAGGCGCTGCATGTCATCGAACGCTTCCATCGAAGAAACTTCGGGACTCTCGAGGTGCAGGCGACGATCAATGACCCGAAGGCCTACGCCAAGCCTTGGACCAGCAAGATTCAGAAAATGAATCTGCAGCTCGATACCGACCTGATGGAATTCATCTGCAACGAGAACGAAAAAGACCAGACCCACATGCCAGGCAAGTGAGCCGCCCGTGGCGGATTCGTATAAAATAGACCGCGTGCTGAATCGGTCTCTCCTTACAATCACGCTCTTGACGGTCTTTGCGGCGGCCCCTGCCTCCGCGGTCGTTTCCGGCGAAGCCGTGTATGAAAAACGCTGTGCGGGGTGCCATGATTCCGGACGCGAGGGAACTCCGCCGCGCGATGCACTGAAGCAGTTGTCCGTGGCGCGCATTCTGCGAACGCTCGATTTCGGCGTCATGATCAACATCGCTTACGTGCTCAATCGTGAGGAGCGCCAGGCTGTGGCGAGTTTCCTGGGCGTCGAGCGACCCGATACACCCGTGCCGCAGCAGGCCTATTGCTCCGACCGCGCGGTGACGATCGGCGCTTCTCCGAGCCCGGCGTGGACCGGTTGGGGGCCGGACCCCTCGAACACACGCTACACCACCACCAGCGGCATTACGCTGAATCAGGTGGGCAAGCTTAAGCTGAAATGGGCTTACGCCTATGAGGGCGACGTGAGCGCCTTCGGCGCTCCCACCGTGCTCGGCCGCACGCTGTTCGTCGGCAGCGCGGGCGGCGCCGTCCAGGCATTGAGTACCGATACCGGCTGCGTCCGTTGGGTCTACCAGGCCAGCGGACCGGTGCGTTCCGCGCCGGTCGCGGTGCCGGTGGGCAAAACACACGCCCTGATATTCACCGACCTTACCGGCTGGGCCTACGCGTTGGAAGCGGAGACCGGCCGGCTTCTCTGGAAGAAAAAACCCGAGGAGCACGAATCGACGCGGCTGACCGGCACCGCGGCTGTGCATAACGGCGTGGTCTTCATCCCTGCGGCCTCGTGGGAGGAGACGCGGTCCGGCAATCCCGAATATCGCTGCTGCACGTTCCGCGGCAGTGTGACGGCGCTACGCGCCAAAGACGGAAGCCAGGTGTGGAAGACATACACCATTCGCGAGATTCCGAAAGAACTGGACAACCATCAGGCCAGTGTCGGAACGTGGGGCCCTTCGGGAGCGGGCGTCTGGGGATCGCCGACCCTGGATGCCAGGCGCGGCCTTCTCTATGTCACGACTGGCGACAACTTTTCTTCTCCCGCCACCGATATGAGCGATGCCGTGCTGGCGCTCGAGTTGAAGACGGGCCGCATCGTCTGGGCAAAGCAGGTGACGCCGGGCGACGTGTACAGCGGCGCCTGCACCGGGGGTAAGTGTCCTGGCCCGGACCACGATTTCGGTTCCTCGGTGCTGCTCGAAAAGCTTCCCAGCGGACATGACGTGCTCCTGGCGGGCCAGAAGTCGGGCGTGGTGTACGCGCTTGACCCGGAGCGAAAAGGCGAGATCATGTGGCAGATGCGCGTCGGCAAAGGCGGAACGAATGGCGGCGTACAGTGGGGCATGGCCAGTGACGGACAAAAGGTGTACGCGGCGGTCTCCGACCTGGTGCGAAAAGCCACGCCCGGAACCATCATTCAAGTCGGATTGCCGCCCGATCCCACACAAGGCGGCGGCCTCACGGCTCTCCGTATTACGAATGGCGAAAAGGCCTGGTATGCCCCGCCGCAGCCGTGCGGGGCAAAACCCACGTGCAGTCCCGCGCAGCCGGCGGCCGTCACAGCGATCCCAGGCGTGGTGTTTTCCGGATCGGTCGACGGCCACTTGCGCGCCTTCTCCACCGAAGATGGCCGCATGGTTTGGGATTTCGATACGGACCGCGACTATCAGACGGTGAACGGCGCTCGCGGCAAGGGTGGCTCGCTTGATGGCGCGGGACCGGTCGTCGCCGGCGGCATGTTGTTTGTGAACTCGGGCTATGCCCGCAACGGCGGCGTCGCCGGCAATGTCCTGCTCGCCTTTGCCCCGGAGGAATAGACAAATATGAAGTGGACGATTTTCTTACTTAGCGCAATTGCCGTGTCCGCACAAGGTCCGCAGCCGCCGCCGGCTCCGTGGCGTGGCGCCGGACCGACACCCTGTGTAGGATCGGATGGCGGGATTCATCAATGTCCGCCCGCTCCGGGGGTCGTCGCCGTGCGCGCCGGCCGACTCTTCGACAGCAAGAACGGCCAGATGCTAACCAAACAGGTGGTTCTGATTTCGGGCGAGCGCATCACCGAGGTCGGACCCGAAGGCCAGGTCAAGATTCCCGCAGGATCTGCCGTCATCGACCTGCGGCAATCCACGGTGCTGCCCGGCTTGATTGACGCGCATACCCACATGTTCAATCAGCGGAGGCCCAAGGGCACTACCGAGGACTACATGCTGATCGCTGTACAGAACGTGCAGTCAAACCTGCGCGCCGGTTTCACAGCGGCGCGCGATATGACGTCGCACGGCAATGGCTACGGCGACGTGGCGATTCGCAATGCCATCAACGAAGGTCGCATTGAAGGGCCGCGGTATCAGGTTTCGACTCTCGGAGTCGTGTGGGGCGCCAAGCCTCCGGATCCGGCGGTTCCGCAAAATCCATTGGCTAGCACGATCGTTCGTTCGCCCGAGGAAGGCCGCGCCGCTGTCCGCGACCAGATCGCGCACGGCGCCGACTGGATCAAGTTGTACCCGGCGGGTGCCTACTCCTTCACTCCGGATGGCAAGGACGAGTACGAAGTGACTTACCCGTTGCCGGTGGTGCAGGCCATGATCGACGAGACGCATCGTCTCGGCAAGAAGGCCGGTTGCCACGTGTACGGGGGAGAGGGCTTGAAGAATGCCATTGTTGCCGGATGCGACACCATCGAGCACGGCTTCGGTCTGAATCCGGAGCTGATCAATATGATGGTGGCCAAGAAACTGTACTTCGATCCGACCATCGTCCGCTACACCGAGCCGTACATGGACGATAACGACAAGAAGAATACGGGCGGCAAGTACCGCATCATTCCGATTTTTGAGAAGGCCACGCGTATGGCTGCCGCCACGCCGGGGATCAAAGTCATGGCCGGCAGCGGAGCTGATGGCTCGACCTTCGCGCACGGAACTCAGGCGCTCGAATTCGAGGCGCTGGTGAAGTTCGCCGGACTGACACCGGCGCGCGCCATTCAGTCAGGAACCATGATCAATGCGGAAGCCATGGGGTGGCAGAACCAGATCGGATCTATCGACAAAGGCAAATACGCCGATATCATCGCGGTCTCCGGCGACCCGCTCGCCGACATCACCGAATTGCAGCGCGTGAAGTTCGTGATGAAGGGCGGCAAAGTAATCCGCAACGACGTGAAGTAGCGCTCAGGCCGCTACGCTGGCCGCCGCTGCTTCCATGCGTTGCCTGCTGGCGGCCGCCGCGTGCGCGTAACTGAGGACACCGGCCGCCAGTCCGATCGTGAACGTTCCCCACGCGAACGAGTGCGGCGTGCCGCCCGCCAACAAATTCCGGTAATCGAGCGTGAATGAAATGATCAGGATCACGGCTCCTAGCATGATCCCGGCCCAGTGGCGCGCGCCAATATATGCGCCGTGCCGGAAGTGCCATACCCCGGCCGCGATCATCGCGACGGACACCAGGGCGGGGGCCAGCACCGGCGCGGCCCATGGCACCGGAATCAGGAACAGGACGTCCCAGGTGAACAGCGATGCCGGCCAATCGAGCAGGACCTTGAGTCCGGCATAGAACGCCAGGTCCCAGGTTCCGAAAGCAATGGCAAATGCGGCTGCCCACTGTCCGGCGTTGTCTGAGACCGCTAGCGCCAGTGCCGCAAGCATGACGAGGGTCGCGGCCTCGCGTCCCACTTCGATCTCGATGATGCGGATCTGCTCGGGTGCCGCCGATCGCGTTTGGTCGAGTGTCAACAAGGGAAACAATTCACTGGCTGGCCGCCCCGCATAATAATGCTGGCGCACCGGTTCATGCATAGCGCGAAGATAACTGACCACTGCGGCTTCCAGATAACCGAATGCCACGCCAAAAAGCAGAATCGCAAGTACAGGGCGCTTCATAAATAGGGACAGACGCATTTTTCGCTCATTCATATCGCAGTGCAACCATCGGATCGACATTGGAGCCCGGCG
>CAZKQQ010000244.1:0-9749 GCA_964554945.1 uncultured Solibacteraceae bacterium | reverse complement strand
GTCGTAATGAACATGCTGATTGGAGTTGCCCATGTTCGAGCCGTAGAGTACCAGCGAATGATCGAGCAACGTGCCGTCGCCGTCCTGCGTCTTGGCAAGGTTGGCGATCAGGTGCGCCAGCATCTTGACGTGATACTGGTTGATCTTCGACAGCTCCGCGATGCGGCGCGGATCCTCCCCGTGATGCGACCCTCCATGGAATCCCACCGTGGGCGCTTCGCTTTCCGGGTAAGTCCGGCCGGTGAGGTCGCGCGCAAACAGCAGCGTCCCCACCCGCGTGATGTCCGCCTGGAACGCCAGCGCCAGCAAATCGAACTGCAGCTTGATGTGCTCGTCGAAAGTTTGCGGCACGCCGATCGGCACCGACATATCGGTCGGCGCCACGGTCGAAGCCTTCATCGCGATTTGCAGACGCCGCTCGATCTCGCGCACGTTTTCGGTGTAGTTGTCGAGCCGTGTGCGATCCGGCGCGCTGGACTCACTGCGCAGCCGTGAAAGACTCCCGGTGAGCGAATCGAGGATGCTGCCGTCGCGCTTTCTGCGCCTGGCGCGCTGTTCCACCGTGCTGCCGTCGCCGAACATCCGCTCGAACACCACCTGCGGATTCAGTTCCATCGGCAGCGGATCGGTCGGTGACGACCAGGAAATCGTATTCGTGTAGGTGCAGCTATAACCTTCGCCGCAGTTGCTCGAATTTGCCCCGGGATCTTCCACCGCAAGCTGCATGGACGGCATCAGGTTTTCGCGGCCAATTTTTTGCGCGATCATCTGATCGATCGTCGTGCCGGCGTACACGTCGGCGCCCGCAGTCTTCCTGGGCTTGTTCGCGCACATGAACGCCGCGGCAACCCAGTGATCGGCGCCGGTCGCGCCCGGGGGCGGCTCGGCGGAGCGCGAATGCAAGCCGCTCAAAATTACGGTCTGCGCGCGAAACGGCTCCAGCGGCTTCCAGTTAAACGGCAGCGTGGCTTCGAGCGCGCCCTCTTTTTCCGGCACCCAGTAGCCGGGCGCCATGCCGTGCGGCACAAAGCAGCCGACGAAGCGCGGCTTGGGATTGGCCGCCGTCTGTGCCAGCGCCACGCCGGCTGGAATCATCGCGTCCAGAAGCGGTAGCGCCAGGGTGGCGCCTGCGCCGCGGAGAACCGTGCGGCGGGACAAATGCTTTTTCGTAAGGAACGACATCGTGTCTTGCTCCTAATTCTTGATCGTTTCCGGCGCTGCCTTGCGTGCGGCCTGTTGCGGGTTGCTGTCCTCTAGCTTCATGTTCATTTGGAACGCAGGACTTTTTACAATACCCAGCACCAGGGAAGAGAATTTGTATTTGCCGGCGGCCGATTCGTGAACGATCGACCGCAGCATTGGCATGTCCTGATACTCGACGCCGCGGCCAAGACCGTAGGTGAGCAGTTTCTCGGTCACCACGCGCACGAACTGATCGGAACGGCTCATCACCCATTCGCGCAAGCTCGCCACGCCGTTTACCTTGGTGCCGTCCACCAGCACGCCGCTGGCGTCAATGGGACTCTCGCCGTCGTGTGTACGCCAGGTGCCGACGGCGTTAAAGTTTTCGAGCGCCAGGCCCATCGGCTCAAAAATCTTGTGGCATGAGGCGCAGGCCGGGTTGGTGTGGTGCGCTTCCATCGTCTCGCGCATGGTGGGCACGTGCACGTTCCCGGTAGCGTCCGGCGGGGCTTCCTTGATTACCGGAACGTTCGGCGGCGGGTCCGGCGGGCTGACGCCGACGAACGTTTGCAGGAACCACTTGCCGCGCGCCACGGGGGAGGTCCGGGCCGCATTCGAGGTTACCGTCAACAACGCGCCCTTGCCCAGCAGGCCGCGGCGCATATCCAGATCGGCGGACAGCGTCACGCGGCGGAACTGTGGGCCGTAGATGTTCCGAATGCCGTACTCTTTGGCCAGCCGCTCGTTGACGAACGTGTAATCGGCGGTGAGCAGATCGAGCACGCTGCGATCCTCGTGCGCGATGCTGGCGAAGAACAGTTCGATCTCGCGCTGGTAGGCCGCGCGCAGATTATCGTCAAAATCGGGGAACAGATTGACCACCGGCTCGCTGGTCTTCAACGAGCGCACGCTCAACCACTGGCCGGTGAAGTTGGAAATAAGCGCCGCCGATTTCGGATCGGCCAGCATGCGCCGGACTTCCTTTTCCAGCACGGCCGGTTCCCGCAGCTTGCCTTGCGCGGCGACATCCAGCAGTTCCTCATCCGGAACGCTGCTCCACAGGAAAAACGAAAGGCGCGAGGCCAGGGCCAGATCGCTGATGCGATAAGTCTTTCCGGCGCGAAGTCCGGCCGGCTCCGGTTCCAGCCGATACACGAATTCCGGATCGGCGAGGACTCGCTGCAACACCGCCTCGATGCCGTCGTCGAAGCTGCCGCCGTCGCTCCGGCCGCCTTGATAAAAGTCCATCAGCGCCGTCACGTCCGCCGCGGTGCTCGGGCGCCGGAACGCGTGCTTCACCAGGTTGGCGGCGATGGTGCGCGCGCATGGCGCCTCGTCTTTCGGCGTTTCCGGGCGGCATACAAAAATCTTGCGGCGACTCGCCGTATCGCGCGCGCCGGCGGCATTGTACGGGCCTTCAATCCAGACCTGCCCGACGTGCGGATAGAACAGGAAGCCCGGGATCGAACCGGGCGTGTTCATCGTCCGCTGGAACGGCCGGTTCACTTCGCTGCCGGGCACGTCGTTGGTTGCCAGGAACGTCACTCCGACGGTATGCAGACCCGCTTTGACCGCGACGCGCTGCGTCGATTTGCCATTGCCCGTGGTGTTGGAAATTTCCTTGTCCCAGTCGAAAAGCCGCACCCGCTCGCCGTCGACAGTAACTTCAAGCTGCTCGCCTTTGACGCCCCCCAGCACAGCCTGGAAGTAGCCCGTCACGCCCTTCACCTTGAACGTATATTCGCCATCTGTGGGGAATTGGTATTTAATCAGGATGCCGCCGCGCGTTCCGAACGGCAGGCCCTCGATATGGTAGTTCTGCGCGGTATCGGCGGGAACCTCGAACACGGCTTGGGTCGGCGCCGAGATGTCGCCCAAGGCGAGCCGGCTGATCTTGCCCGCTGCCGACAGATAAGCTTCCATCAAGGCCGGAGAGATGGTCAGCGCGCCCGCGATATTATCAAAGCCGTGCGTGGAATCGTCGGCCGGCAGGAATTTGGTCGCGTCTACCTGCAGGCCCAGCACGTCGCGGATCGCGTTCGTGTATTCGGTGCGGTTGAGCCGGTGGATGCCCGGCGCGGGCAGATACGTGACCGCGCTCTTATCCAACTCATTTTCCATGCCCGCAACCAGGGAATCGAGCACGGCGCGATCGGGGCGGGGCATTCCGGTCGGCGGCATCATCCCGGCCCGCAGCTTGCGCACCACCTTCTCGCCAATCTCGGCATGATCGCTGAGGTGGGCCAGATCGAGCTGATCGAGCATCAGGTTGGCGGTCTTGAGCTTAGCGTTGTGGCAGCCAACGCAATATTTGTCGACGACGGCACGTTGGGCGGCAGCGTCGGAAGCCGGCGCGGAGTGGGCAGTCTGGCCGGAAATAATCGCGGCCGAACCCAGCACGACACAACCGATTATGAGAAGTCTCGTACGCAACAGCCACCTCCGCCCCTTCAGGCGCCTATCTGGGCCAGTTTATCATAAGCCCTTTGAATCCACTACTTCCCGTGTTAACACACCCGCAGATAGGCATCCGGCCGGTCATCCCTCGGGCGTTAAGGATAGGGCGGAACTGTGAACCCGGTGGTTACTTTTCCGGTGCGACATTCCTTCCGCGCGGGCAATCGTCAGGCATCCCACCCAGGGCCGTTCCTCCCATTGCCCGTTTGAAGCCTTCTCAAACACCCTCCAGCTCCACTGCGCACAAAGTCCGCCGCACCAGGAGGACAGGGCGGTCAGCGCCAGAGTGCGTTGCCGGTTGAAATAGATGTCCCCCAACCGGAACAAGTCGGTCGAGCCCGGGAAAGAATCCACCCGGGCTTGATCTGGGAATGGAATTGTCCTCGACCTGACAAATGCCGCGGCCTCGTCGCCGTTGAGCAGCCGGTACGGTTTCGAAATCGTGAGCGCCCGCTCCACCGTCGCTGGTTGATCGCGGCGCGCCTTGTAGTCGGCGAGAATTTCGCGATACGTGTCTTCATATCCGGCGGGCACCCGGACACAAGGTTCGGCAGGAATACCAGGTTGGGTTTTCTCCGCGATCAGGTAGATATCGTTACCGCCCGGACCATGGCTCGTTTGCGGATCCGTCATCATCAGTGAGTAGATGGTGTAGATGTCGGCGCGGCGGCCCGGGTCGGATGGGGCATTCGGCTGCTGCGGGAACCCGTTCGAGGCGCAGGCCGCGAGAACCAGCAGATTCACGAATCGCGTACCGGACCTGTTCAAGAAGCACCTCCGCTGGATGGCTATATTGTGACAGGTGAGAGTTGCGGGCGGATAGCGACGGCCTCAGGAGTAGAATTGTTCACAACCCAGGCCACTGACCGCCGAGAACCGCCTTGGGCCCTGCGAGGAAGAAGAATGTTTCGCCTATTAGCTCTTTTGAGTCTCACCCTGTTCATCGAGACCATCGCCGCGGCGCAGAACATGCCGCTAATCGAAGAGAACCCAACTCGCGTCTCGGACCACGTCTACGCCATTGTCGGCTTCCCCAATATCGGCATCGTCGTAGGAAACGGGGCCACGCTGGTGGTCGACACCGGCCTCGGCCCGCGTAACGGCGCCACCATTATGCGTGTCGTGAAAAAGCTCTCCGCGAATCAGAAGCTCTTCCTCACGACCACGCACTTCCATCCCGAGCATGCCGCTGGCGAAGCCGGCTTCCCCGCCGATACCATCCTCATCCGCCCGATCGCCCAGCAGCAGGAAGTGGAAACGAGCGCGGCCGGTATGATCGCGCGGTTCAGCGCCATGTCCCCGCAAAACCGCGACCTGCTCGCCGGAGTCAACCTGCGCGCTCCCGATCTTGTTTTTGACCACGAACTGAAAGTCAACCTGGGCGGTGTCACCGCGCGCTTTATGTGGCTCGGCCAGGCGCACACGAAGGGCGACGAGGTAATCTTCGTCGAGCCGGACAGCACGCTCATCCCCGGCGATATCGTCCAGGACAGAATTGTCCCCCGAGTGAACGCAGGCGAAGGTAGTCCCAAGAGCTGGCTGGCAGTCCTCGATCAAATCGCCGTTTTGAAGCCGCGCTACGTTGTTCCCGATCATGGCGTGCTCGGTGATGGCTCTCTCGTCGCGAAGGAACGCGGCTTCATCAGCGATCTTCAGTCCCGCGCGCTCGCGCTCAAACGCGAAGGCGTTTCGGCAAGCGATGCCGGCAAGCGGCTTACTGCGGAATTCACCTCCAAGTATGCCGGCTGGTCGAGCCTCAACCTGGTGGATTCTTTCGTCGAGCGAGTCTACCAAGAGAATTAGCCGCGCCTGCGGAGTGAGCGCGCGCGCTTAGAATTAGGCTATGCCCCTCGGGCGCTTGCTCCTGGTTCTCGTGATCGCGGGCTGGTCCGCCTCGGCGGCGCCTCGGCCCGTGATCCTCACGACCGATTGCGGAGCGGATATGGATGACCAGTGGGCGCTGGCTCACCTGGCGCTTTCGCCCGAGTTCGACATGCGGGCCGTCGTGACTACCCATACCGGCAAGTTTCCGATTCTCACGCCGCCCGCAGCCGAGACATCGGCCCGGATTGCCCGCGAGGTGCTTGCCCATATTCCAGCTCGCGTGCGGCCGGACGTGATTCCCGGCTCGAGCGTTCCTCTCCAGACCCGTGCGCCCTTGCCGAACAACGGTGTCGAACGCATTATTTCCGAGTCCCGGAAGTACGGCGCCAAAGATCGGCTCACCGTCATCGTCATTGGCGCCGCAACCGATACGGCCTCGGCTTTACTCCTCGATCCCACAATTGCCGATCGCGTCGAAGTCGTCGCGATGGCGTTCAACCGGAAAACCGGAGGAGACACATTCAACGTGCTCAACGACCCGATCGCCTGGAAGGTGATTCTCGATTCCCGCATCCCAGTCACCGTAGGAGATAGCACGGTGACCAAACGAGATCTCAGCATGACCTCTGAAAAGGCTCATGCCATTCTCGATGCCGCCGGCGCTCCCGGGCGTTATCTGGCAGGGCTGCTGGATCAATGGCTCGCGACACACCGTGAGATTGTTGTCGCTATAACCGGCGATACGAAACGGTGGCCCGTCTGGGATGAAGTGACCGTTGCGTATCTCTTAAACATGACGCGGAGCGAACACCGGGCCCGTCCTGGGTTGATGCCCGATCTGCACTTTGAATTTGCGCCAACAAAGGGGTTTATCAATTGGGTGAGCGCGATCGACGCTGACCGGCTTTGGGAGGATTTCGCCCGGCGGCTGCAGCCGGCACGGTGAGCGCCGCCGCAATTTCAGGAGGTATATGTATTTGCCAGGAAGTTATTTGCCGGCTCTGCTCATGCTGATCGCCTGCATGTTTTGCTGGGGTTCATGGGCCAATACGCAGAAACTGGCACAGTCCTTTCGCTTCGAACTCTTTTATTGGGATTACATCGTTGGCCTGGTGCTCAGCAGCCTGGCGTTCGGCGTGACGCTCGGAAGCACGGGCGATCGGGCGAACGGCCTCCCGTTCGTTGAAAGCCTTTCGCAAGCCGCCGCGGGCAGCCTGGGCCTGGCCCTGTTCAGTGGCATCATCTTTACCGTTGCCAACATCCTGCTGGTGGCTGCCATTGCCGTCGCCGGCATGGCCGTTGCCTTTCCCATCGGGATCGGTCTCGCGCTCATCATCGGGACGGTCGGCAACTACATCGTCAAGCCCGCGGGCAATCCGCTGTTGCTCTTCGGCGGGATGACTTTGGTGGCGGCTGCAATTGCCCTCGACGCAATGGCCTATCGGACCGTTGCTGGTAATATGCCGGCGGCCTCGCCGCGAGTTGGCATCGTGTTGAGCCTCGCCTGCGGCGTGCTGATGGGGCTGTTCTATCCCTTTTTCGCGAAGTCCCTGGTTGGAGCGGGCAGCCTCACTCCGTACTCCGGATTTTTCGTGTTTTCGCTGGGTTCGGTCCTCGGCACGATACCAGTGATCGCCTTCCTTATGCGTAAGCCGGTCAGCGGCAAGCCGGTTCGCGCCGGCGAATACTTCCGAGTTCCGCGGCACTGGCACGCGTGGGGAATTCTGGGCGGCGTGATCTGGTCGACAGGAGCGATGTTGAATTTCATGGTGGGCGCGAAGCCCGGACTGGTGGGTCCCGCGGTATCGTATTCGCTGGGCCAGGGCGCCACTCTCGTTTCGGCGCTATGGGGAGTCTTTATCTGGCGAGAGTTCAAGAGCGGCGGCGCGAAAGCCAACCTGTTATTGATCCTGATGTTCACGTGCTTCCTGGCGGGACTCGCCTCCATTGCGGCTGCACCTCTAGTCAACTGAGCTCGACAATTCCGGCAAGGGGAATAAGCCGTCGGCATCGCACGGTAAATCGAGGACCTGCGTTACCGCCTCCAGGTTGATGGGACCGTACACGTGCGGGAACAATTCGCGCGCGCGTTCATCGACGGGATTGGACGGAGCTTCCAGGCGTACGTCGGCCGTGAGGCGCGATGGCTCGATACCCAGCAGCAACAAATCGGGCTGGCCGCGAAAAAAGCGGTTGGCAGTGCCGAGCGTCTGTTCCCGTGTGGAGCAGTGGATGAAGCCCTCGGTCTCCAGACTCGGCGGCTCGTAACGGTTTCGGCGGAGAGCCTCCTGCCATTCGCCTCTTCTCAGAATGTGAAATATCACGCAGCCCTTCTTGTTTGTATCAAACAGGAGAGGCCGCGGCGATCAATTGCCGTCGCCGATGCGCTCCAGCAGCGTGTGCATATCTTCGGCGTGCTCTTCTTCTTTCGCCAGGATCTCTTCCATGAGACGCCGGCTGGTGGGATCTTTGTCGCCGAAGAAACGGATGATTTCCGAATAGGACTCGATCGCAATGCGCTCCGCCACAAGATCTTCTTTGATCATCTCGGTGAGAGTCTGGCCCTCCACATATTCCGAATGGCTGCGCATCAGCAGACCTTCCGGGCTGAAGTTGGGCGCGCCATTCAGCTGAATAATGCGCTGCGCGATTTGGTCGGCGTGGCTCTGCTCTTCCTCGGCGTGCTCGAGGAATTCGTCGGCCACGGCCTGCGCATGGATGCCGCTGGCCATGAAATGATGCCGTTTGTACCGGAGTACGCAAACCAGCTCGGTGGCGAGCGCTTCGTTTAATACGCGCAGAGCCGTGTCGAGGTCGGCTTTATAGTTATCGATCACCGCCCCGCGTTCAATGTGCTGGCGGGCGCGGCGGCGAATCTCTTTGATGTCGCTCAGGAACGGTTTCTTCGGATCGGGTGTGAGTGCGGCTCCCATAAGGCTCCTCGTGTTTTATCGTAAGCCGCCGGAGCGCGAAAGAACTGTGTGATTCGGAACGCGCTCGGGCCGGCCGTGCGCCACTGTACAATGTCACCCATGGAACACTACACGTGGGACGCGATGGATATGGAAGTGTTGAGCGAGCAGATCGGCCGCAAGATTATTTCAGGCGATAAAGCGATGGTGGCGCAGGTGTTTCTTGCCAAGGGCGCCGTGGTGCCGGAGCACTTTCACGAAAGCGAGCAGATCACGTATATTCTCGATGGCGCGCTCAAATTCGAGCTGGAGGGCAGGGAAGTGGTGGTAGGCAAGGGGCAGGTGCTGCGGATTCCTTCGAATGTGCCGCATCGTGCCATCGCGCTGGAGGACACGCTGGATCTGGACATCTTCAGCCCGATCCGGCACGACTGGCTGAAGAAGGACGACGCTTACCTGCGCCGGGGCGAGACCGATGGATCTGGGTCTTAGCGGGCGGGTGGCGGTGGTGGCCGCCTCGAGCCAGGGCATCGGCAAAGCGGTGGCCCTGGGTCTCGCTCGCGAGGGTGCGCGGCTGGCTCTCTGCGCGCGAACCGACGCCCCTCTGCAGGCGGCGGCCGAGGAGATACGGCGCGAAACCGGCGCTGAGGTTTTGACACGCGCTCTCGATGTCACGGACTACGCGGCAGTCCGCGCGTTTGTAATGGACACCGCGCAGCGGTTCGGCACAATCGACATCTGCGTGGCCAACGCGGGCGGGCCGCCCTCGAAGTCATTCGCCGAAACATCGCCGGCGGACTGGGAGGCCGCGGCGCGCCTCAACTTGATGAGCACGGTTTTTTTGGCCAAGGAAACCCTGCCGGTCATGCAGCAACAACGGTGGGGACGGTTTCTCGCCATCACCTCGGTTTCGGTGAAGCAGCCGCTGGAAGGGCTGGTTCTGTCCAATGCCGTGCGAAGCGGCGTCAGCGGATTGATCAAATCGCTTTCCAACGAGTATGGGCCTTATAACGTGCTGGTGAACAATGTTTGTCCCGGCTTTACGGCGACGGCCAGGCTGGTCGGGCTGGCCGAGACGCTGGCGCGGAGGGAAGGCGTGTCTGCGGAGGAGATTGAATCGCGCTGGACCGGCCAGATTCCGCTGCGCCGCCTCGGACAACCCGACGAATTGGCTCACCTTGTGGTGTTTCTCGCTTCAGAGCGGGCGAGCTACATCACCGGCGCTTCGATCGCGGTGGATGGCGGAATCGTGAAGGGACTCTACTAGTGGCGGTTCGGGAGCGTATCCGGATCCTCGTCACGGGCGGGACCTTCGATAAAGAATACAACGAGATTCACGGCCGGCTTTTCTTCAAGCAGTCGCATGTCGCGGAG
>CAZKQQ010000243.1:0-9770 GCA_964554945.1 uncultured Solibacteraceae bacterium | reverse complement strand
TTGGGTTATGAGCCCAACGAGCTACCAGACTGCTCCACCCCGCAATCACATCGTAGCGTACGGCTTCAGTCCGGTCAATGTCGCGTTCCAATTCTTTCGGCGCGGCCCCCGAGTACAATAGAGAGGTGCTACGCTTCGCGGTTTCCGCGAGTTTCGCGCTCACCACTGTTTTGTGCGCGCAAACCAGCCTCTTTCCTTTAAATGAGGTCAAACCCGGCATGCGCGGGACCGGCCGTACGGTCTTCTCGGGCAACCAGATTCAGGAATTCCAGGTCGAGATCCTCGGCGTTCTTGACAATGTCGGGCCCAAACAGTCCCTCGTCCTGGCGCGCTTGTCCGGAGGCCCGCTCGATCATACGGGCGTCATGCAGGGCATGAGCGGAAGCCCCGTATATATCAATGGCAGGCTGCTGGGAGCCGTGGCCATGGCCTTTCCCTTCTCTAAAGATCCGATTGCGGGGATTCGCCCCATCCAGGACATGATGACGGTCCCCACCGCGCCTGCTTCGGTTCCGTCGAACCCTGTTCAGCGGGCGGCGCTATCGCTGGATGAGCGCGATTTGACGCGTGGATTTGCCAGGCCCGAGCCGGCGTCAGGGGGCGAGGGTCGCATGATCGATATCGCCACGCCCGTTTCCTTCGGCGGTTTCAGCCGGGCCACGCTCGAGACATTCGCGCCGCAATTGCGCGCGCTTGGCCTGGAACCCCGCCAAGGCATTACCAGCGGTTCCGATATCGGAGGGCGCATGGGCAATCCTGCCGATCTCAAGCCGGGCTCGATGATCAGCGTCCAATTAATGGCGGGCGATTTGAGCGTGGGCGCCGACGGGACCGTGACCCACATCGATGGCCATCGCATTTACGCCTTCGGTCACCGTTTTCTTGCTGTCGGTCCTACCGCGTTGCCGTTTGCCCGGGCCGAAGTGATTACCCTGCTGCCCAACCTGAATACCTCCTTTAAGCTTTCCGCCGCTAAGGAATGGATGGGCACCATCTATCAGGACCGCGACACCGCGGTTGCCGGCGAACTCGGCAAACGCGCGGCTTTGGTCCCCGTGAGTATCAGCATTTCCCGCGCCGGGCGGCAGATCGAGTCGTATCAAATGCAGATGGTTAACGATACGCTGCTTTCGCCCTTGCTGCTCCAGATGGCCGTCTACTCGGCCATCGACGCCACGGAACGCACCGTCGGCGCGGCAAGCCTTCGCGTCTCGGGAGAACTCGATTTTCGGAACGCTTCGGCGCCTGTCCGCCTGAACAACACGTACTCGTCGGACAACGGTTCGGCCGCCCAGGTTTCGCTTTCCGCTGCTGTGCCGCTGGCGTATGTGCTGCAAAGCGGGTTCGAGACGCTGCAATTGAACCGCGTCGCGTTGCGCGTCGAGGTGTCCGATCAAAAGAAACAGTACAACATCGATTCGGTAGCCGCATCGCGCCGCGAAGTGCACCCGGGTGAAAAACTGCAGCTTCAGGTGATTTTCACTGGCCAGAATGGCGCTGAAACCACGCGGCACGTGGAGTATGAAGTCCCCGTCGGCGCGCCCGCCGGCACGCTCTACTTCACGGTCTCCGACGCCAATGTCGCCAATATCTCCGATTTTCGCCAGATCCTTACATCGAACGCGCACAGTCCCGGACAAGTGATTTCGACCGTCAACAATTTGCATCCCAACAATAAGGCATACGTCCGCGTCTGGCGCGCCATGCCGGCGTTTCAACTGGAAGGCGCCGATCTGCCGGATCCACCGGCATCGGTCGCAATGATCCTGGCAGGGTCGCAATCGACTCTGGCCGGCCTCGCGCAAACGAAGAATGCCAAAATCGCGGACATGGAAATCGATGGCGGCGACATGTTCATTTCGGGCAATAAGACCATCCAGGTGGAAGTAACCGAATGAAGTGTTCAATGCGCTCCCTTGGCTGGGCTGTCACCCTGGCAGCCGCCCTTTTGCCTGCCGCCTGGGCCAGCAGCACCGCTGCCTGGGAGATGAATTCCTACAGCGATTTCATCCGTGGCCGTTTCGACGGCGTGTCCTTGAGCCGGGATGGCCGCCTGTCGATCGCCCCGAAACTGGATACGGTGTTTGCGTCCGACCAGCCCGTCGTTTGGGGCGTGGCGCAGGCGCCGGACGGCTCGCTTTATGCCGCCACCGGTCATCGGGGCCGCATCTATCGCATCGACCGCACCGGCAAAGCAACGTTGTTATGGACCGCCGACCAACCGGAGATCTTCGCCATCGCGGTCGATCACGCCGGTACTCTCTACGCCGGCACCTCGCCTGACGGCAAGGTTTACCGGATCGATAACGGTAAGGCGACCGAATACTTCGCGCCAAAGGCGCGTTATATCTGGTCCCTCGCGATCGGCCCCGCCGGCGTGCTCTACGTCGGCACCGGGGATCAAGGCAAAATCTTTCGCGTGGAAGGCCCCGGCAAGGGCGAACTGTATTACGAGACCGGCCAGTCGCACATCACCGGGTTGGCGGTCGATTCTCAAGATCGTCTTTTGGCTGGCAGCGAACCCAATGGAATTCTCTATCGGGTCACAGCCAAGGACAAGGCGTTCGTGCTGTACGATGCGACTCTGCCGGAAATCCGCGCAATCGTGCCGATGGCCGATGGCACGGTTTACGCGGCGGCGCTGGGTGGCTCGGTTGCGAAGCGGTTGCAAAGTGCGCAACAAGGCCAGGCGGCCGGCTCCAACGTCACGGTCACGGCTCCTACCACGACGATCACGGTAGAAGCACAACAGGCCGGACCGGGTCCCGAAATCAAGCCGCCTGATCCGGCCAAGCAACCGGCAGCCACAGCCACTCCCGCGACCCAGGTCACCACTCAGTTCACGCCGGTCACGGACGTCAGCGGCGTCGAAAAATCGGCCGTCTATCGTATTAATCCCGATAACACAGTCGAGACGCTCTGGAGCTCTAAGGAAGAGAACGTCTATGACTTGCTGGCGCTCGATCGCGAGCTGATTTTTTCGACTGACGAAAACGGCCGCATTTACAGTCTGGCGCCCGATCGTCGCGTGACGTTGATGCTCGAGACTCGTCAGGGAGAAACTACGCGCCTGTTATCCGCCGATAAATCCGTTCTGGCCGCGACCGGCAACATGGGCCGCATTTTCCGTCTGGGAGAGACTCCCGGCCCTAACGGATCTTATGAGGCCCCGGTCCACGATGCCGGCACCGCGGCGCGTTGGGGCAGCATCAGTTGGCGCGGCGAGGCTACCTCGGGCGCGAAGATTCAATTCCGCACGCGCTCCGGCAATTCGGCCAAGCCCGATCGCACATGGAGCGACTGGTCCGAGCCCCTCACGAACCCGTCCGGCTCCCGCGTACCCAGTCCGAACGCGCGCTATATCCAATGGAAGGCGGAACTCACGGGCGCAAACGGCGCGACTCCCGGGGTAACCAGCGTTTCGCTTGCCTACCTGCCCCAGAACTCGCCGCCGGTTATCAAGAGTATCAGCGTAGTCAACGTGGCCACCGCACAAGCCGGCAAATCCATTTCGCCCGCTTCCTCCTCCTCGGCCTATTCCGTGACCGTGACCGATACCGATACGTCGGCAACTTCAGCGGGCACGTCCACGCAGACATTGACCCGCGCCTCGGCCCAGCAGATCACGGTAAGCTGGCAGGCCGAAGACCCCGATGGCGACCGCCTCGTCTACGCCCTTTATTTCCGCGGCGACGATGAAACCCAGTGGAAGCTCTTCAAGAGCGACCTGCACGATGCTTCGGTCACTTTCGACGCCGACGTGTTGGCGGACGGCAAATATTTCTTCCGTGTCACGGCTTCTGATCGCGAATCCAATCCGACGCCATCCGCCCGCGAGTCGCAGCTCGTCAGCTCTCCGGTGATGATCGATAACACTCCACCAGCGATCACGATCGGAACCGTGCGCTATTCCGGCGGCTCCGCCCACCTCGAATTTTCGGCCGCCGATGCCGCCTCGCCCCTGCGCCGCTGCGAATACTCGCTCGATGCGTCGAGCTGGTTTCCCGTCGAAGCTTCCGATGGCGTGATCGATTCGCTTCGTGAATCGTTCTCACTCGATCTGAACAATCTCGCCCCCGGCGAGCACGTCGTCGTCTTGCGCGCCGGCGATGGCGCAAACAATAACGGCGTCGCCAAAGTGGTCCTGCGGTAGTGGGCGGCTCCACGTAGGACCGGCGATGGCCCGCCCCCCGCGCTGGACTCCGCGAACGGTTCTCTGGCTGCTTCGGCGCAGCTTGGTCGCCGCCTTCGATGATGGGTGTTTCAGCATAGCCAAAGGGGCGGCCTATTCGGCGCTGCTTTCGTTTTTTCCCGTTCTCACTTCCGCGGCCACCATCCTGGTGCAGACGCGCGCCGAATTCGTATCCCGTACCCTAGAGGACTTCCTTTCTGAAGTGGTGCCTCCCGGAACCGAGGATCTCGTGCTCCGCCAGTTTCGCATCACCGGCGCGCGTCCGATAGCAGTGCTGATTGTCGCCGGACTGATCTCACTGTGGGCCGCCTCCAGCGTCATCAAGAGCCTGATCGAAGGGTTCCAGGCGGCCTACCGTATTCCCAAAAACCGCGGCTTCTTCCATCGCAGCGGCGTCGCGATCATTCTCGTCCTGCTGGCCGCTGTCCCATTGGTGGCGGCGTCCCTGCTCATTCTGTTCGGCGGCGAACTGGAGAAAACCGTACTTCGCGCTGTACAGGCCGACCCGCTCTGGTTGAGCCGCCTGTTTCGGTATGTAGTCGCGTTTGCCACAACGGTCCTGGTCACCGCTCTGCTTTACTACTTTGGACCTTACCGCCGGCAGCGCTGGCACAACGTGTGGCCGGGAGCGATCCTTGCCACCATCCTGTGGCTCGCCGCCACCTCCGGCTTTGGTTGGTACGTGCGGCATGTCGGTAACTACAACGTGATGTACGGCTCGATCGGCGCCGGTATCGCTCTGCTGGTCTGGATGTATCTGATAGCCGCCATCGCGCTCATCGGATGCGAATTTAATGCCGAATACGAGCGCGCCAGCCGCCGTTGACCGAGATCGGGCATAGGGGCGGCGTTTCATCCACGTCGGCATGGCCCTTCCGCGGCGCCAGTGTGCGGGAAACCGGAGTCGAATCGGTGGCAGCGGCACCTTTGTTCTCCTTTAACCCATATGTTCTGGTAAATACGCCAACGGACTATGAAGAAGAGTCGACCTCCAACAGCCCCCGCCGTTCCGGGTACAATCGCAGTAGTGAGGAGCGCCCCTCTTTTTATCCTGGCTGCGGCATTAGGCCAGGCGGCCACGTCGCCGATGACTTTGGTCTCCGATGCGGAAGCCGATCCTCTGCGCAGCGCCATCACACGGAAAGAGGTCTGGACCCAGGACGCCGCCCGCCGCCTCCGCGCCGCCGCCGACCGCCGCATGAAAGAAGGGCCTTGGAGTGTCACGTTCGAAAGGCCGCGCGGCGTCGATCTCGATCCCCACGACTACTACAGCGACGCCCCCTACTGGTGGCCTAATCCCGACGACCCCAGCGGCCCGTACATTTTGCGGGAGCGCATCTACCCGGATCGCTTCGGCGCTAACCGCGCGGCGCTCAACTCCATGTCGGACGCCGTTTTCGCTCTAGGCGCCGCATCCTATTTATTTGATGACTCCCGGTATGCGCAACGCGCCGCCTTGTTATTGAATACCTGGTTCATCAATCCCAAAACGCGCATGAATCCCAATCTTGAGAATGCGCAGGGGATCCGGAACTGGAATACCGGGCGGCCTGTCGGCATCATCGAAGGCCGCGGCCTGATCCGCGCCATCCAGGGAATGGAGTTCCTGGCCGAGACAGGCGCTTGGGATCCCAGGGAACAGATAGCTGTCCGCAAATGGTTTGAGGATTATCTGCGCTGGCTCACGCAGAGCAAGAATGGCCAGGAGGAAAAGAAGAGCGGCGATGACCACGCCTCCTGGTGGACGGCTCAAGTAGCCGCCTTCGCTACATTTGTGGGCGATGACGCGGCCGCCAGGATGGCGTTCGACTTTTACCGCGATCGCATTTTCGCCCGGCAGATCCGTCCCGATGGCAGTGCTCCACACGAAGAAACGCGTGCCAACCCCTGGTACTCGGTCTTTAACCTGGAAGCGTATACGATCATTTGTCGCATTGCCGAGGTGCAGGGGATCGACTTATGGAGCGTCCACGGCAGGAACGGGTCAAATCTTAGCACCGTCATCGATTATCTCAAGCCGCACCTCATGGATCCCCGCCAATGGAACAGGGAGCAAGCCAACGATCTCGAAACCGATGCCCTTTACTTTCTGGCCTTCGCGGGAATGGGAATGAAGAAGCCCGAGTACATCGCGCTGTACCAGCGACTCGAGCATCCCGATAAAGCCTGGCTGAGCCTTGTCGATCTGCTCGTAGGCCGCTGGGAAGCCTCCGGCCACCAGACCCGCCATTAACACTCGCAAGTTAGAGGACTATGTATACCAAGGTCAACGCTGTCATCCGGCAGCGCCCATGGTATCTTTCGAGCGATGCATACGATCGACTTTAGTGAGTCCGGTTCTTCCCTAACATGCAGGTAACTTCAACCATTGTCATCTGTGCCGTGGTAGCCGTCCTGGTCGCAGCGTTGCTCCATTTCGGCATTTCCAGATTTATGGCTCGGAAAGATGAGACCGAAGGGGTGCAGTACGCAGTTCTCCGTAGCTTTCTTCAGAATGCCGATTCCGGCAAGCCCCATTTGACCGACCCGCTCCCCTCCACATCGGTCACAGAACCGCGATCATAAAGGACCGGGCAACCCGGCCACCGCTTTTCAGCCCAGCTTCGGCACGCCGTACAATCCCATTCGGTAAATGTAATCCAGCACCGGCCCGGGAACGCCGTCGGGGTGTCTGCCGGCCGCCAGCGCGCGGCGGATCTCCGATGACGAATACGGCAAATTCATCGTCTCCAACCGCTCGACCCGGGTCTGCTCGGGAACTCGGTACCTGTGCCCCAGCCGGCTTGCGACGATGAACGTTACGGCCGCGATCACTTCCCGCCAGCGCCGCCACATCTCGATTTCCGCGAAAGCGTCCGCGCCGATTATAAAGAACAACTCATCACCGCTCGCCAGTTGCGCCTGTACTTTCGTGATCGTCTCAATGGAATAACTCGTGGTGTCCTGTTCCAGGCGTGAGACTTCGAAAGCAGGCTCGCCGGCACAAGCGAGTTCCGTCATGCGTACACGGTGTTCATAGGCCGCATGCGTCACCCCCGACTTATGCGGCGGGTGGGATGCCGGCACAAACAGCACCCGATCCAGACCGAACTGCCTCACTGCCTCGCGCGCCAGCGCCAGGTGCGCTTCATGTATGGGATCAAACGTGCCGCCGAGAATCGCCAGGCGCAATGCGTCTAAGCTCTTTCGATCTTTACTGAATTGACTTTGATTTCTTTCAAAGGACGATCTTGCGAGTTGCGCGCCGCCTTCGAGATCTTCTCCACCACTGTGTAGCCTTCGGTAACTTCGCCGAATACGCTGTGCTTATTATCTAGCCACGGCGTGGCGGCCACGGTGATGAAGAATTGGCTGCCGTTGGTATTCGGTCCGGCATTGGCCATCGAAAGGATTCCCTTCTTGGTGTGCTTCAGCTCCGGATGAAACTCATCGGCAAAGCGATAGCCCGGCCCGCCGCGCCCCGTGCCTTCCGGGTCGCCGCCTTGAATCATGAAATCGGGAATCACGCGGTGAAATACAGTACCGTCATAGAAGGGCTTCCCCGTTTTGGTGCCCTCCGCCAGCGCAACAAAGTTCTCCACCGTTTTCGGCGCTTTGTCCGCGAACAGCTTGATTTTGAATTTGCCTTCAGTCGTGTCGAAGGAGGCGTAGATCTCGTTAGCCATGAATGCGATTGTAGCAACGCACTCATCCCAACGCCGGACACGTTCTCACCAAGGCAGCTTCCGCTTCGTATATTGCCGTCCGATCTCCGCCGCCTGCTGGTTTGCCGGGCCTACCATGACTCCTTCCTTAATCATGTCCACGACATTTCCGGGGTTCATCGAGTTCAGGAAGAAGATTTTGTTGGCCTTGGTCGCCGCGAACACCCGCGCCCGCGCCGCCAGCATCTTTGGATCTTTCTCGGCCGCGTTGGGAGTCCGGATGCCGAGCGACAGCGCCATGTCTCCGGGTCCCCATTCCGCAAAACCGATTCCCGGCACCTTCAGGGTTTGCTCCGCATTATCCAGCGCGTACTTGTCTTCGACCTTGATTCCCAGCAGCAGTTCGCCGTTAGGATTCAGCGGCCACACATCGGCCTTATCCTCGTATTCCTGGTTTGAAACGCCCCAGATCTGCGCTGCCGTCGGCGTTCCGTGAGCGCCGCGCCGCCCCTCGCTGAGCGCCGGACCGACTCCTTCTTTGTGAATTGGGAATCGCACCGCTTCCACGAACGCCCGTACTGCGCCCGGCGTATCCGCGTGCGTCAGCATGACGCCGTGGACGCCTGTCGCGAGCACTTGCTGGAACATCCACGCGTTGGCGCGTACGGTCGCTTCGTCGGTGCCATTCACCGGCACATTGACGATCACCGCCGGCGTGCGATGCCCGCTCTTGGTTGGCCCTCCCGCCACCAGCCCCTTCATGTACTCCGACAAACCCTTTACATCGAACGGAGCATGCTCCATGTCGTAGCTGATGTAATCGGCATACGTCTGGGCATCTTTTTTGCCCTGCTCAAAACTGCCCTCGGTCCCGGAGTGCGACCCGGTGTAATAGATCGGTTGGCCATCCGACAGCAGTTCGACCGCCCGGTTGACATGTTTCGGTTTCGGTGTCTGGGCGATTGTAGTGGCAACGCCCATAACCAGACAAAGTCCCGCGGCCATACCCAACAGCGTTGTTCTGAGCTTCCTCATGATCTCCACCTCCCAAGTGGGGCGGACCCTCGGGTCCGCGCGGATCCCCCCCGGATCCGCTCTTACCATCCGACAGACTTTCCCTTATTCTGCTCATCCAGCCACTTCTGTAGTGGCGCAAAATAATCGCGAATCGCCGTCGCATCCATCTCGCGGGTGCCCGCAATCTTTTCGAGCGCATCCTGCCATGGCCTGCTGATTCCCATAGCCAGCATGGCGGTCAATTTGTTACCCGCCGCCTTATTCCCATAAATCGAGCACCGGTTGAGCGGCCCCCCGCATCCGGCCGCCTGCGATAGCGCGCGGTGAAACTGGAACTGCAAAATATCTGCAAGAAAATAACGCATGTACGAATAATTCGCGGCAACGTGATATTTCGCCCCCGGATCGAAATCCGCCTCGCTGCGCTTTACCGGAGGCGCGATCCCCTGGTACTTTTCACGCAACTGCCACCACGTTTCGTTATATTTCGACGGCGGAATTTCACCCGAGAACACCTTCCAACGCCACTGGTCGATTACCAGTCCGAACGGCAGAAATGCGATCTTATCCAGAGCTTTGTGCAGCAACAGCCCGATGTCCTTTGAGGTATCCGGCGCCTTGTCCAGCAGCCCGATCTTCACCAGGTACTCCGGCGTCACTGACAGAGCAATCGTATCCCCGATTGCTTCGTGAAACCCCTCGTTGGCGCTATCGCGGAATAGCGGCGGCTGCTGGTTGTACGCGCGCTGATAAAAATTATGCCCCAGCTCATGATGGACGGTGAGAAAGTCCTCGCCCGTAATGTCGATGCACATCTTCAGGCGCAGGTCATCGACATTATCCACGTCCCAGGCGCTGGCGTGGCACACCACGTCGCGATCGCGTGGCTTCAGGAACAGAGAACGCGCCCAAAACGT
>CAZKQQ010000242.1:0-9800 GCA_964554945.1 uncultured Solibacteraceae bacterium | reverse complement strand
CTTCCAGCTGCCGGCTCGTTACGCCTGAAACTTGTTTTCCTTCACGCCTTGATCCACCACAACCGCCAGATTCCGGCCGACCGCGTTCATCGCAGTCACCAGTCGCTGCGCCGGCGCGTTGATCAGGAACAGCAGCTTCGATAGAATCTGCTCCCGCGAGGGCATGTTCGCCAGATCATTGATCGCCTTAATGTCGATCACCCGGCCTTCCACCAGTCCGGCTTTGAACGTGAATGTCGGGTTGGCTTTCGCGTAAGTGGTCAGCGCCTTAGCCAGCGCCACCGGATCCTTGGTGGTGTAGGCCAGCGAGGTCATCCCGCGCAGCCCCTTCAGGACTGCCTCGGCCGCCGTGCCCTCGGACGCCTTCTCCGCCAGGTTGTTCTTAATCACCCGATACTTGCCGCCCACTCCCCGCACTGCCTTGCGCAGCTCGAAATCCTGATCGACCCGCAGCTTTTCATAGCCCGTCACGAACAGGTTCTTGGATTTTTCCAGATCCTGTCGCAAAGCGTCGATGTCTTTCTTCTTGTCGTTCTTGTTTTTCATGGCAACACCTGTCTGGCTATGCCGTCGCCAATTTCACGGCGAACGGAGTCGTGTCGATCGACACTCCGGGGCTCATTGTGGAGCAGATGGTCGCGCTCTTCACGTACTTGCCCTTTGCCACTGCCGGTTTGGCTTTGATGACGGCCGAGATCAGCGCGGCCGCGTTCTCCACCAATTTGTCGGCTGTAAAACTCATCTTCCCGACCGGCGCATGGATGATCCCGGTCTTGTCGACACGGAACTCCACCTTGCCGGCTTTAACTTCCTTGACCGCCTGCGCTATGTTCTGCGTGACTGTGCCGGTTTTGGGATTCGGCATCAGGCCGCGCGGGCCGAGGATCTTGCCAAGTTTGCCGACCGATCGCATCATGTCCGGCGTCGCGATCATGGCATCGAAATCGGTCCAGCTCTCCGATTGGATCTTATTCACCATGTCCTCGCCGCCCACAAAATCGGCGCCGGCTTCCTGCGCCTCTCTTTGCTTATCGCCACTTGCGATCACAAGAACTTTTTTCGATTTGCCAAGCCCATTCGGCATAACGATGGTCCCGCGGACCATTTGATCCGCGTGTTTGGGGTCCACTCCCAGCCGCATGTGAACCTCAACAGTCTCGTCAAACTTGGCGAACTTGATCTTCTTTAATAGTGGTACGGCCTCTTCGAGTTGATACTCGCGGGTCTCCACTTGTTTCTTTGCGGATTGATACTGTTTACCAGGATGGCGTGCCATATCACCTCATTGGTGCAAGCGGTTCGTTCACAAGGCATACGAACCTCCCACTGAGCATTTGTCAAAAGGGACAGCAACGAGTGTACCAAACGCAACCGGCCATTGTCTACTCTCATGGCGCAGGGCGCGTAGCGGGTCTAGCGACAGTGCCCGCGCCAGTCCTCAGCCGGCGATCTCACGCACCCGTCAGCTTACGGCATAATTCGCGAGCCCTGAGATCCAGGTGATAGCCGGCATGGCGGCCAGGGCCAGAACCGCCGACCGGTCTCACTTAGGAGAAGCATACGCCTTCTCCCTTAAGCTGTTCAGGAGAACCGCATCCGCGCCATTGCGCCGCACCAGAAATACGTACGCGCCCACTCCTAAGATCAGAGTGATCCAGATCGCCTGCATCGGCGCGGTATAGCTCCCGGTCACCTGCTTCAACCAGCCTGTCAGGATGGGCGCCACGATCCCAGCCAGGTTAAGCGCAGTGTTCTGCAGGCCGGCTACCCGTCCGGCCGCCGCTCGCGTCACCAGAGTTTGCGTCAAAGCCCAGTAATTCGCAGTCGCCAGACCGAGCCCCGCCATCGAGAAGATCGCAAAGAAGACGGCCAATTGATTCGAATCCGCCAGCGCCCCGAATACTTCTGTGGACGCCGCCAACAGCCCCGCGATCGTGAATCCCCGGCGAATGACCGCCGCGTCCCGGCCCCGTGCGATCATCCAGTCCGCCCCCGCTCCCGCTACGATCGCCACCACGGCCGTGCCAGCAAAGCTGAAAAACGTGTACACCCCCATCGAATTGAGCGACAGGTGCCGTCGCTCTACGAAATAAGCCGGCAGCCACGTGATGGAAAAGAAGAGGAAATAGTTGTAGCAGAATGTTCCGATCAGGGTTCCCCAGATGATCCGCGAGCGGAACAGCGCAGCCATCGGTAATGTCCTCGCTCCCTGCCGCACGCGCTTCGGCGCGCACGCCCCATCGTCAGCGAGCAGAATCCACGGCACCACCCACAGGAGCCCGCTCAGTCCCACTACCTGGAACATGATCCGCCATCCGTACTGACTCACTAGCCAGGCCGCAAGCGGCGCAGCAATCGCCGGGCCCCACTTAGTGCCGCCCACAAAAATTGCCGCCGCCAGGCCCCGCCGCTCCTCCTCGATGTTCCGATGGATCCAACTTAAACCGGCCGGGAATACCACCGCTTCAGCCACCCCCAGCACCAGCCGCAGCGCGATCAACTGCCACAGCAGAGTCGCCATCGAGGTGGCCGCGCTGGCCAGACACCAGAAGAACAACGCCACCGCGATTGGCAGTTTCACCCCAAACCGGTCGACTACGAATCCGGCTGGAATCTGTAACAGCGTGTAGCTCCAGAAAAATGCAGAATTCAGGAACCCGCGCTCCTCATCCGTGAAATGAAAGTATTGCTTGAATTCCGCCGACGCCAGAGCTACCGAAAGGTTGGTGCGGTCCACATACGCGATCACCAATGCCATCGCCAGCAGGAACACGGTTACCCATCGCCGCATGGTGCAAGTCTATGCTTTACGAATCGCCGGCGCAAATTCGAAAAATCTGAATCGAAACCTAAAGAAGCTGTGCGATCATCTATCTATCTTCATGCTTCAGCGTTTGGTCCGAATTATATTGACTTTAGTTATGGGAACTGTCGCTTGGGCGCAAGGCAGCGCCGTCGAGGTCGAGCCGGCCCCGATTCCTCTTGAGGATAAACGCGTATTCGGCGTCCTCCCCAATAACCGCACCACCGACGGTTCCCTGCCCTTCGAGCCCATCACGGCGAAGCGCAAAATGACCATCGCCGCCAAAGACTCCTTCGATTGGCCGGTGTACCTGACCTCCGGCATGTTCGCCGGCATCTACCAGTTCGAGGACCAGAATCATTCATTCGGCCAAGGCATGGCCGGATACGGCAAGCGCTACGGCGCATCCTACGGAGATCAACTGATTGGCAATATGATGACCGAAGGCGTCCTCCCCAGTCTGCTGCACGAGGATCCCCGCTATTTCCGGGTCGGCGCTGGAACCAATAAATCGCGCCTCGCCGCGGCGCTCACTCAGATTTTTGTCACCCGAGCGGATTCCGGCGGGCGCACGTTCAATTTTTCCGAGTGGGGAGGCAACGCCGTTTCGGTCGCCGTTTCCAATGCCTGGTACCCGGACACGCGCAACTTCTCCGACAATGTCCAGAAACTCCTGTTTCAATGCGCCACCGACGCCGTTTCCAACGTGCTTAAGGAATTCTGGCCCGATGTGAAGCGCCACTTTGCCCGCAAGCGCGAAGTAAAGCGCGAGCGCGAGATTCGCCCCCTGGCCGAGTAGCCTGGTGGCCTCGACCCGTTCCGGGTCTTGCGCCGCGTGCCCTTTTTATTCTTCCACCACCGTCCCGTCCAGCACGCAGATATCGTCCAGGTTCCGGTATTTCTCCGCGTAGTCCAGCCCGTATCCCACCACGAACTGATCGGGAATTTGAAATCCCACATAGCTCACCGGCACCGGCCGCACGCGGCGCTCGGGCTTATCTAGCAGCGCCGCGATGCGCAGCGTCTTCGGCCGCCGCTGCTCCAGCACCTTCATCAGATAGTTGAGCGTGATGCCGCTGTCCACGATGTCTTCTACCACCAGCACGTCGGCGCCTTCGAGTGAAATATCCAGGTCCTTGGTTACTTTCACCTCGCCCGAACTGCTCTTTCCTTTTCCGTACGTCGAGATGCCCATGAAATCGACGAACACGTCGCGTTTCATTGCGCGCGCCAGGTCCGTCAGAAAAAAACAGGCGCCCTTGAGAATACAGATGAAGTGCAGATTGCCCGTGGGATAGTCCCGCGAGATCTGTTCGCCCATCTCGCGGATGCGCGCCTGGATCTTGTCGGACGACAGCAGGACCCGCAGTTTGGAATCAACCATGAAGCTATTTATGGTAGCGCGGCTGCCGTCTCACTGGGCCGGCATGTGCGCCGCGTCTTTCTCGTTTTCCAGGCAGATCGAGTCCAGCAAATCGGTATCCACTACGGCAGTCTGCTTCACCAGCACCGTCCACGGCCGCGTGTAGGCTTTGGGATCGTTAATCGTGATCTCGATCTCCATCCTCCCAAAACTCGGACGCCGGAATCGTTCCGTCACCGTCGCGGCGCTGGTCAGCGGGTTGCCGCGCGCGTCGAGCCATTGATCGTCTCGAAACCCGTTAGACTCCACCACCAGCCGTTCGCCTACCCAATGCCCGCTGGAATAGCCGTTCCAGCTCGGCTGCGGATCCTCGGGCAATGGACGCCCGTCGAGAAAGATCTGCCGGAAGCTGGCGTTGTACTCGTCCAGAATCATCATCAGCTTCGGCGTCTGCACGACCTTCTTCATGGTCGGCAGCAGATGCATACGCGGTCCGCCGGGCGAGATGCAGTGCGTGTACGGGTCCGTTCCGGGTCTCTGCTTCATGGCGTCGCGTGCCCATTGCGTATAGGGCAAGCCGTCCTTGAGTCCGTCAGCCAGGTTCGAAAATTGGAGTGTGATTGGCAGGTCCGTGCAGATGCGCGTGACATCGTTGCACGGCAGCGGGTCGGCCGCCTGCCACATTCCCGAAAAATCCGGCTTGCCCTCGCTGTTCTTCGGCGCCGGCGCGGCGAGATTGGGCTTCCCATCGGTCGTGCGCGGCACACCCGCGGTCGGATACTTCAACCACTGCCCCTGCAGCGCCGAGACCAGCAGACAAAGAATGGAGAGCCGCGTCACACGCACGCGGCGATTATATCAAGACTTAGATCATGCACCGTGAGAGGCGCGCCGCGTCTCGCCGAGGAACTCCAGCAGCGCGCCGTTCACCTGTGCCGCGTGCGTCCAGGTCAATCCGTGCGGTCCGCCTTCGACCACCACCAGCCGGCTGCCATCCACAAGATCTGCCGTGCGCTTCCCACTGACTGCGATGGGCAGGATTTGATCCGCGTCGCCGTGGATCACCAGCGTCGGCACGTGAATGCCTTTTAGATCTTGCCGGAAATCCGTCAACCACGCAGAGACACAATCCAGGGTGCCTTTCGGCGATGCGCCGGCCGCCACATTCCAGCTTGCGTGAACCGCGACCTTGCTGATCGCTTTGCCGCCCAATTGTTCCATGTTGTAAAAATTCGAGAGAAACTGCGATAAAAACGCAAAGCGGTCGGAGGCAATACCGGATTTAATCCCTTCGAACACGCTGCCATCCACGCCTTCGGGATTATCCTTCGTCTTCAAAAGGAAGGGCGGGATCGCCGCGATGAAAACCGCTTTGCCGACCCGATCGTTACCATACTTGCCCAAATAGCGGGCCACCTCGCCGCCGCCCATCGAGAATCCCACTATCGTGGCATCTTGCAGCTCGAGTTTCGTCAAAACCGTGCGCAAGTCCGCCGCCATTGTGTCGTAGTCGTAGCCCGAGGTCGGCTTGCTCGATTCGCCGAACCCCCGCCGGTCATACGTGATGACTCGATAGCCTGCGTCCATTAGCGCCGGCACCTGCCGCTCCCAAGACCGCCCACTGAGTGGCCATCCATGAATCAGAACGACCGGCGCGCCGCTGCCGTGGTCCTCGTAATAGAGATCGATGTTTCCGGAATTCTCCTTGCCAACCGTGATGTGTGGCATGTGTGCCTCCTCTTCTATAGAGTATGGGTCAGCGCAGTGAACTTTTGTAAGAATGGAAACAATGAGCTGTGCTATTCACGCACCAATAGTGCGTTTGCTCCTGTCGGCGGCAGCCCTTACGCATCCTGCTTTGTCTCTAGATGCGCGCGACATCGTGCGCAAATCCGTCGAACTGGATCAAATCAATTGGCTCCGCATGGTGAATTACACGTGGATCGCCCACTCGCGTGAGCGTCACTTCGATTCGCAAAATCGCGTGACCTCGGAGCACGAGGAAGGTTGGGAAACCATTATCCTCGGCGGCGAGCCGTACCGGCGCATGCTGGAACGCGATGGCAAGCCGCTCCCGGCGGATCAACAGAAGAAAGAACAGGAGAAGCTCGACAAAACCGCCTCGCGTATCGGGAAGGAAATGCCCGAGCAAAAGCAGCGCCGCCTCGATGGCTACGAAAAGCAGCGTCGGCGCGACCGCGAGTTCCTGCTCGAGATCCCCAACGCGTACGACCTCCGCATGGAACCGGATGAAACGATCGATGGCCAGGATGTGTGGGTCATCTCCGGCGTTCCCAAATCCGATTATCAAGCGAAGAGCCGGGACGGCCGCGCGCTGCTGAAAATCCGCGGCAAGCTGTGGATCGAGAAAGCCGGATATCAGTGGGTGCGGATCGTGGCCCAGACCACGTCGACGATTTCGTTCGGGTTGTTTCTCGCGCGCCTCAATCCAGGCGCGAGGCTCATCTTCGAACAACAACGAGTCAATGATGAAGTGTGGCTCCCCAAGCGTGAGTTCGTGAGTGGCAGCGGCCGCATCGGCCTGCTCAAGCGGTTGGCAGAGGATCAGGAAATCACGTGGAATAATTACCGCAAATTCCAGGTTGATTCGAAGATCGTGTCCGTCCCGTAGGTCAGGCGTGTCCCGAAAAGCGGCGGTCCCGGAGAACGGGAGCGATCCGTCATAGATTCCGGAGCCGCCGCGCCGTTCTCACCCACGTTGCACGATTCCTGCCAAGCACCAGCCCGTGGAAATTCTTGCTTCTCCGCGCCTCGATCAGTCCGCCGTACGCACACCTGTAGCCGGATCATCACGGTCCGGGAAATTTTTGGCGTCTTGTGTAAACCCGTCTGGCTTGCCATCGGTCTACACGTGCGGATGGAAGAGAGTCTGGTATCCAACCCAGCGCCGAACGCCGGGGAAATCCAGGATTTCGATTCGCTCGTCCGAGTCCATCGGCCGCGCATCTTCCGCTTTATCGTTGCTTCACTGAGAGACCGCGAGTCCGCCGAGAACCTGACCCAGGACTGTTTCGTGAAGGCCTACCAGGCGCGCGAGCAGTTTCGCGGCACGGCCAGCGCCGGAACCTGGCTTATGCAAATCGCCGCGAATCTCATTCGCGATCACGAAGGAAGCAATCGCCTCAAATTCTGGAGACGCAACCTGAGCCACGGGATCAATGCGGCCGACATTGGGAATTGGATTTCCGACCGGCAGCAATCGCCCGAAGCGTTGGCGCTCGCGCGGGAGCAGGTGGCGGTCGTATGGAGCGCAGTCGCGCGCCTGCCGGAGCGGCAGCGGACAGTCTTCCTTCTGCGATTTGTCGAAGACATGGACCTGCTCGAAATCGCAGCCGTCACCGGCATGAAAGAAGGCACCGTCAAGACGCACCTGTTTCGGGCTCTGCGGACGGTTCGCGCCAGAATTGGAGCGAAATCATGATCCCCCGCGACGCTCCGGACCTTCGCAATGAGGACGACCGCATGGAATCGTCGCTCGTGCTGTTTCGGGCGTTCGTGCGGCATTGGAGCAGCCAGTATTACATGCGATACGAGGAGAACAACATGAACGTGGCAATCGAGCATGCGAACAATCACCTGGAGCGGTTACTGCCGTTAGCGCTCTTGGATGCGCCCTGGTATCGCGGTTTGATCGGCAACCTGCGCGACGCCCTTCACGCGCCGCAGCTTCCGCTCCTCGAACTCTCATCCCGTCCGGTCAAGGTGAAAACGATCTGGGGCCTGTATCCTCGTCAGAAGAAATCGTGGATGTTGTCGCTGGCTCTTCAAAGCCTGGCCATTGCCATGCTGTTCGCCGCGGTATCAAACCCGACGGTTCGCCACGCTGCCCGGCACGTTTTCGAGTTGCAGACCCCGATTGACATCGATGCCTACAAACCGAAGACACAAGGCGGAGGTGGTGGTGGAGACGGTTCCTCCCTGCCGGCCTCGAAAGGCAAACTCCCGAAGACGACGTTAAAACAATTTACACCGCCGGCAGCAGTGGTCCGCAATTTAGATCCCAAGCTGACGTTGGATCCCTCAATCCTGGTGCCTCCCGATGTGTCTCTACCCGAAGTGGCGCTCAACAATTTGGGGGACCCTTTGAATGAGTTGGGTGCGCCATCGAACGGTACAGGGTTGGGCGGCGCCATCGGTAAGGGCGACAACGGCGGTGTCGGGCCGGGCAACGGTCTAGGCGTAGGCCCCGGCTCCGATGGCGGCATCGGCAGTGGAGTCTTCAGAGCCGGCGCGGGCGTCAGCGCTCCCGCGCTGCTGTACAAGGTCGAGCCTGAATATTCCGAGGAAGCCCGCAAGGCCAAATATCAGGGCGTTGTGGTCCTCACGGTCACCGTCGACCCGGCTGGTCGCGTCACCAATCCCCACGTCCTTCGCAGCCTCGGCCTCGGCCTCGATGAGAAAGCTATCGAAGCCGTCAAGAAGTGGAAATTCAAACCCGGCTACAAAAACGGCCGCCCCGTCCCAGTCTCGGCTGAGATCGAAGTGAGCTTTCGGCTGCTCTAACGTCGATCACTGCAAGCGCGTCTCCGCGCGGAAATGTGAAAGGATTGGCGCGCTCGCGGCATTCCTGGAGTCAGGAGGATACCGTGAAACCACTCTATCTGACTCTCTCGCTCGCCGCCGGCTTGGCCGGAGGCATGTTGTCGCATTACGTTTGGCCCCAGCCCGCTCAGGCGCAGGCGCAGCAGACGCCCCAGGAGATTCGCGCGCAACGCTTCGTCCTGGAGGACGCCAACGGACGAACTCTGGGTACTTTCGCGCCGGAAACTCAACGCAACGGCATTGCTTTACGGGGCGCCAGTGGTGGCATTCGTCTGTTCGACGAACGAGGGCGCGAGATTTGGAGAAGCCCGACTCGCGGAATCTTCCCCGCGACCGAGTGATCGCGCCCGCCGCCTACTTGTGCGCCGCCTGGTAGTGCTGCGCCAGCAGATCCAAGCCGAAGTCGCCTTCGAAGTCGCGCCACACGCTGTGGATGTGGTTGGCGTTGTCCTGGGTCTCGTCGAACTCGATGAGAAACGCCGGGGTCTGTACGCGATAATAGTGCAGATCGTGCCGGTTGATGCCACCCGACCACGCGAAATACAGGTTCGCCTGATTCTTCCGATATTGGTCCATGCGCATCTCGGCAATCGGCTCCGGAAAGTTGGCGGCATATTCGCTCACCAGGTTGGTCAGAATCTCCTGTGATTTCGCCGGCATTTTCGCGAAAGGCAATCCGCTCGGCTGGCCTTTGAGGGCTGCCTTGCGCTCATCCGACGTCAGGATGTCCTTGTACGCGGTCTTATCGACGATCGCCTGGGCGCGCTGCTGCTCGGTGAGCGACTGGATCAGGTCGTAACCCAAATCCTCTTCGCGCATCAAAGCGCGAAGTCCCGCGCGCGGCCCTTGTTTGACTTCCGCCGGATTCGCGCCGAAGAAATTGGGACTTGATGCGATGTGTCCGTTGACCACGCTGAAGTTCAAGCTGATGTGGTGCCCTTCAAATCGATACCCCCACATGCTCTGCTCAGCCGGCTCCCCGAAGATCCAGACGTGATAGTTTTCCGGATCACGCTCGGGACCTTTGCCCTGTTCAGCGTCCTTGAGCACTTGCACGAGACTCAACATAGA